>NZ_JBEZED010000074.1:0-1022 GCF_040648675.1 Micromonospora sp. NPDC049101 | reverse complement strand
ACCACCACATCCGGCACCACACCACCAGACACCGGCCACCCACCCACCGACACACCACCCACCACCGGCACACCCACCACCACCGGCACCACCTCAAGCAACGGACTGGCCGATCCGAGCTGCTCGGGGAGCGGGCGCATGACGACGGACTCCGCCGTCAGCACCGGGTGCCCGTTGCCGTCGGCGACCTCGACGGAGAAGACACCCTCCTCGCCGTGGACGAGTCGCGCCCGGAGCGTGGTGGCGCCCGTCGACCGGACGGACACCCGCTGCCACGCGAAGGGCAGTCGAGCACGGCCGGTCATGTCGAGGACCAACGGCTGGAGCGCGGTGTCCAGCAGGGCGGGGTGCAGCACGTAACCGTCGGCCGGGAGGCCAGCGGGGAGGCTCACCTCGGCGTACCACACGTTGTCCTGGCGCCAGGCCGCCTGGAGACCGTCGAACGCGGGGCCGTACTCGTAGCCACGGGCGACGAGGGTCGCGCGTACCTCCGTCAGGTCGAGCGGGGTGGCGTCCACGGGCGGCCAGGGCAGCGGCTCCGGGGTCGTACCGTCGCCGTCGGCGAGCACGCCGGTGGCGTGCCGGGTCCATCCGGTCGCGTCCGCGGCCCGGGAGTGCACGGCGAGGGCGCGGCGGCCGGAGGCATCCGGGGCGCCGGCGGTGACCTGGACCTCGATGGTCCCGGTACCCGGGAAGACGAGCGGCGCCTCGAGCATCAACTCCTCGACCAGGGCGCAGCCGACCTCGTCGGCCGCCCGCACGGCCAGCTCGACGAAGGCGGTGCCGGGCAGCAGGACCGCCCCGGCAACCCGGTGGTCGGCGATCCACGGCAGACGACCGGTGGAGAGCCGACCGGTGAAGACCACTCCGTCGGAGTCGGCGAGCCGGGTGGGAGCTTCGAGCATCCCCTGCCCGGTCCAGGTGCCGTCGAGCCAGTAGCGGTGGCGTTGGAACGCATACGTCGGCAACTCCACCCGCGGCGCCGACGGGAACATCACCGACCAATCCGGCGACACCCCATG
>NZ_JBEZED010000073.1:0-1076 GCF_040648675.1 Micromonospora sp. NPDC049101 | reverse complement strand
GCGGCGTCGAGCATGGCCAGGGCGTCCGCAGTCTCCAACACCGCCAGACCCGACCGCGACAACCGCGCCAAATCCCGCTGCGACAACCCCCGCGTCATCCCCGACACCTCACCCCACAACCCCCACGCCACCGACACCCCCGGCAAACCCACCGCCCGACGCGCCCGCACCACCGCATCCAACCCCGCATTCGCCGCCGCATACGCACCCTGACCCGCAGTCCCCAACACCCCCGCCACCGACGAGAACACCACAAACGCCGACAACCCCCGATCCCGCGTCAACTCATCCAACACCTGCGCACCCACCACCTTCGGACCCCACACCAACGCCAACCGCTCCGCCGACAACCCCTGCACCACACCGTCATCCAAAACCCCCGCCGCATGCACCACCCCCGACACCCCAAACCGCGACAACAACTCACCCACCACCACCCGATCCGTCACATCACCCGCCACCACCACCACCCGATCCGCACCCAACTCCGCCACCAACTCCGCCACCCGACCAACCACCACACCCCCACGCGACACCAACACCACCCGCGACACCCCACACGACACCACCAAATGCCGCGCCACCACCACACCCAACGCACCCGTACCACCCGACACCAACACACAATCCCCCCACACCGAACCACCCACCGACGCCTCAACCCCCACCCGCCGCACAGCCCGCAACCGCGGCACACACACCCGCCCACCACGCACCCAAAACTCCGACTCACCCAACCCCACCAAACCCCCCACCAACGAACCCACATCCACCCCACCCTCATCACCATCAACATCCACCAACACCAACCGACCCGGATGCTCCGACACCGCCGACCGCACCAAACCCGCCACCGCACCCTGACCCGCCACCACATCCGCACCCCGCGTCACCACCACCAACCGCGAACCCACAAACCGCGAATCACCCAACCACTCCCCCAACACCCCCAACACCCCCACCACATCAACCCCCCACACCACCACCACATCCGGCACCACACCACCAGACACCGGCCACCCACCCACCGACACACCACCCACCACCGGCACACCCACCACCACCGGCACCACCTC
>NZ_JBEZED010000072.1:0-1082 GCF_040648675.1 Micromonospora sp. NPDC049101 | reverse complement strand
ACCACCACATCCGGCACCACACCACCAGACACCGGCCACCCACCCACCGACACACCACCCACCACCGGCACACCCACCACCACCGGCACCACCTCGAACAACGGCGTGCTACCCGCGGCGGACGACGGCTGCGGCACGGGCCGCAGGACGAGCTCACCGGCGGTGAGCACCAGGTGCCCATCCGCGTCGGTCACCTCGATGGCGAGGGTGTCCGTGCCGGCCGGCGACAGCCGGACCCGGACGGTGGTCGCACCGGTGGCGTGCAGCGTCACCTCGGACCAGGCGAACGGCACCTTCGGCTCGGTGACGTCCGTGGTGAACGCAGCGGCGTGCAGCGCCGCGTCGAGCAGCGCGGGGTGGATGCCGTAGCCCTCCCCGGACGCCTCGTCGGCGAGCACGACCTCGGCCAGGACGTCCGCGCCGTCCCGCCAGGCCCGCCGTACGCCCCGGAAGGCCGGGCCGTAGTCGAGCCCGACGCCGGCCAACCGGTCGTACAGGTCGGTGACGTCGAGTTCGTCGGAGTCGGCCGGCGACCACTGCCGCGTGACGACGGAGTCCGCCGGGGCAACCGGGCGCAGGGTGCCGCTGGCGTGCAGGGTCGACGCGGCCTCGCCGGACGTCTGTTCCTCCACCGAGTAGACGGCGACCCGGCGGGCGCCGGAGTTGTCCGCCTCGCCCACGGTGACCCGCATGCGCACGCCGCCGGTGGCCGGTACGACGAGCGGCGCCTCCAGGGTGAGGTCGGCGAGCAGCCCGCAGCCGACGTCGTCGCCCGCGCGGATCGCCAGTTCGACGAGGGCCGCGCCGGGGAGGAGGACATTCCCGCCGACGGCGTGGTCGGCCAGCCACGCATGGGTCGCCAACGAGAGACGCGACGTGTAGAGCAACCCGCCGGAGTCCGGAAGGGCGACCGCGGCGCCGAGCATCGGGTGTTCGGTCGACGTGAGGCCGAATCCGGCCGCGTCGGTGGCGGCGGGGGCTCCCGCCTCGAGCCAGTAGCGGTGGCGTTGGAACGCATACGTCGGCAACTCCACCCGCGGCGCCGACGGGAACATCACCGACCAATCCGGCGACACCCCATG
>NZ_JBEZED010000071.1:0-1116 GCF_040648675.1 Micromonospora sp. NPDC049101 | reverse complement strand
CACCGACTCATCCTCGAAACCACCTGGCACGCCCTCGAACACGCCCACCTACCCCCCCACCGCCTGCGCGGCACCAACACCGCCGTCTACATCGGAATGCGGTCCGGCGAGTACGAGCGGATGAGCACCGAGAGCCCCGACTCGATCGACGAGTACACGGCGATCGGGGTGTCGGCCAATTTCGCGGCGAACCGGGTGTCCTACGCGCTCGGCCTGGAAGGGCCCAGCCTGGTCGTGGACACTGCCTGCTCCTCCAGCCTGGTCGCCGTGCACCTCGCCTGCCAGGCACTACGCACCGGAGAAACCGACACCGCCATCGCCGGCGGCGCCAACCTCATCCTCTCCCCCGACGCCATGATCGCCCTCAGCAAAGGCCGCATGCTCTCCCCCACCGGCCGCTGCCACACCTTCGACCAACACGCCGACGGCTACGTCCGCGGCGAAGGCTGCGGAATCATCGTCCTACGCCGCCTGAGCACGGCGCTCGCGCTCCAGGACCGTGTCCTCGCCGTCATCCGGGGCAGCGCGGTCAACCAGGACGGTCGAAGCAACGGCCTGACCGCACCGAGCGGTGCGGCGCAGGAGCGTGTCGTGCGGAGCGCCCTGGCCGACGCGGGGGTCGAAGGACACCACATCGACTACGTCGAAACCCACGGCACCGGCACCACCCTCGGCGACCCCATCGAAATACGCGCCCTCACCCACACCCTCACCCCCCACCGACAACACCCACTGCACCTCGGCACCGTCAAAACCAACATCGGCCACCTCGAAGCCGCCGCCGGCATCGCCGGCCTCATCAAAACCATCCTCACCCTCCACCACCGCACCATCCCACCCCACCCCACCACCATCACCCCCAACCCCCACATCCCCTGGAACCCCCACCTCACCATCCCCACCACCCCCACACCCCTCACCACACCCACCCCCACCGCCGCCACCAGCAGCTTCGGATTCGGCGGCACCAACGCCCACATCATCACCCAACACCACACCCCACCCCACCCACCACCAACCACCCCACCCACCACCACCCACACCACCACCACCCACACCATCACCCTCTCCGCCACCACCCCCACCGCCCTCACCACCACCGCCACCCACCTCCTC
>NZ_JBEZED010000070.1:0-1185 GCF_040648675.1 Micromonospora sp. NPDC049101 | reverse complement strand
GTTGGTGGTGCCCTGGCCGCTGGCGTCGAGGCACTTGTTGCCCAGCACCTGCAGTTGTTTGCCGGCGGTGTGGGTCCAGCGTTGGGCGGTGTTGCCGACGCAGTCCCAGAGTTGGACCTGGGTGCCGTTGGTGGTGGTGCCGTTCGGCACGTCCACGCACCGGTTGGACTGGGCGCCGACGAGCTGGACGCCCTGTTGCGGGTTACCGCCACCGGCCGGCGCGTACCCGGCGGCGGCGATGTTCGCCTGTACCGCGTCCTCGGTCGCGGCGGTCGGGTAGCCGGAGGTCAACACACCCTCGAAGAAGGTGCCCCGACCGGAGACACTGTTGTCGCCGCCGATGCCGAGGAGGATGGCGCCTTCCTTCTTCATCGGGTGGTAGCCGTTGGGGCGACGCCCGTCGAAGTAGGTGGTCAGACCGCCCGACTGGGCGCTTCCGCCCCGGATCGCCCAGTGGTTCGGTTCGCCCTTGACCATGGCGGTCACGAAGCGGTGGTTGATCGGCGCGATGTTGTTGTACCCGGCGTTCACGCCGGAGAAGAGACCCCACTCCAGGTCGGCCATGACCCAGGGCCCGGCTCCCGCCCCGTAGCCCCACTGCTTGTTGGCGCCGAAGTAGACAGTCTCCATGATTGCGCGCTCGTCGGCCTGGCCGTCCGTCTGCGCGTTGCCGTAGTCGAAGCAGCACCACTGGTTGTAGTGCGTGCCGTCGACGACGGCGTAGATGCCCTCGGGCTGGTCGCCGGTCGCGACGCCGTTGGTGTTGTTGTTGCGGTAGCCGGTGCCGGGAGCGATGTAGACGCCGTAGGCCTTCTGGCCACCGATGGTGATCGGGGCCGCCTTCGCGTCGGCCAGGTTGTCCCATCCACCGGGCAAAGGGCCGGGCCAGTAGCCGGGAGGTGCCTGGGTGAGGCGGTTGTTGCGGCCGGACTGGTCGTAGAGGATGGTGATGACGCAGTTGGTGTTGGCGCAGAACGTGTCCTGCGTGGCGGCGTCGGCGTAGCCGCCCGCGCTCTGCACACCGATATCGCGGGTGGTGTTGTCCGACGAGCGGCGAACCTGGTAAAGCGGGCCGTTGTACGCGCCATAGAGCGCGCGGGTGGTGCTGTGCGCGGCGACGCACGGGGTGCCACCCGAGGCGTAGATGTCGCACGGTCCCGTGCCGGCGGCGCGGGCGACACCCGG
>NZ_JBEZED010000069.1:0-1369 GCF_040648675.1 Micromonospora sp. NPDC049101 | reverse complement strand
TAGTACTGCAACGGCAGTTGGTCAGGGGTAGCCGTGTCGTCGGTAGTGGCAGGTTCGGGCTTGGTATTGGCGTCGTCGGCGCCAGCGGGACCAGGCCCAGACGTGCTCGGGTGGGTGCGTTGATCGCACTATGAGTGCGGTGAGCAGTCTTCGGATCTCCGGTACGGTGTAGCCGATCATCATGTCGTCGCCGGAGCTGGATCCCCTTTTGCGGTAAGGGATCGGGCCACGGACAGCCAGGCGTGGGCGGCCATGGACAAGGTGATGTGGGCGTACCAGGCTCGCCAGTCGCGGACCTGGTACTCGTCGAGGCCGGCTTCGTTCTTGGCCTGCTGGAAACACTCCTCGATCGCCCACCGTGCCCCCGCGATCCGGACCAGGTCGAGCAGGCGGGTGCGGCGGGGTCCGTAGCAGACGTAGTACGCGATCTCTCCGGTCGTCATGCTGCGCCGGGCCAGGAGCCAGTGCCCCCGGCCGGGCTGCCAGCAGATGCGCACCGGCACCCGCGCCCACCAGTACTCGCGAGGGCCATGCGCGCCGGCGCCGGCGGACAGCCGGCACCACGCCCGAGCCGGCAGAGCGGCGATCAGCTCGTCCGCCCGGGCGGTGCCCATCGTGGTGGTGATCATGTCGTCGTTGCGGCGGGTCGCGACCACATAACCCACATCCCGTTGTTCCAACCAGACCCGCAGGGATTTCGACTGCCCGTAGGCCTCGTCCATCGTCACCCACCCCACCGGCACCCCGGCATCCAACGCGCGGGCCAGCATCTGGCGGGCCATCTGCACCTTCGTGGCGAACTCCACCTCGTCCGGGATCCCCGCGGCCCGGCACCGATCCCGGTCATCGGTCCACGACGCCGGCAGGTAGAGCTGCCGGTCGATTAGCGCGTGGCCCTTCGCTGACCGGTAGGCCAGGAACGTCCCGACCTGGCAGTTCTCCGTCCGACCAGCCGTGCCCGAATATTGCCGCTGCACCCCCGCCGACCGGGTGCCCTTCTTCAGGAACCCGGTGTCGTCGACGATCAGCACTCCCGCCGGGTCGCCGAGGTGCTCGACGACGTAGTCCCGCACGTCGTCGCGGACCGCGTCGACGTCCCAGTCCGCCCACCGCAACAACCGCTGCATCCCGTCCGGTGACACGTCCCCGGCCTGCTCCGCCAGGGTCCAGCCGTTCTTCCGGCCCAGGCCCGACACCAGGCCGCACAGGTACTGACGCGCCCGCAGCCGTGGTTCCGCCCGCCGAAACCGAGGCCCGATCCGGGCATGCAACCGGTCCAACTCGCCATGCCACTGATCGACATCAACGTCCGTCACAGGCAGACCAACGAACGCGAGCCGAACTCGATTCGCCTACTGCCGTTGCAGTA
>NZ_JBEZED010000068.1:0-1511 GCF_040648675.1 Micromonospora sp. NPDC049101 | reverse complement strand
GCAAAGACATCCCAGGTGCTTGGTTGTCAAGCGGCAGCTTCGTTGAGGTGGTGGGACCAGGCGGTGGTCTCGTTGTAGGAGGTGCCGGTTTTGAGGCATCCGTGCAGAATGCCGACGAGCCGGTTAGCGAGCTGCCGCAGGGCGGCGTGGTGGCCGACGCCGCGGGCGCGTTGCCGGTCGTAGTAGGCGCGGGCGCCTGGCGAGTTGCGCAGCGATGTGAACGCCTGGGTCATCAGGGCGTCGACGAGCCGGTCGTTGTGCACGAACCGGGCCATGACGGTCCTCTTCTTCCCGGACGCGCGGGTGATCGGACTGGTCGCGGCGTAGTTCTTCCGAGCCTTCGCCGAGGCGTAGCGGTCGTGGTCGTCACCGAACTCGCCGAGAACCCGGGCGCCGAGCACGACACCCAGTCCCGGCTGGGACAGGATGACCTCAGCGTCCGGGTGCCGACCAAAATGGGCCCCCACCTGCCCCTGCAAAGCTTTGACCTGCTCGTTGAGGGTGACCAGCACCGCGACCAACGCCCGCACCGTCGCGGCGTACGCAGCAGTGACCACGGTCGGCTGGCCGAGCTGCTCGGTGCGTAACACCGTCTGGATCATCGCGGCCTTGGCCGCAATGTCGCGGCGGCGAGCGCGTTTGAGGGCCGCGCTGATCTGGCTGATGCTCAACCGGGCAGCGCTCGCCGGGTCGGGTGCCTTCGCCAGCAGCTCCAAGGTGTCGCCGGCGTCCAGATCCTCGAACGCATCCAGCGCGGCCGGGAAGTAGTCCCGCAGCGCATGCCGCAACCGCTGCCCGGCGCGGGCGCGTTCCCAGATCAACGTCTTGTGCATCCGGGTCACGACCTTGACCGCCTCGGCCTGCGCGCTGTCCCCGGCGATCGGGCGCAGCTGGTGCGAGTCGGTCCGCACCATGTCGGCCAGCATGTGCGCGTCCGCCCCGTCGCTCTTGGCGCCCGAGACCGCGAGGCGTTCCCGGTAGCGAGCCGCCTGCAACGGATTCACCGGATACACCGTGTATCCAGCAGCGACCAGCGCCTGCACCCACGGACCCCGATCGGTCTCAATGCCGATCTTCACCCGGGTAGCCGCGTCCTCGGCGTCCACGTCATCGCCGAGCGCCTGACCGATCATCGCATGCAACCTGGCCATCCCCGCCATGCCCTCGGGCAGCCGAGCCTTACCCAGCCGGCGACCGGACACGTCCATCACCTCAACGTCATGATGGTCCTCCGCCCAGTCATCTCCCACGAACAGCAACGCGTCTCCCACCTCTCGAGCCGATCACCACCGGTAGCCAGGAGGAGAACCATCAGCGACCTAATGAAGCAGTGCTCACGCCGCAACCGAGCGGGCACAACATCCCATCAGCGATCAACTCTCCACACCGACCAGCAGCGGCACGATCTTTGCTCAGGGCTCAACGCCCAGGAGGCATAAGTGCTCATCCGCCAGCGGCTACCTACCCACCAGGAGCTTGCCGGATAGCCCGCTCCCCAGAACTCATTAGGA
>NZ_JBEZED010000067.1:0-1518 GCF_040648675.1 Micromonospora sp. NPDC049101 | reverse complement strand
CCTAATGAGTTCTGGGAGTTGGCTGGTGGGTGCGGCAGACTCCTGGTGGGTAGCCGCTGGCGGATGAGCACTCGCGCAGCCTGGACGTGGTGAGTCCTGAGCAAAGATCGTGTCGCTGCCGGTTGGTGAGGAGAGTTGATCGCTGATGGGATGTCGTGCCCGTTTGGTGGCGTGAGCACTGCTTCATTAGGTCGCTGATGGTTCTCCTGCTGGCTACTGGTTGTGTCTCGTTTCGTGGAGTGGGCGGGAGATGTGGTGCTGTTCGTGGGAGATGACTGGGCCGAGGACCACCATGACGTCGAGTTGATGGACGGTGCCGGGCGCCGGCTGGGCAGGGCCCGTCTGCCTGAGGGTGTCGAGGGTGTCGCCCAGCTGCACGCGATGATCGGCGCGTGGTGCGGTGACGGTGGCGTCGTTGGTGTCGACGAAGCCGGGCAGGTGAAGATCGGTATTGAGACCGATCGGGGTCCGTGGGTGCAGGCGTTGATCGCGGCCGGGTACACGGTGTTCGCGGTGAACCCGTTGCAGGCGGCCCGGTATCGGGAGCGCCTGGCGGTGTCCGGGGCCAAGAGCGACGCGGCTGATGCGCACATGCTGGCGGACATGGTGCGCACGGACTCGCACCAGCTGCGGCCGGTCGCCGGTGACAGTGCCGAGGCTGAGGCGGTCAAGGTGGTCGCTCGGATGCATAAGACGTTGATCTGGGAACGCACCCGGGCCGGGCAGCGGTTGCGGCACGCGTTACGGGAGTACTTCCCGGCCGCGGTGGCCGCGTTTGAGGACCTCGACGCCGGCGACACCCTGGAACTCCTCGCCAGGGCACCCGATCCGGCGAGCGCCGCCCGGTTGAGCCTGGCGCAGATCAGCGCGGCCCTCAAACGCGCCCGCCGCCGTGACATCCCGGCCAAGGCGGCGGCGATTCAAGCGGTGCTGCGCGCCGAGCACCTCGGTCAGCCAGCGGTGGTGACCGCCGCCTACGCCGCCTCGGTGCGCGCCCTGGTCGCGGTGCTGGTCACTCTCAACGAGCAGGTCACCACCATGCAAGGGCAGGTGCAGGCCCATTTTGGTCGGCACCCGGACGCTGAGATCATCCTGTCCCAACCCGGACTCGGTGTTGTCCTCGGCGCCCGGGTACTCGCCGAGTTCGGCGACGACCACGACCGCTACACCTCAGCCAAGGCCCGCAAGAACTACGCCGCGACCAGCCCGATCACCCGCGCGTCCGGCAAGAAACGCACCGTCACGGCCCGCTTCGTCCACAACGACCGGCTCATCGACGCCCTCATGACCCAAGCGTTCACGTCGCTGCGCGCGTCCCCCGGAGCCCGCGCCTACTACGACCAGCAACGCGCCCGCGGCGTCAGCTACCGCGCCGCGCTACGACAACTCGCCAACCGACTCGTCGGCATCCTCCACGGATGCCTCAAGACCGGCACCACCTACAACGAGACCACCGCCTGGACACATCACCCCAACACCGCCACTGCTTGACACCTAAGCACCTGGGATGTCTTTGCT
>NZ_JBEZED010000066.1:0-2110 GCF_040648675.1 Micromonospora sp. NPDC049101 | reverse complement strand
CCACACCCGACCCCGAACCACCCGACGCCACCACACCCAAACCCCGCAACAAACCCCCACGACCACCCGCCAACACCACCGCACGATGCTCCAGGGTCGCCCGGTAGCGGGCGGCTGCACCGGCGAGGTCGGTGAGGGACAGGTCGGGACGCGACTCCACGAAGGACCGCAGGCGGGCGGCCTGGTCGGCCAGCGCGGCGGGGTTTCGGGCGGAGAGCACCACCGGGACGGTGTCGGGCCACTCGGCGGCGGCGACCGGCTCCGGCTCCGGCGCCTGCTCCAGGACGACGTGCGTGTTGGTGCCGCTGACCCCGAACGAGGACACGCCGGCGCGGCGGGGCCGGCCCGCCTCGGGCCACGGCACCTCTTCGGTGAGCAGTTCGACGGCTCCCGCCGACCAGTCCACCTGTGGCGTGGGCTCGTCCACGTGCAGGGTGCGCGGCAGCACACCGTGACGCATCGCCTGCACCATCTTGATCACACCACCCACGCCGGCAGCCGCCTGCGTGTGCCCGATGTTCGACTTCAACGACCCCAACAACAACGGCCGCTCCCGGTCCTGCCCGTACGTCGCCAGCAGCGCCTGCGCCTCGATCGGATCACCCAACCGGGTCCCCGTCCCATGCGCCTCCACCGCATCCACATCCGCCGCCGACAAACCCGCGTCCGCCAACGCGGCCCGAATCACCCGCTGCTGCGCCGGACCATTCGGCGCCGTCAACCCATTCGACGCACCATCCTGATTCACCGCCGAACCCCGCACCACCGCCAGAACCTGATGCCCGTTACGCCGCGCGTCCGACAACCGCTCCAACATCAGGATGCCGACGCCCTCGCCCCAACTGGTGCCGTCAGCGGCGGCGGCGAAGGACTTGCAGCGACCGTCGGCGGCCAGCCCGCGCTGGCGGCTGAACTCGACGAAGACCTGTGGCGTCGGCATCACGGTCACCCCGCCGGCCAGCGCCAGCGAGCACTCGCCGCGGCGCAGCGCCTGCGCCGCGAGGTGGATCGCCACCAGCGAGGACGAGCAGGCGGTGTCGACGGTGACAGCTGGGCCCTCGAACCCGAACGTGTAGGACACCCGGCCGGAGGCGACACTCGCCGCGCTGCCGTTGCCGAGGTAACCCTCCACGTCGCGAGGCACCTGCCGAACGCGGGAGCCGTAGTCGCCGTACATCACGCCGACGAAGACGCCGGTCTGGCTGCCGCGCAGCGCCGCCGGGTCGAGGCCGGCCCGCTCGACCGCCTCCCACGAGGTCTCCAGCAGCAGTCGCTGCTGCGGGTCGATCGCCAGCGCCTCCCGGGGGGAGATGCCGAAGAAGTCAGCGTCGAACCAGCCGGCTTCGTGCAGGAACCCGCCCGACCGCGCGTAGCTGTGGCCGTGGCTTCCGGGGTCGTCGTCGAAGAGGTTGGCCAGGTCCCAGCCCCGGTCCTCCGGGAAGGGGGTGATGCCCTCGCGGCCCTCGGCCAGCAGCTGCCACAACTCCTCCGGGGAGCTGATCCCACCCGGGTAGCGGCAGCTCATGCCCACGATCGCGATGGGCTCGTCGGTGCGGGTGGCGGGCAGCGCCGGCCCCGCCTCCGGCCGGTCCTGGCCGGAGAGTTCCGTCAGCAGGAAGTCGGCGAGCGCCACCGGCGTCGGGTAGTCGAAGATCAGCGTCGCCGGGAGTCGCAGCCCCAGCGCGCCGTTGAGCCTGTTGCGCAGCTCGACGGCCGTGAGCGAGTCGAAGCCGAGATCCTGGAACGCCTTCGTGACGTCGACGGCGTGCCCGTCCTCGTGGCCGAGCACGTCGGCCACCTGCTCGCGGACGAGCCGCAGCACCGTCTCCGCCAACTCGTCGGCCGACAACCCGGCGAACTGACCGACGTCGGTCGCGCCGGTGGAGGTGGCCGTGCTGACGGCGCGGCGCACCGGCGTACGAACCAGGTCGCGCAGGATCGGCGGGACCTCCCGATCCCGTAGCGCGGCGGGGTCGACACGGGCACCGACGAAGACACCGCCCGGACCGGCCACGGCGGCGTCGAGCATGGCCAGGGCGTCCGCAGTCTCCAACACCGCCAGACCCGACCGCGACAACCGCGCCAAATCCCGCTGCGACAACCCCCGCGT
>NZ_JBEZED010000065.1:0-3094 GCF_040648675.1 Micromonospora sp. NPDC049101 | reverse complement strand
GGCTCAACGCCCAGGAGGCATAAGTGCTCATCCGCCAGCGGCTACCTACCCACCAGGAGCTTGCCGGATAGCCCGCTCCCCAGAACTCATTAGGATGGCCGAGGGACTCTGACCTGCGCCGATCATCCGGCCGCGCGGTGCCGGTCGACACCCTCACCTAGGATCGGCGGCCACTGGCCCAACGTCCGCGATCAATCTCGGGGGTCGATCACCATCGTCGCCATGCGATTCCACCACCTCGCCGGCCGGGTCTGGCTCTGTCCGGGCGATCCCGACCCGGACGCGGTCCAGGCCGGCGTCGCCGTCGTCGCCGACGAGCGCGGCAGTGTGATGATCGACGCTGGGCAGAGCCCCGCGCACGCCCGGGAGATCCAGGCCGCGCTGACCGCCGCCGGCCTGCCGCAGCCACGCTGGCTCGTCTACACCCACCACCACTGGGACCACGTCTGGGGCGCCTGCGCCTGGCCCGACGTGGAGATCGTCGGGCACGAGTCGGCCGTACCGTTGCTGCGCGCCGAGGCCGCCCGCCCGTGGAGTCACCACTATCTGCGCGAGCAGGTACGCGCCGATCCACGCCTCGGCCCGAGCTTCCGGGCCCGGGCGCTCGCGGTGGACTCCTGGGAGGGGTTCGCCGTCCTGCCGCCGCGCCGGACCTTCGCCGACGTGGCCGAGCTGCCGGTCGGGGTTCGGCTGCGTCACGTCGGTGGCGGCCACGCGCCGGACTCGACGGTGGTGCTGGTGCCGGACTCGGGCGTCATGCTGCTGGGCGACTGCTTCTACCCGCCGCCGGCACACCTGCGCCGCCCGGAAGACGGCCTCGACCTGGCCCTGGTCCGGCGACTGCTCGACGACACCTACCACTGGTACGTCTCCAGCCACGCCGAGCCGATGACACGTGAGCAGGCCCGCGCGGCCGTCGGCGCCGGCTGAGCGGTCGAGCCTCAGCGGGCGTGGCGCTCCGGATGGGCCCGGTTCCACACCCGCATCCGTTCCGGGTAGCCGGTGCGGCCCGCCTCGTACAGCGGCACCGCGTGCTTGCGGGCGATGGACCCGGCCGCGCGTGGTGTGCCGGTACGGCGACGGATCCACTCGCCGTCGTGGGCGATCGCCACCACCGTGGTGTCCGTCGCGGTGGTCTCCGGCTCCAGGTAGAACTCCACCCCGCGCCGACTCGTGACGAACGCCTCCAGCGCGGCGAGATCGTCCCGGGTCGCCTCCCGGTCCAGCTTCGTCGGGGTCGCCTCGGCACCCCGTGACCGGCGACTGAACCAGCTCATGCCAACCCCTTCCCTCGACGCCCTCCAGTGCAGCACCGATTCCTGGCAATACGCTGCACGCCCGATGGGAGACAGCTGATCTGACGAGGGCTGGAACCCGCGGCGGGTGGGCGGTGTCATGAGTGTGATCCGAACGGAGGTTCCCCTGGACGACGACGCGCTCGTCACCCGCGCCCGCTCCGGTGACCTGGAGGCGTACGACCTCCTGGTCACCCGGCACACCGCGTCCGCGTACCGGACGGCGGTGCTGCTCGGCGCGGGCTCGGACTCCGAGGACGTCATCCAGGAGGCGTTTGTGAAGGCGTACCGCAAGCTGTCCCGTTATCGGGGCGAGTCGTCCTTCCGGTCGTGGCTGCTCGCGATCGTCGCCAACGAGACCCGCAACCTGCACCGCTCCCGGGGCCGGCGCGACGGACTCGTCCTGCGGGCGGCGGCAGCGGACCCGATGTCGGAGATCACCGAGGACGGGGCGGTCGGCGCGGTCCTCGCCGGGGAACGCCGCGCCGCGCTGGTCCGGGCCCTGCGGCAACTGCCGGTACGGGACCGCGAGGTGATCGTCTGCCGCTTCTTCCTCGACCTCAGCGAGGAGGAGACGGTGGCGGCGCTGGGCTGGCCCCGGGGCACGGTGAAGTCGCGCACGTCCCGGGCGTTGGCGAAGCTTCGCGGCCTGCTCGACCGGGAGGAGGTCCGGCATGGGTGACCTCGAACGGGAGCTGCGTGAGCTGTCCGCCTGGCTGGACACGCCCGAGCCGCCCGACGTGCGCGCCCCCGTCCGCGTACGGCTGCACCGGCCCGTGCGCCGGTGGCGCCCGCTCGCCGCGGCGGCGCTCGCCGCGCTGGTCGTGGCGGTGCTGCCGCCGACCCGGGCCGCCGTCGCCGACGCCGTGACGGGGCTGCTGCGCTTCGCCGGCGTCAGCATCGCCACCTCGCCCGCACCGACGCTGCCCAGCGGTGCCGTCTCGCCGTTGCCCGGGCAGCGCCCCGCCGGCCTGGACGAGGCACAGCGGGCGGTACGGTTCCCGATCCGCCTGCCGGCGAAGCTGGGTCCCCCTGAGCGGGTGCTGGTCGCCGACCCCGGCCCGACGGGCGTCTGCCGGGTGGCGACGCTGCTCTACGACGGCGGCGCGCTGCGCGTGGACGCGTTCGACGGTCGCCTCAACCTGTCCTTCCACAAGGAGGTCACCCCACCGGGCGCGGAGTGGGTCCAGGTCAACGGCGACTTCGCCGTGTGGGTCGACGGCCCGCACGTCCTGTCGTACGTGGACCGGGCCGGGACTGTCCGCCAGGAGAGCGCCCGGCTGGCCGCCTCGACCCTGATCTGGCAGGACGCCGACGTGAGCTACCGGATCGAGGGCGCCCTCACCCAGGCCGAGGCGATCGAGATCGCCCGCTCACTGCACTAGGAACCGGACGGGCGCGACAGGTGTCCTGAAGATGCGAGTCGTCGAGGCGTACCGGAGGGGTCGAGATGGGTTCATGGGGCAGGTCGCTGCTGGCGGTGTCTGTGGTTCTGCTGGCGGGGTGCACGACCACGGCCAACGGCGGGTCGGCCGCGCCGAGCGCCACCACGGCGAGCGCGGCGAGCGGCGCGAGCGCGAGCGCCGCGACGGGCTGTCACGCGCCGGTCGAGACGACGTCGCTGCCCGACTGGGCGGACGCCGGGTTCCACGGGGTCAGCCGGGTCCCGCACGTCTTCGGCAAGACCGGTGACATCGTGGCGGTGCTGTTCGCTCATCCGCTGCGCCAGGTCCGCGAGGACGGGTCGAACAACAAGATCCTGTGGGTGGCCCGCGCCGCCACGACCTCGCCCGACCCGA
>NZ_JBEZED010000064.1:0-3375 GCF_040648675.1 Micromonospora sp. NPDC049101 | reverse complement strand
CGCCACCAACGACGACGAACACGCCGTATCCACCGTCACCGCAGGACCCTCAAAACCAAACGTGTACGCCACCCGCCCCGAAGCGACACTGCCGGCGCTGCCGTTTCCCAGATAGCCCTCGAAGCCTTCCGGCACGGACGGGAAACGGCTCGCGTAATCGTGGTACATGACTCCGGCGAACACACCGGTACGGCTGCCCCGCAGCGACGTCGGATCGATGCCGGCCCGCTCGACCGCCTCCCAGGACGTCTCCAGCAGCAGCCGCTGCTGCGGGTCCATCGCGAGTGCCTCGCGGGGCGACAGACCGAAGAAGGCGGGATCGAATTCGGCGGCCTCGTGCAGGAAACCGCCTTCCCTGGCGTAGCTGGTACCGGCGTGGTCCGGGTCCGGGTCGTAGAGGCCGTCGAGATCCCATCCCCGGTCCACGGGGAACCCGGAGACCGCGTCGCCCGCGCTGGCCACCAGATCCCACAGGTCCTGCGGGTCGCCGACCCCACCCGGATACCGGCAGGCCATGCCGACGATCGCGATCGGTTCGTCCACCCGCTGCGTCACCGGCGCCACCGCTTCGGTGGCGGTCACCCCACTGAACTCGGCGGCGAGATGGGCGACCAGCTCCGCCGGGGTCGGGTAGTCGAACAGCAGGGTGGTCCGCAGGGGCAGCCCGGTGGCTGTCTTCAGGCGGTTGCGCAGCTCCACGGCCATCAGGGAGTCGAATCCGAGCGCCCGGAAGGCCTGGTCGGCGGCGACAGCGTCGGGTGCGTCGAGACCGAGCACCGAGGCGGCGTGCGTGCGGACGAGGTCGAACAGGATCCGTTCGCGTTCGGCAGGTGTCGCGGTGGCCATCTCGCGCTGCAGGCCGGACGACGTGCCGGGGCGCCCCGGGCCGCGCCGCGCCGTCCGACGGGCGGCCGGCCTGCGCAGCAGGACGGGCAGGGTCGCGCCGGGCTCGCGCAGGGGGCCGGTCTGCCAGTGGACCGCCGCGAGCACCGGCTCGTCGGCGTCCAGGGCCGCGTCGAACAGGGCCAGCCCGGCGTCGTCGGTGAGCGCGGCCATGCCCGAGCGCGCCAGGCGTACGGTGCCCGCGTGGTCGAGTGAACCCGCCATGCCGTGCTCCTGGCTCCACGGGCCCCAGGCGAGCGAGACGGCGGGCAGTCCCTCCGTGTGCCGGTGGTGGGCCAGGGCGTCCAGGAACGTGTTCGCCGCCGCGTAGTTGCCCTGCCCGGGGTTGCCGACCAGCCCGGCGATCGACGAGAACAGGACGAAGAAACGCAGGTCGAGGTCGCGGGTCAACTCGTGAAGGTGCCAGGCGGCGTCGGCCTTGGGCCGCAGGACGGCCGAGACCCGCTCGGGGGTCAACGACTCGACCGTGCCGTCGTCCAGCACACCCGCGACATGGACGACTCCCGTCAGGGGTGCCGGGACGGCCGCGAGCATTCGCGCCACGGCGGAACGGTCGGCCACGTCGCACGCCACGACGTCGACCGCGGCTCCCATCGCGGTGAGTTCCGCCTCCACCTCGGCCATGCCCGCCGCGGCCCGACCTCTCCGACCCGCCAGCAGCAGACGCCGTACTCCGTGCTCGGCGACCAGGTGTCTGGCCAGCAGCCGGCCCAGTGCGCCCGTGGCTCCGGTGATCAGAACGGTGCCGTCGGAGGCTCCTCCTCGGGTGCCGACTCCGGGGGCCACCCGCACCAACCGCGGGACCGAGATCCGCCCGTCCCGCACCGCGAGTTGGAGCTCGTCCGCCAGGTCGGCGACGGCCGCCAGAGCGCGTACCGATTCGGGCCTGTCGTCCACGTCGGCGAGGACGAACCGTCCCGGATGCTCGGCCTGCGCGGAACGCACGAGTCCCCATACCGCGGCCTGGGCGGGATCGGGGGTCTCGCCCGGCAGGGCGACACCGCCCGTGGTCGTCACCAGCAGGCGGGTACCGGCCATCCGGTCGTCGGCCACCCAGGCCTGGACCACCTCCAGGACCTCACCCACGGTCTCGTGAGCCGCGGTCACGGGGTCTCCCGTGCGGACCCGGCACGGCAGCAGGACGACGTCAGGGGTCGACGCCGCCAGCTCTTCGAGACCTTCGGTGAGCGTCTGGCCGTCCACGTCGAGCACGGGCCACCCGGCCTCCCCGGGTGGCGAGGCGACGGGGATCTCGGACCACTCGACCCGCTGCAGGGACTCCCCGTCCGGGACCGGCGGTGGGATCCGCCCCTCCTCCAGCGGACGCAGGGCGAGCGTTCCGATCGAGACGACCGCGCGGCCCTCGTCGTCGAAGACCTGGAGGGAGTGGGCGTCCGTGCCGGCGGGGACCAGGTGCGCGCGCAACACGGAGGCGCCGGACGCGTGCACCCGGGCCTCGCTCCAGGCGAAGGGCACCGTGGCCCGCTCCGCCGCGCCGGGAGCGCCGAACGCGACGGCGTGCAGCACCGCGTCGAGCAGGGCGGGGTGTACGGCGTAGGAGGAGGACTCCTCGTCCTCGGGCAACCGTGCCTCGGCGAAGACCTCGTCACCTCGCCGCCAGAGCGCTCGCAGGCCCTGGAACACCGGGCCGTAGTCGAACCCGATCCCCGCCAGCCGGTCGTAGAGGTCGTCGACGTCGACCGCTGTCGCGCCGGCCGGCGGCCATGCGGGCGGCACCTCGGGGACCGGGGCACCGCCGGGCGCGAGCACGCCCGAGGCGTGTCGGGTCCACTCCGTGCCGTCGGCAGCGTCCTCGGCCCGGGCGTACACGGTCAGCGCGCGTCGTCCGGCGCTGTCGGCGGCGGCGACGGCGACCTGGACGACCACTGCCTCGTCGGCGGGCAGGACGAGCGGGGCCTCGATGCTGAGGTCCTCCACCCGATCGCACCCGGCCCGGCTCGCGGCCTGCAGCGCGAGTTCCAGGAATGCCGTGCCCGGAAGCACCGCCGCCGCCAGCACCCGGTGGTCGGCCAGCCATGGCTGGGCGTGCAGGGAGAGCCGGCCGGTGAGCAGGAGGCCGTCGGCCTCGGCGAGTTCGGCGGTGGCGCCGAGCAGAGGGTGCCCCGCGGGCCGCAGACCCATGGCCGAAGCCCCGGACGAGGATCCGGTCGGGTCCAGCCAGTAGCGGCGGCGCTGGAACGGGTAGGTCGGCAGCTCGACCGTCCGGGCGCCGAACTGCTGGTAGTAGGAGGCCCAGTCGACGGGTACGCCGTGGACGGCCAGCCGACCCAGCGCCTCGGCCACTGTGCGGTTCTCGGAGGATCGGGATCGCAGCAGCGGCACGACCTCGGTCGTGGCGATCTCCTGCACCAGTGCGGAGAGCACACCATCCGGCCCCAACTCCACGAACGCCGTCACCCCAGCGCCCAACAAAGCCCCGACCCCATCAGAAAAACGAACCGTCTCCCGCAC
>NZ_JBEZED010000063.1:0-4276 GCF_040648675.1 Micromonospora sp. NPDC049101 | reverse complement strand
TCCGGACCCACGAACTGACTCGTGTCCAAACCGGTGATCTGCGCGGCGGCCTGCGTTGCCGCCGAACCGAAGCCCTGCCACCGCGACGCCGACGATCGAATCGCCGACGGATCACCATCCATCTTGAACAGATGCCCCGGAAACTCAGCCATCGCGCCGGACCTCCCCCGTCCACGCCAACACGCCTGAAGCCCTCGCAGCGCCCGACATGGGGCAGCTAACCACCCGGCACCACGAACCAGGACAAGCCCCGATGAGCTGGCCCTACCGCCATTCGAACATAGACACGCAACGAGCTTTGACCACTACCGCAGTCGCATTTGGCGCCATCTGACGTAGGCCGGCTTTTCCGCACCACCCGCCCGCCACCAGCCTCCACCCACCGACCGCCACCATCGCCCTCAAACGGCGCGCTCGACGCGCAGCTCGCGCCGGCCGCCCGAGGCGTCGACGCGGGAGGCCCTCCACCTCGTGGCCGTGCGGACCAGTCGCATATCTCGCACAGGTCTGCGGCAGCCCACGTCAGTCAATCGGCAACGGGTACGCGCGACTGTTCGGCACTACCGGCTCGTCGCCGGCCTCTACGCGGTGACGTGGGGGCGAACGGCCAGGCACTGGTAGCGCAAGTTGAGCCGGCCGATGGCCTCCGCGTACTTGCCGTAGTAGACGTCGGTCAGGATCACCATCGGGTAATGGGCGCCCGCATCGGTGAGTGCGCTGATCGGCAGGGAGAGGTGGAACAATCTGCGGATCTCCATCAGTGCTTTCATCCCGGGACGGTGGGTGACCAGAACGTCGATCAGCCCGGTCGGGGCCGCCTCATCCCCGACATCTTCGGCTGACTTCATTGACCGGAAGCCGTCCACAGCCAGGCCCGCCAACCGGCCGACACGCGTGCCGTCGTCAGAGCCCACCGCCCCGAGGCCGATGAGGACGACCTCGGGGGCGGGGTCGTTCCTCACGACGAACAGGCCGGCTCCGCCGCCGTCGTCCCCAATCAGCAGCAGGCCCGGTGCGTAGTCCGAGATCTCGTACGTGAGGTTGCGTTCGGCGATCTCGTCCGGCCCGTAGAGGGACACGTCGGCTGCGGCGTCCACCGGCCGCACGCCCGTCCAGACGTCGAGCAGCGCCTCCGGCGGCCGGACGCCCACCTGCGCCTCGACCCGTCGGGCGATCTCCTCCCGACCGTCGTCCACGACATGCTCCCCCCGATCCGCCCAGCCCACGATCGAGTCTGTGCTCATGGTCAGGTTGCCGTGCTCGTCGTACTCGCGCCGTCAGATCGCACCGCGCCACGGAGGCCGGAACGCCTCATCCGGGGCAGACCCGTTCAGGTCACCTGGCCACACCCGAGCCGGCCTGCTGCCCACTCGACCCTGTCTTCCCAGGTAGCACCATAAAAAAGCTCAGCAAGCAACTCTTCCGACTCCTCGGGTGAGAGACGCTTGCCGCCCAGGCCGGTGCCCGAGAGGTCGCCACCAGCAGCCATATTCCAATGTGCGGCGACGATCACCCCGAGCACTACCGAGCGCCTGTCCCGGTTCGCGGTGACATACCCGATGCCGGTGCCACTCGAAGAATCGTAGTTGAATTGCACCAACTCGACGCTGGACATTCTCCCAGCTATCTCAGAACTCAGGACGTAAGAGAAGGCCGTGTCTCCCTCCGCTGGTTCGGAGCCCACCTGGGCATCGTCTTCGAGACGCAGAACGACCGCCGTATCAGCCAGGCGCTCCAGCGTCTTCCTCACCTGCTCGACGAGGCTCTGCGGATCCAGCGGTCGCCCACCTTCGATACTCCACTCAAGTGCCATAGTGAACCCAGCCTTCACCAGTTCGAATCGAGATCTGGGAGAACGCCGGCCCACCGGCCATCCTGGCCAGGTGGTCGATTCCGAGGGCGTCAGCCATCGAGACACCATGGGCGCGGATGAAGAGGATCGCTCCCTGATCACGAAAATCAGTCTTCAAGATCGAACGTCGCGCCTTGTCGGCCGCTCCCTTGAGCGCGTTCACGTTGTTGGCGCTTCCGGGCGCGACCTCTTTGAGGCTTGCCGGGGCGCCGTTCCAGAACCCGTCGACGCCGGCCGTGTTGCTGGCACTCTGTCCCTCGAAGTGGCCGCCAAGTTCGTCAGCAATCTCACGCGCTTGGACATATTCGTCGTCGGACAAGCCGTTCCGCGCCACTGTTCCGCAAGGCACCAATCCGAAAGGATCGATTGCGGCGGTAGCATTGAATACGTATCCGTGCGGCCTCGCGCCGGCCACCAGCCCGAGTGGATCGGTGGATAGGTAGCCAACGCTCACGGGGTCGTAGTAGCGGTGATGGTTGTACGAGGCGCCGGTCTCCGAGTCGTGGATCTGTCCGGGGAAGCGGAGTGGGCAGTCGGCACCTGTGGCACTGGCGTGGGTCGGGATCCCCCAGATGGTGGTGCGCTGCTGCCAGGCGATTTCGCCGTCCGGGCTGACCAGTTCGGTGGGTGTGCCGACCAGGTCGGTCACGATCGCGTAGAAGCGGCGGTCTACCTCGTCCTGGTCGGCGAAGCCGTCGGTCTGGCTGATCGGGGTGAACGTGCCGGGGGCGTACTCCCAGGTGCTGATCCGGTCGCCGCCGTCGCCGCGGTGGGTCTGCTCGATGAGACGTGGGCCGTCCCAGGCGAAGTCGACCTGCTCGACCACGCCATCGTCGGCGTCGAGGCGTTGCTTGGCGACCCGCCGGCCGAGCGCGTCGTACCGGTAGCGCCACCGGGTGCCGTCCGGCGTGGTGACGGCGGTCAACCGGTCCTCGCTGTCCCAGGTGTAGCGCCAGGTCGACGGCTTGGTCGAACGCTCCTTGCGCTGCCGCAGCGTCATCCGACAGGCCGCGTCGTACTCGTAGCGCAGGTCGCCGGCCCGCCTGATCAAGGTGCCGGTGTACTCCCGTTCACCTCTGGCACCACCAACTCCGCCGGCGGCACCCGGCCAGGTGGCACTGGATATGTTGCCGGCGTCGTCGTAGGCGTACCGCTCAGTCCAGTCGCCGGCCTGGACGGCGGTGATCCGGCCGGCCCGGTCCAGCTCCAGCCGTCGCTCGCCGGTGAGTTGGTCGGCAACGTCGGTCAGGTAGCCGTCGGCGCGATACCGGTAGGCCCGGTGGGCGACCAGCCCCGGCACTGACGCTGGCCCAGCGGAACTCGCGGTGACGATCTGCGAGAGCAGCCGATGATTCGCGTCCCAACTCTGGGTCAGCGCGAGACCACCGACCTCACGCCGAGTCTCCCGACCGGCCGCGTCGTGGACGAAGCTGACCGCAGCCCCACCGGTACGCAGGGCCGCCGGTCGATGCCTGACGTCGTACTCCCACACACTCTGCACCCCCGAGGGAGTACGCCGATGCGTCCGTCGGCCGAGCACGTCGTAGGAAGAGGAAACCACCTGACCGTCGCGGATCTCGGCCAGCACTCGGCCCAACGGATCCCGCTCGAAGCTGAGTGCGACCTCGGACGAGTTGGCGCGGAGCAGCCGGCCGGCCGGGTCGTACCCGAAGGTCGTGGTCCCCTCGGCGGTGCGTCTCTCGACGACGTTGCCCAGCGGATCGCGGACCAGCTCAATGGTCTGCCCGGCACCGTTGGTGCGGGCCACGACCTGGCCGGCGGCGTCGTGCGTATAGGTCTGCGTCCGGCCGTTGAAGTCGGTTTCGGCGACCAGCCGCCCGGCCGGGTCGTAGTCGTAGGACCAGACGAGTCCTTGCGGGTTGGTGACCGTGGTGAGCCGCAACTCGGTGTCGTAACCGAACGCGAACCGCCCGCCGTCCGGTCCGGTGCGCGCCACCGTGAGGTCGAAGGACCCGATCTCGAACTCGGTCGTCGCCCCGCTCTGGTCGGTGTGGCTGACCAGGTTGCCCTCCGGGTCGTAGGTCCACTCCTCACTCACCCCGTCCGGACTCCGCCGCCACGCCAGCCGCCCCTCGATGGTCCAGCCAAGACGTGTGGTGCCGCCGACCGGATCGGTGATCTCGGTGATCCGGCCAGCCCGATCGCGTCGACAACTAGTCACTGCGCCGATGGCGTCGGTGATCCGCGTGAGGAGGCCGGCGGCGTCGACTGCCACCTCAACGGCGTTTCCCAGCGGGTCGACCATCTCGGCGAGGTGACCGGCGTCGTCGTAGCGGTATCGGGTGGTCGCGCCAATGGGATCGGTGACCATGGTCAGGTTGCCGCGTTCGTCGTACTCACGGCGCCAGATCGCACCGTCGACGTCGGTGACCACGACCGGCTGACGTAGCTCGTTGTACGCGG
>NZ_JBEZED010000062.1:0-4976 GCF_040648675.1 Micromonospora sp. NPDC049101 | reverse complement strand
CGCCAACACCCGACGCCCACCAGCCACCGCATCCGACAACCGCTCCACCAACAACACCCCCACACCCTCCGCCCAACCCGTCCCATCCGCCCCCGCCGAAAACGCCTTACACCGACCATCAACCGCCAACCCCCGCTGACGACTGAACTCCACAAACGTCGCCGGCGTCGACATCACCGTCACCCCACCAGCAAGCGCCAAATCACACTCACCCTGCCGCAACGACTGCACCGCCAAATGCAACGCCACCAACGACGACGAACACGCCGTATCCACCGTCACCGCAGGACCCTCAAAACCAAACGTGTACGCCACCCGCCCCGAAGCGACACTGCCGGAACTGCCCGTCCGCAGATAGCCCTCGACCTCCTCGGGCACCTGCCTGATCCGCGAGGCGTAGTCGTTGTAGACGACACCCGCGAAGACACCCGTCCGGCTGCCCCGCATCGTGGACGGATCCATCCCGGCCGATTCGAAAGCCTCCCAGGACGTCTCCAGCAGCAGCCGCTGCTGGGGATCGGTCGCCAGCGCCTCACGCGGGGAGAGCCCGAAGAAGGCCGGGTCGAAATCCGCCGCGTCGTAGAGGAAGCCGCCTTCCCGGGCCGAGACCTTGCCGGCGCGGTCCGGGTCCGGGTCGTACAGGTCCTCCGGCCAGCCGCGGTCCGCGGGGAAGCCGCCGATCGCGTCGCGGCCATCGCGGACGAGCTGCCAGAGCTTCTCCGGGCTGCTGGCCCCGCCCGGGTAACGGCAGCTCATCCCGATGATCGCGATGGGCTCCCGATCCCCGTCCTCCAGGTCGCGGATCCGCTGGTGGGCCTGGCGCAGGTCGCCGGTGACCCGCCTGAGATAGTCGAGGAGCTTCGCCTCGCTCCGCTCTCCCCCGCCGGACATCGCGTTCACTCCAGCCTCGGTCATCAGATCGCCCCGAACTCGTTGTCGATCATTTGGAACAGCTCGTCCGCGGAGGCGCCGCTCAGGTCGTCGTCCCTTCGGTCCGGCGCGGGCTCCGGTGCGCCGGCCCATTTCGCCAGCAGCGTCTGCAGCCGGGTCGCGACCCAGGCGCGTTGGTCCTCGTCGGGCTCGGCCGTCGCCAGGGCTGCCTCCAGCGCGTCCAGCCCGCCGACCAGCGCCGCCGCCGGCTCGCCGGGTGCGGGCGCGATCTCGTCGGCGATGAACCGGGCGAGGGCGATCGGCGTCGGCCGGTCGAACACGACAGTGGCGGGCAGCTGCGCCCCGGTCGCCGCCACGAGGCGGTTACGCAGGTCCACGGCGGTCAGTGAGTCGAACCCGAGCTCGCGGAAGGCGGCCTCGCGACCCACCTGTTCCGCCGAGGAGTGCCCGAGTGCCACCGCGACCTGGGTCCGGATCAGCCCGAGCAGTGCGTTCTCACGCGCCTCGGCCGACAGGCCCGCCAGCCGTTCGCGCAGCGCCGTGGATTCCTCCGCCGTCCCGGCCGCCCTTCTCGCGGCCCGCCGCGGGCCCGCCTTGACGAGCCCCTGGAGCACCGGCGGTAGCGACCCCTCCCGTGCCCCGGCGCGCAACGCCCGCTCGTTGAGCCGGACCGGGACCAGCACCGGTTCCTCGGACGCCAGCGCGGCGTCGAACAACGCGAGTGCCTCGTCCGGCCCCAGCGGGACGACACCGAGGCGCTCGATGCGCCGGAGGTCACGGTCGCGCAGCCCGGCCGCCATCCCCCCGTCGCCACCGGGCGCCCACGGGCCCCATCCGAGCGAGACGGCGGGAAGCCCCGCGGCCCTGCGGGTCTGGGCCAGTGCGTCGAGACGGGCATTGGCCGCCGCGTAGCCGGCCTGGCCCGCGGTGCCGACGGTGGCGGCTGCCGACGAGAACAGCACGAACGCCGACAGTGGCAGATGCTCGGTCAGTTCGTGCAGGTGCAGTGCCCCCTCGGCCTTGGCGGCAGCCAGACCGTCGAGCCGGTCCGGCGTCAGTGTCTCGACCACGCCGTCGTCGAGCACTCCCGCGGCATGCACCACGGCGGTGAGCGGGTACTCCGCCGGTATGTCCCCGAGCAGGGCCGCGACCGCCTCGCGATCGGACACGTCACAGGCCGCGATCCTGACCCGGGCACCGAGCGCCTCCAGATCGGCGGTGAGGGCGGCGGCGCCGTCCGCGTCGGGCCCCCCGCGTCCGGCGAGCAGAAGGCTGCGGACGCCGTGCCCGGTCACCAGGTGCCGGGCGATCCGGCCGCCCAGCGCGCCCGTACCGCCGGTGATGAGGACGGTGCCGTCGGCCAGCGCTCCCGGCGGCGGAACGGTCAGGACCACCTTGCCGACGTGGCGGCCCTGGCTGACGTGCCGGAACGCCCGCTGCGCGGCGCGTACGTCCCAGGCGGTGGTGGGCAGCGGCGCCAGCACCCCGCGCTCGAACAGCGTCACGAGGTCGGTCAGCATCTCCTGGATCCGGGCCGGCGCGACGTCGGCGAGGTCGAAGGCGCGGTAGCGGACACCCTCGTGCTCGGCGGCGACGAGGTCCGGATCCCGCAGGTCGGCCTTGCCCATCTCGACGAACCGGCCGCCGCGCGGCAACAGCCGCAGCGAGGCGTCGACCAGCTCGCCGGCGAGCGAGTCCAGCACCACGTCCATCCCACGGCCACCGGTCGCGGCCAGGAACGCGGCCTCGAACTCGGCGGTGCGGGACGAGGCGATCCGGTCCCCGGGCAGTCCGGACGAGTGCAGGACATCCCATTTGCCTGGGCTCGCGGTGCCGTAGACCTCGGCGCCCCAGTGCTGGGCCAGTTGGACCGCCGCCATGCCGACCCCGCCCGCCGCGGCGTGGACCAGGACGGCCTCCCCCTTGCGCAGCTCGGCCACCTCGCGCAGCCCGTGGTAGGCGGTGAGGAAGACGATCGGTACGGAGGCCGCCTGGGTGAACGTCCATCCCCGCGGGATCCGCACGAGGGTCCGCCGGTCGGTGACGGCGACCGGCCCGAAGGAACCGGGCAGCAGACCCATCACCCGGTCACCGGGTGCGAGGTCCGTGACACCCGGCCCGACCTCCAGGACCATCCCGGCACCTTCGCCGCCGAGGACGGCCGCGCCGGGGTACACCCCGAGGGCGATCAGCACGTCGCGGAAGTTCAGCCCGGCAGCCCGGACCGACACCCGGACCTGGCCATGGCCGAGTGGCGCGAGCACGTCCGGGCAGGGCTCCAGGGCGAGACCGTCGGCCGTACCCGCACCGGTCGGGACGAGCCTCCAGGCGGGCCCCTCGGGCACCTCCGGTGCCACCGCCGCGGTACGGGCCAGCCTCGGCACAAGGGTCGCGCCCCCGCGCACCGCGAGCTGCCGCTCCCCGGTCGCGATCGACGCGGCGAACGCGGCGACCGAAGGGGCTCGGCCGTCCAGGTCCGCGAGGACGAACGTGCCGGGGTGCTCGGCCTGCACGGAGCGCACCAGCCCCCACACCGCGGCCTGCTCGGGCCGGTGCACCGCCTCCCCCGGCCGGGCCTGGACAGCGCCGTTGGTGACGACGACCGCGGTGGATCCGGCGAACCGCTCGTCGGCGAGCCAGGTCTGGATCTGGCTCAGCACCTCGTGCGGGCTCTCCCTGCCGGTGCCGGCGCACAGCACGACCAGGCCGGGCACCGTCCCGGCGACCGCGAGCGACGCCAGATCCGGGTGGCTGCGAACCTCACCCGCGGCCGAGCTCAGCGCGCCGGCCAGGCCGAGCGGATCCGGGCCGACCACCGCCCAGTCGGTCTGGGTGGGAGTGCC
This sequence comes from Micromonospora sp. NPDC049101, assembly GCF_040648675.1. Classification (NCBI taxonomy): domain Bacteria; kingdom Bacillati; phylum Actinomycetota; class Actinomycetes; order Micromonosporales; family Micromonosporaceae; genus Micromonospora; species Micromonospora sp. NPDC049101. Next base: position 1,242 of record NZ_JBEZED010000062.1, on the reverse strand, counting down.
CGCCGGTACCTCGTTCCAGTCCAGCCGGTAGAGCGATCGGTGTTGACCGCCTGTGGAGAGCCGGTCCGGCGAGCCCGCCCGGAAGGCCACCGAGGTGGCTGTCGCGACGGGCAGCCCGGACGGGTCGCACACCGCCAGGGAAATCGCTGAGGAACCGGCCGGTGCCAGCCGCACCCGTAGGGACGACGCGCCTTTGGCGTGCAGGGCGACGTCGGCCCAGGCGAAGGGCAGCCGCACTTCCCCGGGCGGTCCGAGCATGCCCAGGTCGGCGGCGTGCAGGGCCGCGTCGAGCAACGCGGGGTGCAGAGCGTACCGGGCCGCCTCCGCCTCGGCTGGCACGGGCAGCGCCACCTCGGCGAACACCTCCGCGCCGCGGCGCCACGCGGCGCGCAGCCCCTGGAAGGCGGGGCCGTAGGTGTACCCGCGTTCGGCGAGATCCCGGTAGTGGTCGGACACCTCGATGGCGACGGCCCCCGCGGGCGGCCACTGCGTCAGATCGGCGGGGAACTCCTGCGGTCCCGCACCGGGTGCCAGCACGCCGGACGCGTGTTGGGTCCAGGCCTCGTCGAGCTCACTGCCGCCCGGCCGGGAGTGCAGGGCGAACGCGCGTCGGCCCGACTCGTCCGGCTCCTCCGTGGTGATCTGGAACTGGAGTGCCGCTCGCTCGTCGAGGACCAGCGGCGCGTCCAGGACGAGTTCCTCGAGGACGTCGCAGGCGACCTGTTCGCCCACCTGGAGGGCGAGTTCCACGATCGCCGTGCCCGGCAGCAGGACGGTGCCCATGATCATGTGGTCGGCGAGCCAAGGCTGCGTGCGCAGGGACAGGCCACCCGTGAAGAGCATGCCCTGACCGCCGGCCAGGCCCACCGCCGCGCCGAGCAGAGGGTGCCCGATCGCGTCCAGGCCCGCGGCGGAGACACCGGCGGTCTGCGGCCTCGGCTGCGGCCAGTAGCGGCGCCGTTGGAAGGAGTAGGTCGGCAGGTCGACGGAACGGCCGCCGCGGCCGGCGAAATACGCCCGCCAGTCGACGGACACGCCGTGTACGACGACACCCGCCAGGAGTTCGGCCAGTGAGGTCATCTCCGGCCGGCCCTTGCGCAGGACGGGTATCGCGGTGCTGCCGGGGATCTGTTCCCGCACCAGTGCAGAGAGCACACCATCCGGCCCCAACTCCACGAACGCCGTCACCCCAGCGCCCAACAAAGCCCCGACCCCATCAGAAAAACGAACCGTCTCCCGCAC
>NZ_JBEZED010000061.1:1887-5206 GCF_040648675.1 Micromonospora sp. NPDC049101 | reverse complement strand
CCGGACACATTTCACGGGTGTTCGCTCGTTCAGAGTTGCACAGTGGACGCGTAGCAGCTTAGTAGTCAAGTCCTCGGCCTATTAGTACCGGTCAACTGAACCCGTTACCGGGCTTACATTTCCGGCCTATCAACCCAGTCGTCTAGCTGGGGGCCTTACCCCCACAAAGTGGGGTGGGATACCTCATCTTGAAGCAGGCTTCCCGCTTAGATGCTTTCAGCGGTTATCCCTTCCGAACGTAGCTAACCAGCCGTGCCCTTGGCAGGACAACTGGCACACCAGAGGTTCGTCCGTCCCGGTCCTCTCGTACTAGGGACAGCCCTTCTCAAGTATCCTACGCGCACGGCGGATAGGGACCGAACTGTCTCACGACGTTCTAAACCCAGCTCGCGTACCGCTTTAATGGGCGAACAGCCCAACCCTTGGGACCTGCTACAGCCCCAGGATGCGACGAGCCGACATCGAGGTGCCAAACCATCCCGTCGATATGGACTCTTGGGGAAGATCAGCCTGTTATCCCCGGGGTACCTTTTATCCGTTGAGCGACACCGCTTCCACTCGCAAGTGCCGGATCACTAGTCCCGACTTTCGTCCCTGCTCGACTTGTCAGTCTCACAGTCAAGCTCCCTTGTGTACTTGCACTCAACACCTGATTGCCAACCAGGCTGAGGGAACCTTTGGGCGCCTCCGTTACCTTTTAGGAGGCAACCGCCCCAGTTAAACTACCCACCAGACACTGTCCCTGAACCGGATAACGGTCCGAAGTTAGATACCCAAATCAACCAGAGTGGTATTTCAAGATTGCCTCCACCCATACTGGCGTATGGACTTCACCGGCTCCCACCTATCCTACACAAGCTAATTCGAGTACCAATGTCAAGCTATAGTAAAGGTCCCGGGGTCTTTCCGTCCTGCCGCGCGTAACGAGCATCTTTACTCGTACTGCAATTTCGCCGGGCCTGTGGTTGAGACAGTGGGGAAGTCGTTACGCCATTCGTGCAGGTCGGAACTTACCCGACAAGGAATTTCGCTACCTTAGGATGGTTATAGTTACCACCGCCGTTTACTGGCGCTTAAGTTCTCCGCTTCGCCCCGAAGAGCTAACAGGTCCCCTTAACGTTCCAGCACCGGGCAGGCGTCAGTCCATATACATCGAATTACTTCTTCGCATGGACCTGTGTTTTTAGTAAACAGTCGCTTCCCCCTGCTCTCTGCGGCCATACAACGCTCCACCCGCGCGGGGCTTCACGTCTCCGGCCCCCCTTCTCCCTAAGTTACGGGGGCAATTTGCCGAGTTCCTTAACCACAGTTCGCCCGATCGCCTCGGTATTCTCTACCTGACCACCTGTGTCGGTTTGGGGTACGGGCCGCTAAGAACTCGCTAGAGGCTTTTCTCGGCAGCATAGGATCACTGACTTCACCTGAATCGGCTCGGCATCACGTCTCAGCCTTCATGTGTTGCGGATTTGCCTACAACACGGCCTACACGCTTACCCCGGCACAACCACCGGCCGGGCTCAGCTACCTTCCTGCGTCACCCCATCGCTTGACTACTACCCATCAGGTTCCCAGCCTCCCCAACATCCGTCCGAAGACATCAGTCAGTTCAGGTGGTTAGCACAACGAGGTTCATCAGGGACGCTCTTTCGCGGGTACGGGAATATCAACCCGTTGTCCATCGACTACGCCTCTCGGCCTCGCCTTAGGTCCCGACTCACCCAGGGCGGATTAGCCTGGCCCTGGAACCCTTGGTCATCCGGCGGAAGGGTTTCTCACCCTTCTTTCGCTACTCATGCCTGCATTCTCACTCGTGCCGCGTCCACAACTGGGTCACCCCGCTGCTTCACTCGCGGCACGACGCTCCCCTACCCATCCACACACCTGCACAAGGAATCAAGTCCAAGCGAGGATAAAATGTGAATGCCACAGCTTCGGCGGTGTGCTTGAGCCCCGCTACATTGTCGGCGCGGAACCACTTGACCAGTGAGCTATTACGCACTCTTTAAAGGGTGGCTGCTTCTAAGCCAACCTCCTGGTTGTCTATGCGACCCCACATCCTTTTCCACTTAGCACACGCTTAGGGGCCTTAGCTGGTGATCTGGGCTGTTTCCCTCTCGACTACGAAGCTTATCCCCCGCAGTCTCACTGCCGCGCTCTCACTTACCGGCATTCGGAGTTTGGCTGATTTCGGTAAGCTTGTGGGCCCCCTAGACCATCCAGTGCTCTACCTCCGGCAAGAAACACGCGACGCTGCACCTAAATGCATTTCGGGGAGAACCAGCTATCACGGAGTTTGATTGGCCTTTCACCCCTAACCACAGGTCATCCCCCAATTTTTCAACATTGGTGGGTTCGGCCCTCCACGCGGTCTTACCCGCGCTTCAGCCTGCCCATGGCTAGATCACTCCGCTTCGGGTCTAGGACACGCGACTGAATCGCCCTATTCAGACTCGCTTTCGCTACGGCTCCCCCACACGGGTTAACCTCGCCACATGCCACTAACTCGCAGGCTCATTCTTCAAAAGGCACGCCGTCACCCCGCAAGGCTCCGACGGATTGTAGGCGAACGGTTTCAGGTACTATTTCACTCCCCTCCCGGGGTACTTTTCACCATTCCCTCACGGTACTTGTCCGCTATCGGTCACCAGGAAGTATTTAGGCTTACCAGGTGGTCCTGGCAGATTCACGGCAGATTTCAGGGGTCCGCCGCTACTCGGGAACACCCACAGAAGGTCAGCAACTTTCACCTACCGGACTCTCACCGTCTACGGTCAGCCATTCCAGACTGTTCGACTAGCCACTAACTTTGTAACTTCTCGAACAAGTGTCAGCTTGTTCAGCAGGGTCCCACAACCCCGACCACGCAACCCCTGACAGGTATCACACGCAGCCGGTTTAGCCTCGATCCGCTTTCGCTCGCCACTACTCACGGAATCACTAAATTGTTTTCTCTTCCTGCGGGTACTGAGATGTTTCACTTCCCCGCGTTCCCTCCACACACCCTATGTGTTCAGGTGTGGGTGACACCACATGACTGGTGCCAGGTTTCCCCATTCGGACACCCTGGGATCACAGCTTGGTTGACAGCTCCCCCAGGCCTATCGCGGCCTCCCACGTCCTTCATCGGCTCCTGGTGCCAAGGCATTCACCGTTCGCCCTTGACAACTTGACCACAAAGATGCTCGCGTCCACTGTGCAATTCTCAACAAACGACCAACCCACAACCCGATCCGCCCCACACCAAACCCAGCCCCTCAGGACCAGCGGTATGTGGAGCCAGGCCATGCCTGGCAGACTCCCAGCCCCCACACGGAGGGCC
>NZ_JBEZED010000060.1:4303-5483 GCF_040648675.1 Micromonospora sp. NPDC049101 | reverse complement strand
GGGAGATCCGCGACGACATCCACGAAGCCTTCCTCACCCTCGCCTGCGCCATCATCTGCTGGCGCCGACTCCAACACTCAAAGAGTTAGGAGTTTTAAGCCACCGTCACCGCGACGCGGACGCGGCACTCGAAGGCGTCCAAGACCAGCTCAACCACGCCACAGCCGCACGACCCGCCGCTACGACCACGGAGGCCGGCGAGTTGACTGCACCCCTGCTTCAGTCCAGGGAGTCTGCGATGGAGCCATCGTCAGTGAGGCCGAATCGGCGCATACGATCGGCGCTAGCTTTGTCGCCAGATCGCTCCAGCGCTTGGGCGATGCGCTCCAGCGCGCCGGCTTCGCCGTAGTTGACCGCCTGCTGGTACAGGGTCTCTGCGCCGGCCCAGTCGCCGGCCCTCTCCAGCATCGCAATGAACCACCGCAGAGCCGTGAAGTTGCCCATGTCGGCCGCCTGCCGGTACAGGGCCCCGGCACCGGCCTGGTCGCCGGCATCCTCCCGCCCCCTCGCCAGCATCAACATGATGCTGGCGTCGCCCCGCTCAGCAGCCATGGCAGCCAGAAACTCAGCGCCAGCCCAGTCACCTGCCTCGTGTCGCATCAAGGTCAACGTCCACAGTGCGTCCTCGTCGCCCCGCTCGTGCAGCTGCAGGTACAACGGCTCCGCTCCAGCCCGGTCGCCGGCCAAGCGGCGCAGGTCAGCCAGTTCGATCAGCACAACGTCGTTGCCCCGGTCGGCCGCCTGGGCCGCTAAGGCCTCCGCGCCAGCCCGATCGCCAGCTTCCTCGCGCATGCGGGCGAGCCACCACAGCGCGACGGAACCGCCCTGGTCGGCCGCCTGCCGGTGCAGGGCCTCGGCACCGTCCCGGTCACCGGCCTCGTCCCGTAGGTCGGCTAGCTGCTCCAGCACGGAGGTGTCGCCCCGCGAGGCCGCCTGGGCTGCCAGGGCCTCAGCACCGGCCCGATCGCCGGCCTTCTCCCGTACTTCGGTGAGCTTCCACAGCCCGAGTCGGTCGCCGTGGTCAGCCGCCTGCTGGTACAGGGCCTGAGCACCAGCCAGATCGCCAGCCTCCTCCCGCCCATCTGCCAGCATCAGCAGCACGCGGGTGTCGCCGTGGTCAGCCGCCAAAACAGCCAGGGTCTCAGCACCAGCCAGATCGCCAGCCTCCTCCCGCCCTTTC
>NZ_JBEZED010000060.1:0-4205 GCF_040648675.1 Micromonospora sp. NPDC049101 | reverse complement strand
CGCCAGCATCAGCAGCACGCGGGTGTCGCCGTGGTCAGCCGCCAAAACAGCCAGGGTCTCAGCACCAGCCAGATCGCCAGCCTCCTCCCGCCCTTTGGCCGGTATCGGCAGCAGGACGGTGTCGCCGTGGTCCGCCGCCTGCTGGTAGAGGGCGTCAGCACCAGCCCGATCGCCATCCCTGTCCCGTAACTCGCCGAGCCACACCATTGCGTCGGTGTCGCCCCTTTCGGCCGCCTGCTGGTACAAGGCTGCGGCACCAGCCTGGTCGCCAGCCTCCTCCCGCATCCCTGCGAGCATCAGCAACACTTTCGTGTCGCCCCACTCGGCCGCCTGGGCTGCAAAGTTTTCGGCGCGGGCCTGATCGCCAGCCTCCTCCCAGAACGTGCCGAGCCACACTATTGCGTTGGGGTCGCCTCTTTCGGCCGCCTGCTGGTACAACGCTGCGGCGCCAGCCGGGTCGCCAGCCTCCTCCCGCCCGGTCGCCAGCATCAGCAACACTCTTGTGTCGCCCCACTCGGCCGCCTGGGCTGCCAGGGCCTCGGCACCGGCCCGATCGCCGGCCTCCTCCCGCATCCCTGCGAGGATCGTCAGCGCCTCAAGGTCGCCCCGCTCAGCCGCCTGCTCGTACACGGCCTCGATACCAACCCGGTCGCCGGCCCTCTCCCGCATCTCGGCCAGCATCCGTACCGCGACCGTGTCGCCCTGCTCGGCCGCCTGCTCGTACAGGGCCTCGGCACCAACCTCGTCGCCGGCCCGCTCGCGCATCCCTGCGAGCATCTTCAGTGCCTCAAGGTCGCCCCGTTCCGCCGCCAACCGGTAGAGGCGGGCAGCGTGCCGGTAGCGGGCCCGGTCGGCTGCCGCGGTGGCGAGGGTCCTCAGCGTATCGGGGTCGGTGATGGTGGCGGCTGCTGTCCAAAAGCTGGCGGGGGGCGTCTCGCCTGCGCGTTCGGTACGGCCAGTTTGGTCGAGGTAGTCAGCAAGCCGGTAGGTCGGCCCATGACCGGTTGGTGAATCTCCGGGGCGTGGGCGGATGCGGGTCACTGGACCGGGCACGCCTTTGCACGGTGTGGCGGTGTAGGCCAAGGCTTGTTCGAGCCAGTCGTCGGCCGCCTGTGACCATTCGTGGTCGGTGAGGTAGCCGGGTGCGGCCTGGTCTAGCAGGGAGTGCGGGATCGCGATGAGGTGACCGAGCCGGCGGGCGTCGATAGCCACGTCAATGACGGCCCGAGCGGGACCCTCTGCGTTGTGATAGCGGCTCAACAGCTCCGGCACGCCTGCTAGATATTGGGTGACCCGGCCAGCCTCGGCGTTCTCGGCGGCCTGCCGCAGCCGAGGATCGGCCCGAGCTGTCAAGTCCCGTACTTCAACACTGGTGAACGTCTCTCGTACTCGCACGTCGGTGCCGTCGAGCAGTTCACGGGCCTGGGCGTAAGGGTCATGCTGGCCAGGGCTCGGGCGAGTGGTTAACGTGCTCCAGGGTTCCGGCCACAGTGTTGCCAGGACCAGCACGGGAGCCCGGGCTGGGTCCTCCAGCAAGGTACGCAGCCCGGCCGCGATTCGTTCGCCGAGCGCCGGATCGGCAGGCAGCAGGTAGTGCTGCGCCTCATTGAGCCACACCACGGTCATCGGGCCGACGTCACCGATTGCCGCAGCAGCGGCGCCTGGCTTGGACGGATCCTTCGGATGCCACACCCACCACTGGTCGTCGTCCTTGGCGAGACGTTGAATTGCCTCCCAGCACGCTCGCGTCTTGCCGGTCGACGACCCGCCCACCAACGTCACCATTCGGCTCTTGCCCCCGGCGACCTCATCCACCGCCCGACGGATCCGGACGTCGTGCGCGCGTGGCACGTAGTCCGGGAGCACTGGCAGCGATGCCCCCTGCTGCGGCGTGTCGATCGCCCGGTGCACCTCCAGGTCGATGGGATTCCACTCGCCGACCGGCTTACCCAACCGCTGCCTCACGGACGCAGCAGGTGCCGCTTTCGCTGCGATCCAAAGCTCGAGGATCCGTTTCGCTGCCGGATGCCGGTCCCTGCCGTTATCGAGACGGGCAAGGACAGTGGCCAGGGACGCGACATCCTCCTGCTTCCCGGTCTCGCGACCACTGACGATTCTGCTGATCGGATCCCGCCCCGGGGAGCCGGGAAGGTCATCATCGGCGGCTATCAGCGCGGCGAGATCATCCAGGGTGTGAGTACCTGCGCGTAGATACAGGTCGTACAGCGCGTCACGGAGATCACGGGCGGGTCCGGGCGGCAGCTCAACCTTTTCGATCTGTCTGTGCTTGCTCACAGACGCCCGTCGGGACTCGTCGGCACTCATCGCCGTCAAGCATCCACTACCAGGTACCGAGTGGCCATCCGTCGCTGCCCATCGCGTTGCCGACAACGTCCCTGGACTCACCCGCAAGGTGGAGGAACAGCCGGCGCCGGCTCAACCGACATTCCTCAACTTCGCAGGAGCATGCGATGTCTCACTCCCAGCGCGATCACGACAACGGCCGGCATGCCAACCTCACCGCGGCGGCTGTCAGCGGCGTAATCTCCGGTCTCATCCGGGCAATAGCCGACTGGATCATCATGACTTTTACCCGCGACATCTGACAGTCTCCGCGGCCGTGCCCTGGCGAACGATCGCCCAGTCGCCAGGCACGGCGGAGGGGAGGTTGTTGACGACGTTCGCTGAACGAGTCATCGCGGCACCCGTCGCAAAAACATGACGGATCAGCTTTGGGCGCCCTGGTCACGCCGCTGGCCCACTGACCTGTCGCCGTACCTCCTTACTGCCCCCACCTGGGCTATCGATCGAGCGACCGTGGGGGTCAACGTGTGCCTTTCTGCAGCGACTCCACGGAGTACGGCAGATACCGGCTGTCCACACCCAGACCTCGCATGAGCCGACCGAGCAGCCGCTCGACCACCGCAGACGTCTCCTCGGCAAGTTCCAAGGTGGTGGTGGTCGTCAGCTGCTCGTACTCGTTCCGGCTGTAGGGCACACCCATGTCCCCCCAGGTGGCCCGGCCGTCAAACGGACCCACGTTCTTGAGGTTGTCCAGCAGGACTCCGACAGCCCATTGCCCTTGGTAGCCGCCAGCGCGCTCAGCCAGGTGGCCGGCCATCATCATCAAGCTGTGTGTCATCCCGAGAACGAGGACCGGGAAGACGACTGCCTCCGACTCCTCGGTCATGCGCGAGCTGACGGTGTCCGTGCCTCGGCCGCACGTTAGCGCGATCGAGCCGTCCTCCCTGAGGACCATCTCTACCAGGCCCGGCTCGTCGAGACGTCGGGGGTCGTTGTACGAGGTGAACGCAACCCCATCTGCTCGCCGTCGGGCCCTTGTGGCGGACGCCAGGGTCGGCGCCCACTTTCCGCCCAGATGCTGCGTGACGCTGCTTGCGATCGCCAGGATCTCCATTTGAAGGCTGGGGCCGGTGATGAACTCAACCATCGCATCGGCGGGTGTGGCCAGGGGTTGAGCGACCAGATACAGGTGTCCGCGCTGGTGGGGGCTCCGGGCCGGGGTCTTCATCGCGCAGCACGCGTAGCTGTCGACCAACGTCATGCTGGGTCTGAGTCCGAACAGCGATTGCCTGTCGTACTTCCTGGTCGCTGAGCTTGCGGTTGGCTCGGTCTCCGCGCCCGTAGTAGATGTTGTCGACCATGTGCGGTGCTTGCGCGCTGGGAGGAACGATGACGAGTAGGCAGCCCCACCCGGGCCGAGCCGGATCCACGATCGGAACGGACCGGACGATCACTGGCGGGTGCACCTTCATCCGAGCAACCTGATCGACCCTGTCGGCCAAGCCAGCTAGTTCGACACCTACAACCTCGCCGGCGCGGCTCTCGTGATCAACCACGCCGTACACCAGGAGGCCACCCTCCAGGGACATCGCGGCGACGTCGATAGCAAGGTCATTGTTGCCAGGTCGTCCGGCCTTGAGTTCCCGCTTGAGATCCACCCACCGCGATTCGTCGAGCAGCCCGCCAGCCGCAGCGCTCACAATGTCCTGCCAGTCGCGGGGTCGCCACATCCCGTGGTCGATTCCGAGATTGACGGCACCTGTGAAGTCCGCGCCCATGATCCTGCCTCCTGTACGCGTCCTGGCCCTTAGAGCTCCTAACAAAATGATGTTGGGCGTAACCGGCTGATCGTGAAGCTCGTTCTGTCTGAACGTGAGGAGGGGTGAGCAGCCGCCGTGGAT
>NZ_JBEZED010000059.1:0-5861 GCF_040648675.1 Micromonospora sp. NPDC049101 | reverse complement strand
CCGGATACCGGTGTTGTATCCGGGCCAATTCCCAACGCGGCCGGTCGTCGTCTGGGCCCGCCGCAGGCCGGCCAGGGGCTTTGACACACGCCCTAACGCCTCGGCCCTCCGTTAAGGGCTGACCAAGGTCCTTCCACTGGCCGTCGATACGTTTGCGAGTCGGCACGGCGCTCTGGGTCAATTCGACCAGGCCATCGGGGTTGGCGGTGACCGTCGTGGTGGGTGAACCTGCGGCGGTCGCCTCAAACAGCTTGCTGGAGCAGTGGCGTTGCGGGTGAGCTTGCTGAAGTCCGCCGTAGTTCCGTCATTCGAGACACCGATCCCACGGGCAGTGCCCTGACCAGGACCTTCAGGCTGGAGACCTCTTCGGCGGACCCGAAGGCGTGAGCGTTGGCGCCCCTGCGGAGGCAGTAGGGCGACGTCCCGCACATTAGCCGATGTGGGTGCACTCGATCTTGCGACATGCGGGCGGCTGATCGCGGCACCGCGGAAAGGGGTTGGGGAGCCTCCGGGACCGCGCCGCGCAGCCGGGCCGCCTCGGCGAGGGTGAGCGGTTGGGCCGGACGCGTAGCAGTTGGCGGGTGTCGAGGTCGAAGAAGCTCAGTGTCTTGTCGGTGCGGATGCCGACGCGTTGCCCGCCGAGGATCTCGGCGGCCAGGACGATGTGCTGGCCCAGGGAGACAAGGACAGCGACGCTCACCGCGCGGATCGCCGAGGGCAGCCGCGGTGGTGAGCTCCGCGCGGGTACGCCTTCCGCAGCCCGTAGACCGCGATCGCTGAACTCGTCACGCGACACCATGGGCGGCCGGTCTGACACCCCCTGACGCGGCCACCGCCACGCCGTTCCACCGGCTCGCGGTCAACCGCCGGTCACGAGCGCGGTTCGTGTGCTGGTTGTGGGCTGGGCGAACAGGCCGATGCGTCGCTGTTCCGGACCGAATTCGGTGGCGGCGATGGCAGCGGCCCGGTAGACCTGGGGAATCATTCGCCGCCGCAGATGGGCGCGGCAGGCGCTCGGCCACCACGAGGAGTGACAATGCGAGCAGCTTCCACGCTCCGGACCCCTGACCGTCTGACCGTGGAGTGCTGCTGTGGCCCTGTTGAACCTCGGGATCGTCGCCCATGTTGACGCCGGAAAGACCAGCCTGACCGAACGTCTGCTCTACGAGGCCGGCGCCGTCGCCCAGATGGGCAGCGTCGACGCCGGCACGACGCGCACCGACTCGATGGAGTTGGAGCGCCGGCGCGGCATCACCATCCGGGCGGCCGTCACGTCGCTCACGATCGGTGATCTGAGCATCAACCTGCTGGACACCCCCGGCCATCCCGACTTTATCGCGGAGGTCGAGCGGTCGTTGGCCGTGCTGGACGCCGCCGTACTCGTGGTCTCGTGCGTGGAGGGGGTGCAGCCGCAGACCGTCGCCATCTGGCGGGCACTGCGGCGCATCGGCGTGCCTACGGTGTTCTTCCTCAACAAGGTGGACCGCCGCGGCGCCGATGTCGACCGGGTGGTGGCCCAGCTACGCCAGCGGCTCGGCGCGCGTCCCGTCGTGCTCACCAGGGTCACCGGCCAGGGCGGGCACGCCGCCCAGGTCCGGGCCGTCGCCCTCGACGCCGACCCGCTGGTGGAGGCGGTGGCGGAGGTCGACGACGCGCTGGCGGCACGGTGGCTGGCCGACGAGCCGGTGCGCGTCCGCGAGGTTCGGCGCGCCATCCGCACGGCGGTACGCCGCTCGGTCCTCACTCCGGTGGCGTGCGGCTCGGCGATCACCGGAGCCGGTGTGCGGCAACTGTCCCACCTTCTCGCCGACCTGCTGCCGCACGGCAGGGATCGGAACGGTCCGCTGGCGGGTACGGTCTTCGCCGTCGACCGGGACGGGCACGGCCGGCGGGCCTGGGTGCGGTTGTGGTCCGGGCGTCTGCGCGTACGGGATCGGGTGCAGCTCGCCGGAGCCCGCCCCGAGACGGTGACCCAGATCGCGGTCAGCGAGCCCGACGGCGTGGTCGTGCGCCCCTCGGTGTCCGCCGGGCAGATCGCCGCAGTGCGCGGCGTGTCGGCCCGGATCGGCCAGCACGTCGGCGACCCGCCGCGGCGGCACGTCTACCGTTTCCCGCCGCCGACCCGGCAGGCGATCGTCGAACCCGTCGACCCCGCCCAGCGTCTGGCGATGTTCGCCGGCCTGGCCGAGCTGGCCGACGAGGACCCCTTGGTGGACCTGCGGCTCGACGAGCAGCAGGCGGAGGCGGTGATCCGCCTGCACGGCGAGGTGCAGAAGGAGGTGCTGGCCGCTCTCCTGAAGGATCGGTACGGCGTGCGGGTGCGCTTCTCCGGCACGCTGACGGCCTGCATCGAACGGGTCGCCGGCACCGGAGCCGCCGAGGAGCGGGTGCAGGAGCGCGGCAACCCGTACCTGGCCGGTCTGGGGCTGCGCGTCGAGGCCGCACCGGTCGGGCACGGCGTCGAGTTCCGACCCGGCATCGAGCCCGGCCGGCTGCCGCCGGCATTCGTCGCCGCCACGGAGGAGGGCGTGCGGGCCGCGCTCCGGCAGGGCCGGTACGGCTGGCCGGTCACCGACTGCGTGGTCACCATGACGGCTTCGCGCTACTGGCCGCGACAGAGCAAGCCGCACCAGAAGTTCGACAAGTCGATCTCGTCCGTGGCTGCCGACTTTCGCAATCTCGCGCCGGTCGTGGTCGCGGCGGCGCTACGCCGGGCCGGCACCCGGGTGTGCCACCCGGTCGAGCGGTTCGACGTCAACCTTCCGCAGCACGCGGTGGAGGCGGTGCTGGCGCTGCTCGGCCGACTGGGAGCGGTGGTGGACGACACCACGGTCGCCGGCGGCTACCTGGAGGTGAGCGGCACCCTGCCGTCCTCCCGGGTGCCGCGGGTCGTCGCCGCGCTTCCCGACCTCACTGGCGGCGAGGCCGTCCTGACCACCACGTTCGACCATTACGCGCCGGTGACCGGTCAGGACCTGCCGGCGCTGCCCCGGCGCGGACCCGATCCGGGCGACCGGGAGGCGTGGTTCCGTGCCGTACCGCGGTAGGCCGCCGACGCCGACGGCCCGGCTCCTCCGTCGGGAGGAACCGGGCGGTCGGTCTGGTCAGCCGACCATCGTGTTGCTGGCCCAGGTGGGCGTTGCGTCGCTGTCGCGGTAGAGGACCAGGTTGCCGTCCTCCTGTATCCACAGGGTCGAGGCGCCGCGACCACCGGTCCTGGTGGACCAGGTGATAGTCCCGTCGGCCCGGTAGAGTGCGAGGTTGCCGTCGGAGGCGTTGACCAGCCGTACGCCGTCGCGGGTGTTGGTCGCCCAGAGCGCGGCGCCGGTGCTGCGTCGGTAGAGCACCGTGTTGCCGTCGTCCTGCACCCAGAGTTCGAAGCGGCCGTCGGAGGAGCGCAGGCCGGCCCAGCGGCGCAGGGTCTGCCCGGTACGCAGGTTGGCCGGGACGGAATCCGACAGCCGGACCGACAGATCGCTGAAGATCGGCTCCTTTGGGGCGTAGTCCCGCGTCACCACACCAAAGTTGCACTCCGGGTTGCCGGAGTCGACGCAGGCGTCCCGGTAGGAGAACAGGAAGAGCGGCCCGGTGTAGCTGAGCGTGCGCCACAGGTGCGCACCTTGGACCAGGTGATCCCGGAGGGTCTCCCGACTCAGCGCGGTCGCCCCGGACGTGGGGTAGCCGAACTCAGTACCCCAGATCTTCTTCGCGCCGTCACCGTGCTTGACCATGACCGAGTGCACGTAGGCGAGTTCACCGCAGGGCGGATTCTCGCCGGACGGGCCGAAGAGGTTCCACCAACGGTTGACGCACTCGGCCTTGGCCGGGCCCAGGCCGGAGTTCCACGCCGGGTACGGGTGGTGCGCCACCGCGTCGAAGTACCGGCCGTACCCGTTGCGGTAGGCCCAGTCCAGCCAGAGCGCCGACTCGTTCGGGTTGCCGGTGCTGGTGACCGGGGAGCCGTTACCTGAGCCGCCGGCGAGCACCACACAGTCCGAGCAGGCGGCGTGGATGCGGGGATGGGCGAGCTGGACCAACTGCCAGTAGCGGGTCTTGCGGTCGGTGGCGTAGTTGCCGAAGCCCTCGTAGTCGCCGGAGCGCCCGATGTTCGGCTCGTTCCACACCTCGTAGGCGTGCACCCGGCCGCTGAAATGCTGCACGGTCTTGTCGACGATCGTGGTCCAGTCGGCGTCGACGGTGGGAAACCACTTGTCGGTGGTGTTTCCGCCGTTGGCCCAGGGGGGTGCGTAGGCGAGCACCATCAGCACCCGGATGCCCCGGTCGCGGGCGGCGTCCACCACCGGGTCGAGCCGGTCCCAGCGCAGCGCGCAGGTGCGGCACGGCTGCACGTACCACCAGTCGAGGTCGATGCGGATCATCGGCGTGCGACCGGGAAGGTAGGCGACCATGTCGTCCAGCCTGCGGTCGAGGCTGGTGTCGAGCAGTCCGCTGCCCTCGGCGAAGCCGACGTCGAACGGGCCGTGCGTTGCCGCGACCGGCACCCTGGCCGGCACCCGGCCGGTGGCACCCGGCGGTGCGGCCAGAACCATCAGCATGAGCAGGGCGAGCATGGCAAACGGCAGCCAGCGGGCGGGCCGACGGATCCGGTCCGGCAACCTGCCGATCGAGCTGGTCGACACTCTGAACCTCCCCGTGACGAGACAAATCCACCGCGGACGATGCCGCGGGTGAGTATCGCGCATGCCATCGGCGCCGCCGGAGCCGGCCGGGTGCCGCGGTGCCAGGGCCGCACGTACGGCTGGGGTCGCGTTCGCGCTCAGCGGAAGGCGTCGCGCGCAACGCTGTAATCGTGTAAGCATGTAATCAAGACAGCGTAGGAGGTTGCCATGTCCCCTCGTCTCGCCCCACCCGGAGCACGCCAGGACCCACCGCCCGCCGACGACGCCACCGGCTGGATCACCGGCGCGATTCCGGACGGATGGTTCTCCGAGCCACCGCAGGTGGTGATCGACCGTGACGAGATCATCATCTGGGGGCGTCTCCCCGAGCCTCACCTGGCCGACGACGCCAGCGACGCCGACCGGACCGCCGCCCAGGCCGGCCGGATCCACCAGTTCCGCGAGGACACTCGCGACGACCGGATCCGGGTCGCCCGACAGGCCGAGCACCGCTACCAGCGCAAAGTGGGCTGGGGCATCCGCTGCGGCGACACCGCACAGCTCTTCACCCACCTCGCCGCGCCGGTGATGACCCGACTGCGTCAGCCCGAGCGGCAGATCCTCGACACGCTCGTCGACGCGGGCGTCGCGCGGTCCCGCTCGGAGGCGCTCGCCTGGTGCGTCCGGCTGGTCGGCCGGCACACCGACGACTGGCTGTCCCAGTTGCGCCAGGCCATGACCACGGTGGACGACCTCCGTCGGCAGGGGCCGGACGTCGCCTGACCGCCAGCCGGCGGAGTTCACCCTCCGGCCGGCGGCCGGCACGGACGGGCCCCTATGTGACGGCGGCCCGTCCGTGCCGGCCGGATCTGCCGGCGGCACCTCCGGCTGATCTCCCTGCGGGGCCCTGTCCCCGGCGATATGTGCACGCGCATCGCGCGCAGGTTGGGTAGCGTGCCGACCATGATCGACCTTGTCGAGCGGCACTCCGTCCTCGCCGTGCTGGTCGCTTTCCGGGCGTAGGGGCTGCACGGCCCGGGTTCAGGCCACGACCGGGTCAATGAAACAGGTAGCCGAATTGAGTGCGCCCGCACAACTGTGGAGAGCTGCTGCGTGACGCCAGAAAGGTCGGCCTGCTGCCGGGCGGTGTGCGTGGGGGCGGAGAGGGGGCCTCAGCTCAGAAGCTTTTCCGTGAGGTCCATCAACCGCTCGGCGTCGCGGGGGTCGAGGGTCGGGAAACTG
>NZ_JBEZED010000058.1:0-6730 GCF_040648675.1 Micromonospora sp. NPDC049101 | reverse complement strand
CGGGCGTAGGTGTGGCCGGGGGTGTCGGGGTCGGGGTGGTAGTAGCGGTCGTTGTCCCAGCGGTCGGTGGGGATGGGGGTGATGGCGGTGCGTGCCTCGGTGAGTAGTCGCCAGAATTCCTCGGGGCCGTCGGCGCCGGGGAAGCGGCACCCGATGCCCACCACCGCGATCGGCTGGGTGCGCGCCGCCCGCAGGGCGGCGGCCTCCGCCCGCGCCACCCGCAACTCCAGCAGCGCCCGCCGGAGCACGTCCTCGCGCTCCGAGCGACTGTCCCGCTCCTCGGGCGCTGCGGTCGCGTCGACGGCCCTCATGCGGTGCCTCCCGTGTCCAGTTCCTGCTTGAGGAGCCCCAACAGGTCGTCCTCGCCCAGGTGGGCGAGCTCCGCTTCCAGCCCGGCCAGGTCCACCGCCGGCTCGGCCGGGTGCGCCGCCGGCTCGGTCGCGCCGTTCGGGGACGGGCCCGGTGACTCCGGTGGCCCGCCGATCAGCTCCGACAGCAGGAATCTGGCCAGGGCCGCGACCGTGGGGTTCTCGAAGGCCGCGGTGGCGGGCACATCGGTGCCCAGCCGCCGGGCGAGCCGGTCGCGCAACTCGACGCTGGTGATCGAGTCCATCCCGGCGTCGAAGAAGCCGAGTGCGCGGTCCATCCGGGACCCGGCCGGCCGGCCGAGGACCACCGCGAGTTCGACCTGTACGGCGTCCTCCAGCATCCGGACGCCGGCCGTCGAGTCGCCGGCCGCACGCAGTCGGCGGGCGAACTCCTCGTCGTGGGCGCCGGCCGTCTCGCCGGTCGGGCGCATCGCCGCGAACATCGGCCGCGAGCGCTTCGCCTCCAGCACCGGGAGCAGCCTGTTCCAGTCCAACGGGGCAACCGTGACCTGGCATCGGATCGGGGCCTCGTCGGGGGCCACACCGGTGAGTCGGTCCAGCGCGGCGAAGCCGAGGTCCCGGCTCACCGGCGCGGTCCCGGTGGCCCGGAAGGACTCGCCGTGCTCCCGGGCGAGTGAGCCGTCGGCCCACCAGCCCCAGTCGACGGTCAGGGCGGGATAGCCGCGCTGCGCGCGGTCGTGCGCGAAGACGTCCTGGAAATGGCACGCGGCCACGAGGTGCCCGGCGAGCGCGGCCCCGAAGACCGACCAGGCCGAGCCGCAGGACACGAAGAAGTCGAGCGCCGCATCCTCGGCCGCGGCGGCGACGACGAGCGTGCCCTCGACCTTCGGCCGCAGGATCGCGCGGAACCCGGCCCAGTCGATGTCCGCCAGCGGCCGGAGTTCGAACAGGCCCGCGGCGTGGATCACACCACGGACGGCCGGCCACGGCGCACGGTGCGGGTCGAAGACCGCGCGCATTGCCACGGGGTCGGCGACATCGCCGTCCGGGGTGTACACCGTGGCACCGTCGCGGCGCAGCCGTTCGATGGCGGCGAGGGTGTGGCGTTCGGCGTCCGCCGGGTCGGCCTGTCCGGCTGCTGTTCTCTCCCGCGCCAGCGGGCCGCGGCCCAGCAGGACCAGGTGCCGCGCCCCACGTCGGTACAGCCATTCGGCGAACAGCACGCCCAGTGCCCCGCGACCGCCGGTGACGAGATACGCGGCCTCGGGGTCGAGCGTGCGGGGCGCGGGTACGACGTCGCCGGAACTTCGCCCGGCGTCGACTCGTACCAGCCGGGGAACCATCCGCTGTCCGGCGCGGTACGCGACCTGGTCCTCGGCGTCCGGGTGGAGGATCTCGCGGGCGATCGTCGCGGCCTCCGCGTCGGGGTCCGGGTACCGCGCATCGAGATCGATCTGGCCACCCCAGACGCCCGGCTGTTCCATCGACACGGCGCGTCCGAGCCCCCACGCGGGTGCCAGCACCGGCACGCACGGCGCGTCGCCGGCCGGGACAGCACCGCGGGTGACCGCCCAGAGGCGTGCGCCGGCCGCGATACCGGGTGCCGACAGCGACCGCGGCGCGGTCAGCAGCGGGCCGCACGAGGTGCTGAGTGCCTCGTTCCACTCCGGCCCGGGCGTCCGCAGGGCCGGATCGGCGTCCAGCGCGGCAAGGTGAACGACGCCGCGCAGTGTGTCACCGGCGCCGCGGATCGCCTCCGTCACGGCGGAGAACCCGTCGTGTGGGCTCAGCGTCTGTGACCGGACCAGGACGCAGGTGTGACCTGCCGCCTCAAGGAGCGCGGCCAGCCGGTCCGCGACGCCGTCCGGGCCGGCGCCGGTCAGCACCCAGCAGCCGGCGTCCCCGGAACCACCGGTGCCGTTCGCCGAGGCGGGATCCCGGGAGTCCGGCTGCCAGGCGACCTCGTACAGGGACGCGTCGACGTCGTTCTGGACGTCCCGCTCGGGACCGCTCCGCTGCGGCGTGCGCCCATTCGACGACGTACGCCCATTCGACGTGGCGGCCGGTGGGGAGGCCTCCGCACCGCGCGTCGGCCAGGGCCAGGTCGGCCGATCGGGAATCCAGAACCGCTCCCGCTGCCAGGGATAGTTCGGCAGCCGGACCCGTCGGCCGTCGTCGGGTTGCAGCGCCGCGTGGTCCAGCGGGTGGCCGAGGACGTGCAGCGCTCCCGCGGCGTCGAGCATCGACGTGCGGCCGTCGTGGTGCGCGCGCATCGACTCGACCGCGACGACCCCGGTCCCGTACCCGTCCAGGCACTGCAGGATGGGGGTGGCCAGAGCCGGGTGCGCGCCGACCTCCAGCACGACGTGGTGTGCCGCCCCCGCGGCCCCGCGCAGGGCTTCCGTGAAGAGCACGGGTCCGGTGACGTTGCGCGCCCAGTAGTCGGCGTCGGCGAAGCCTGCCTCCGCGGGCCCGCCGGTCACCGTCGAGTACACGGCCAACGTCGGTGGTGCCGGGGCGAGGTCCCCGAGTTCCGCGCGCAGCGCCTGTGCGGAGCCCGCCATCGCGGGCGTGTGGAACGCGTACTCCTCCTGGACTGTCGACCAGAACACGCCCCGGGAGCGGAGCGCACCCGCCAGCTCCACCATGGCCGGGCGGGTGCCCGCGACGACGGTGTTGCGTGGGCTGTTCACCGCCGCGATCGACACCGCCGTGCCGTAGGGAGCGATCATCTCGGCGGTCTCCCGCCGGTCCAGCCCGACGACCGCCATCATCCCGCCGCCCCGGGTGGCACCCATCGCCGCCGCGCGTCGTACCGCCACCTCGCAGGCCTGTTCCAGAGTGAGGCAGCCGGCCGCGTAGGCGGTGGCGATCTCGCCCACGCTGTGGCCGATCACCGCGTCGGGCCGTACACCCCAGGCGTGCCACACCTGGGTGATCGCCGCCTGGACGGCGAAGATCGCGGGCTGGGCGACGACCGTGTCGTCCAGCCGCGACCGCTCCGGACCGGCGAACAACTCGTCGCGCAGCGACCAGCCGGCGAGCCGGCGCACCACCGCGTCGCAGCGCTCGATGACCTCGTCGACGGCAGGATGGCGGGCCAGGGCACGGCCCATGCCGGGCCACTGTGAGCCCTGCCCGGAGTAGACGACGATCAGGCGGTCGCGGCCGTCGCGGCGCGCGACGCCGTGGCGGACGCCGGTCAGGTTCTCCCGCCCGCCGGCGCCCGCTTCGCGCCGGTCGCGCACGCCGCGTCCGGCCTCCGTCGATCGGGCCAGCAGGTCCGCCGCCCGCTTCGCGGAGTCGGCGACCACGGACAGCCGGTACGGCAGGTGCGTGCGGTGCAGCGCGGCGGTGCGGGTCACGTCCGCGAGGACCAACGCGCCGTCGGGTGCCTGCTCGAACATCCGCCGGTACGCCTCAGCCGTGTCGTCGAGCGCCTCGGGCGAGTGTGCGGACAACAGCAGCAACTGGGTGTCCGGCTGGTCGGGGCGAGACGAGGGTGGCCCGGAGCCCGGCGTCGCCGCGGATTCTGGCGTCTGCGCGGATTCCGGTGCCTGCTCCAGCAGCACGTGCGCGTTGGTGCCGCTGAAGCCGAACGAGCTGACTCCGGCGATCCGGGAACCGTGCCGCGGCTCCCACTCGACGGGCCGCGCGGGTATCCGGACGGGGATCTCCCCCCACGGGATGTGCGGGCTCGGCTGTTCGAAGTGCAGGTGGGCGGGGATCTGGCGATGGCGCAGGGCGAGCGCCACCTTGATCAGACCAGTGATGCCGGCCGCCGCCTCCAGGTGCCCGATGTTGGTCTTGACCGAGCCGACCCAGAGCGCGTCGTGGCGATCGGATTCCGGGCGCAGCGCGTCGACCAGGGCGCTGATCTCCAACGGGTCGCCCAGCGGTGTGCCGGTGCCGTGCGCCTCGACGTAGCCGACCTCGTCGCGCCGTACTCCCGCGTCGCGCAGCGCGTCGCGCAGCACCGCGACCTGCGCGCGCCCGTTCGGCACGGTCAGCCCGGCGCTGCGGCCGTCCTGGTTGACCGCGGAACCCCGGACCAGCGCCCAGATCTGGTCACCGGCGGCCTGCGCGTCGGCGAGCCGTTTGAGGACGACGACCCCGCAGCCCTCGCCGCGACCGTAGCCGTCGGCCTGGGCGCTGAAGGACTTGCACCGCCCGTCCGGGGCCAGCGCGCGCATCCGGGTCAGGCTCGCCGTGGTCAGCGGGGACAGCATGAGGTTCACGCCGGCGACGACCGCCAGGTCCGTCTCGCCGGAGCGCAGGCTGCGGGCGGCCAGGTGCACGGCGACGAGCGACGACGAACACGCCGTGTCCACGGCGAGACTCGGGCCGTGCGTGCCCAGCAGGTGCGACAGGCGCCCGGCGGCCACGCTGAAGGTGTTGCCGGTGGCCAGGTACGGGTCGTCGGCGGCGGCCGGGTGCGCCGCGAGCAGCTGCAGATAGTCGGAGGTGTTGATGCCGACGTACACGCCGGTCGCGGAGCCGTCGAGCGTCTCGACCCGGACGCCGGCGTCTTCGAGCGCCTCCCAGGAGACTTCGAGGAGCAGACGCTGTTGCGGGTCCATGCTGCGCGCCTCGCGGGGCGAGATGCCGAAGGCGGCGGCGTCGAACCCGTCGACCGGGCTCTCCAGGAAGCCGCCGCGCCGTCCGTACGAGGCGGCGCCGTCGGACCGGGCCGGCGTGTCCCAGCGGTCGCCGGGCACGTCGCCTGTCGCGTCGCGCCCGTCGCTCAACAGCCGCCAGAACGAGTCGGGATCGACCGCACCACCGGGCAGCCGGCACGCCATGCCGACGATCGCGAGCGGTTCGGCGGCGCCGGGTCGCGGTGCGCGCGGGGCGGGCTCGACGGCCGGTCGGGGGGCGGGTACGGGCACTCGGACGTCGACCGGGGACGGCTCGATCCGAGCCAGGTACTCGGCCAGCCGGCGGATCGTGGGGTGGTCGAAGACCAGGGTCACCGGCAGTCCCAGCCCGAGTTCGCCCTCCAGGCGCGTACGGATCTGCATGGTCATCGCCGAGGTGAGTCCGAGGTCGAACAGGCCGATGTCGGGGCTGAGCTCCTCCGGGCGGTGCAGCCCGAGCACCGCCGACAGTTCGGCCTGCAACCGGTGGACCAGGTCGCCGACCCGGGCCGGGTCCGCGACCGCCGCCGCGACGGGGAGGGGGCGTGGCGCGGGGGAGCGTGCGTCCGTGGCTGCACCTGTCGTGCCGTTGACCGAGTGGGCCGCGACGGTGCCCGGGCCGGCCGGACGCTGTTTCGGGAGCCAGTGCTCGCGGCGTTCGAAGGGGTACCGGGGAAGGTCCGGCAGCACCTCCGGACGGGTGGTCTGCGGTGACCAGTCGACCGGCCCGCCGGCGACCCAGGTCCGGGCGAGCGCCTCGACCAGTCGCCGGCGCGGTTCGGTCGTTCGGGGCAGCGAGGGGACGCAGGTCCACTCGGCGCCGCTGGCGGCCGCGACCGCCGCCGCCGAGGCAAGGAGGCCGCCCGGCCCCAACTCGATCAGGATCGTGGTTCCCCGGTCCAGGGCGGTCCGCAGGGCCTCGTCGAAGTGGATGGGCGCGCGGCTGTGCCGGACCCAGTACTCCGGGGTGGCCACCTCGGGCCCGGCGAGCAGCCCGGTGGTGTCCGACACGAACGGCACCGTGGCCGGTCGCAGGGCGGTCTGCGCGAATGCCTCGCCCAGCGCGCCGAGCATCGGCTCCACCTGCGCGGTGTGGAAGGCGACCGGCACGGGCAGCCGCACCGTGCGCAGGCCCTCCTCCGCCGCCAGCGCCGCGAACTCGTCGACGGCGTCGGACGGTCCGGCGATGACCGTCTCCCGAGGGCTGTTGCGCAGGGCTAGGTGGACGGTGCCGTTGGCGACGGGTGCCAGGCTGGTCAGGCGTGCCGGGTCGCCGAACACCGCGAGCATCGTGCCGTCGCCCGGCAGGTCCGCGATGAGGTTCCCGCGTACGGCGCTGAGACGGGCGCCGTCCTGCGGCGAGACGATTCCGGCGAGTGCGGCCGCCGCGTACGCGCCCGCGCTGTGTCCGAGGACGGTCTGCGGGACGATCCCGTGCGCCCGCCACCAGGCGGCCAGTGTCCAGGCCAGCGCGTAGAGCGCGGACTGGGTGTGGCGCGGGTCCTCGCGGTCCGCGGATCCGTTCGAGGGGTCGAGCAGGACGTTGATCCCCGCCTTGCCGGCCGGCCCGGCCGCGTCCGCGAGCGAGTCCAGTGCCGCGGTGATGAGCGGGTCGTCCTGGTAGAGCTCGGCCAGGGCGCCGCGTAGCGGCGTGCCGTGGCCCGGCACCAGGAAGGTGATGTGGGTGGTGGTGGTGGGTGGGGTGTGGTGGTGGGTGAGGTGGGGGTGTTCGGTGTTGGTGGTGAGGGCGGTGAGGGCGTGGGT
>NZ_JBEZED010000057.1:0-6789 GCF_040648675.1 Micromonospora sp. NPDC049101 | reverse complement strand
ACGCCGCCGCAAACACCACCGACGACCCATACAACTCACGACCCATACCCACCCGCTGCGCACCCTGCCCCGTAAACAAAAACGCCACCCGGCCGTCCGGCCGTGCCGTGCCCGTCACTACTCCGGGCGCGGTCCGGCCTTCGGCCAACGCGGCCAAACCGCCACGCAGCGCGCCAAGGTCCGAGGCCAGGACCACCGCCCGGTCGTCGTGCAGCGGCCGCTCGACGGCGCTGGAGAAGGCCACGTCGAGCAACCCGGTCTCCGGGTGGGCGTCGAGGTGGTGCCGGAGCGAGGCGGCCTGCGCTCGCAACGCCTCGGCGCCCCGGCCGGAGAGGATCACCGGCACCGGGCCCGGCAGCGCCGGTTCGGCCGGCAGCGCCGGTTCGGCCGGGCGTTCGGCCGGCACGGACGGGGGCTCCTCGATGATGACGTGGGCGTTGGTGCCGCTGATCCCGAACGACGACACGGCGGCTCGCCGAGGCCGGCCGGCCGCCGGCCACGGCCTCGCCTCGGTCAACAACCGCACCGCACCCGAGGACCAGTCCACGTGGGGAGACGGCACGTCCACGTGCAGGGTCCTCGGGAGTACGCCGTGCTCCAGCGCCTTCACCATCTTGATCACACCGCCGACACCGGCCGCCGCCTGGGCATGGCCGATGTTCGACTTGAGCGTCCCGAGCCAGAGCGGCGTGGCCTCCGGGCGCTCCGTGCCGTAGGTGGCCAGCAACGCGCCCGCCTCGATCGGATCGCCCAGGCTGGTTCCGGTGCCGTGCGCCTCGACCGCGTCCACGTCGGCGGGGGTCAGGCCCGCGTTCGCCAGCGCCTGGCGGATCACCCGCTCCTGCGACGGGCCGTTCGGAGCGGTCAGCCCGTTGCTCGCACCGTCCTGGTTGACCGCGCTGCCGCTGAGGACGGCCAGAATCCGATGGCCGTTGCGCTCGGCGTCCGACAGCCGCTCCAGCAGGAGCAGGCCCGCACCCTCGGCCGGTCCGAAGCCGTCCGCGGCGGCCGAGAAGGCCTTGCAGCGGCCGTCGGCCGCCAGGCCGCGCTGCCTGCTGAACTCGACGAAGGTCGCGGGCGTCGCCATCACTGTCACGCCACCCGCCAGCGCGAGATCACACTCCCCCTGCCGCAGCGACTGCGCGGCCAGGTGGAGCGCGACCAGAGATGACGAGCAGGCCGTGTCGACAGTGACGGCGGGACCCTCGAAACCGAAGGTGTAGGCGATCCGCCCCGAGGCGACGCTCATGGTGTTGCCGGTCAGCAGGTGACCGGCCAGCTCATCCGACGAGTCCTGCGCACCCGCCTCGTAGCCCATGGCGGACGTGCCGACGAAGACGCCGGTCCGGCTGTTCCGCAGCGAGGACGGGTCGATGCCGGCCCGCTCGACCGCCTCCCACGACGTCTCCAGCAACAGCCGCTGCTGCGGGTCCATGGCGAGCGCCTCACGCGGCGAGATCCCGAAGAACGCCGCGTCGAACAACGCCGCGCCGTCGAGGAAGCCGCCGCCGCCCGCGTGGCTGCTCCCCGGCGCGTCCGGGTCGGGATCGCGCAGCCGGTCGAGGTCCCACCCGCGGTCCTCCGGGAAGTCGGAGACCGCGTCCCCGCCCCGGGCCACGAGGTCCCAGAGGTCCTGCGGCCCGCTCACACCTCCCGGGTAGCGGCAGCTCATGGAGACGATCACCACCGGCTCGTCCGTGCCGGCGGCGACCGGCGGGGGTGCGGGGGCCGCGGCGGACGTACCCAGCAGTTCTGCCTTCAGGAAGGCCGCGAGCGCGTCCGGGGTCGGGTGGTCGAAGACCAGCGTCGCGGGAAGCCTGAGGCCGGTGTCGGCGCGCAGACGGTTGCGCAGTTCCACAGCGGTCAGCGAGTCGAAGCCGAGTTCCTTGAAGGACCGTGCCCGGTCGAGGGCGTCCGAGGGCCGGTGGCCGAGGACCGCTGCGACGTGCGTCTGGACCACGTCGAGGAGCAGCCGGTCCGGTTGGGCGCTGGCCGCCAGCCGGTCGGCCAGCGCGTACACGCTCTCCGGCAGGGCAGCCGCGGCCCGGCGGGCGGGTGCTCCGACGAGCCGGCGGAGGACCGCGGGTGGCGCGGTGGCGTCCTTGGCCCGGCGTCCCAGTCCGGCGAGGTCGAGCCGGGCCGGGACGAGAACTGCCTCGTCCACCAGGCGCGCCGCGTCGAAGAGGGCAAGGCCCTCCTCGGACTCCAGCGCGACCAGCCCCGACCGCCCCATCCTGGCCAGGTCCGCCGCGCCGAGGTGCGCGGTCATCCCGCTCCGCTCGGCCCACAGGCCCCAGGCGAGTGACGTGGCGACGAGTCCGCCGGCCCGACGCCGGTACGCGAGCGCGTCCAGACAGGCGTTCGCAGCCGCGTAGCCGGCCTGTCCCGCCGTGCCCAGGGTCCCGGCGGCGGAGGAGAACAGCACGAACATCGACAGTCCGGCGTCCAGGGTCAGCTCGTGCAGGTTGAGCGCGGCCTGGACCTTCGGGCGGAGTACGGTGTCGATCCGCTCGGGGCTCAACGCCTCGACCACACCGTCGTCCAACACACCAGCCGCATGGACCACACCGGTCAGCGGCCGGTCGGACGGCACGGTGGCCAACACCGCCGCGAGCGCCGCCCGGTCGCTGGCGTCGCAGGCGGCGAAGGTCGCGGTGGCGCCGAGGGCGGTCAGCTCGGCGGTCAGGTGGGCGGTGCCCGGGGCCGCTTCGCCCCGTCTGCTCAGGAGCAGCAGGTGGCGCACTCCGTAGTTGCTGACCAGGTGCCGCGCGAAGAGCGCGCCGAGGTTCCCGGAGGCGCCCGTGACCAGGACCGTGCCCGCGGGGTCGGGCCCTTCCGGGAGGCTGAGCACCAGCTTGCCCACGTGCGTTCCCTGGCGAAGGACGCGGAAGGCCTCGGGTGCCCGTCCGAGGTCCCACCGGGTCACCGGCATCGGGGTGAGCGCACCGCTGCGGAACAACCGGAGGATCTCCGCGAGCATCTCCCGGATCCGGTCGGGGCCCGCCTCCCGCAGGTCGAACGCCCGGTAGGCGACTCCCCCGTGGGTCGCGGCCACGGCCTGCGGGTCGCGCAGGTCGGTCTTGCCGATCTCGATGAATCGCCCGCCGGGAGACAACAGACGCAGCGACGCGTCGACGAACGGCCCGGACAGCGAGTTGAGGACTACGTCCACACCCCGGTGGAAGGTCGTTTCGAACTCCGTCGACCGGGACGAGGCGATCCGGTCCTCGGGCAGGCCGAGCGACCGCAGGGTCTCCCACTTCGCCGGGCTGGCGGTGCCGTAGACCTCGGCACCCAGATGGCGCGCCAACTGGACGGCCGCCATGCCGACGCCGCCCGCCGCTGCGTGCACCAGGACCGACTCACCCGCACGGAGCCCGGCCAGGTCGACCAGGCCGTAGTACGCCGTCAGGTAGACCACCGGGACCGCGGCCGCGTCCTCGAACGACCATCCCTGCGGCATCCTGGCCAGCAGACGTTCGTCGGTGACGGCGAGCAGGGCGAACGCGCCGGAGAACAGGCCCATCACCCGATCGCCGACGGCCAGGCCGGTCACGCCCGGTCCGACCTCGGCCACCACTCCGGAGCCCTCGACACCCAGCCGGGGCGTGTTCTCGCCCAGATCGACGTCGAGGGCGTTGAGCACGTCCCGGAAGTTCAGACCCGCGGCCCGCATCACCACCCGGACCTCGCCTGGTGCCAGTGCGGCGACGGCGTCCGGGTTCGGCAGCAGCGCGAGGTTCTCCAGGGTGCCCCGTTCCGCGGCGTCCAGCCGCCAGGCGGACGCGGCGGGCGGCAGCAACCGTGTGGGGGAGCTGACCCGGGCGAGAGCGGGGGCGAGGAACGTGCGCGCGCGGACGGCCAGCTCGGGCTCGGCCGACCCCAGGGCGGCGGACAGTGTGCCGTGGTCCGCCGCGCCGGGCTCCAGGTCGAGCAGCGCGAACCGGCCGGGGTGTTCGGCCTGGGCGGAACGCACCAGCCCGTGCACCGCCGCGTGCGCCAGGTCGTGCACGTCCTCGCCGGGCCGGGTGGCCACCGCGCCCCGGGTGACCACGACGAGTCTGGCCTGGTCAAGACAGTCGTCGGCCAGCCAGGCCTGAAGGACGGCGAGCGTCCGGTGCAGCACGGAACTCACCGCGTCCGCCGATTCCGGGTCGCCACTCGGCGGGACGGACACGACCACCTGGGAGGGAACCGAATCGCCCTGGAACGGGAGCCCTGGCAGGACCGGCAGGCCCAGGCCGAGGTCGTCGGCGTCCAACGCGACAGTGCCGGCCAGACTGGACGGGCGGGCGGACACCTCGGTCCACTCCAACCGGAACAGGGAGTCGCGGAAGGTGTCGGAGGCGCGGCGGGCCGGGGCCGCGAGGTGCCCCGGCGCGACCGGACGCACCGTGAGCGAGTCGACGGTGGCCACCGGATCGCCCGCGCCGTCGAACAACGCCAGGGCGTAGGCGCCGTCCTGCGGGGACGGCGTCAGTCGCACTCTCAGCGACGAGGCTCCCGAGGCGTGCAGCCGGACCCCCGACCAGGAGAAGGGCAGCGCCACCTCGTCGTCCGCCTGCCCGGCGAGCACCACGGCGTGCAGCGCCGCGTCGAGCAGCGCCGGGTGCAGCCCGTACCCGGCGGGATTGTCGAGAGCGGGCTCGTCGGGCAGCCGCACCTCGGCGAAGATCTCCGCACCGAGCCGCCACACCGTGCCGAGGCCCTGGAAGCAGGGGCCGTACTCGTAACCGCGTTCGACGAGATCCGCATAGCCGGCCTCGACCACCGGCCCGGTGGGCGGCCACTGCGCGAGCGACTGCGGTACGTCCCCGGAGGACGCGGCGAGTGTGCCGACCGCGTGGCAGGTCCACGTGCCGTCCCCGTCGTCGGCGGCCTCCCGCGAGTGGATGAGGACCGGCCGCCGGCCCGCATCGTCCGGCGGACCGACCTCCACCTGGAGGTCGACCTCGGACGACCCCGTCAGCACCAGGGGCGCCTGCAGCGTGAGCTCCTCGAGCTCGTCCCGGCCGACCTGGTCGCCGGCGTGCACGGCCAGCTCGACGAGGACCGCGCCGGGCACCAGCACACTGCCGGAGACCACATGGTCGGCGAGCCACGGGTGCGTGCGTGGGCCGAGCCGGCCGGTGAGCACGAAGCCGTCGGTGCCCGGCAACGGCACCGCCGCCCCCAGCAGCGGATGGCCGGCGGCGCGCAGGCCCGCCGCGGTCACGTCGCCCGAGTGCCCGACCGCGTCGAGCCAGTAGCGGTCCCGTCGGAAGGAGTAGGTGGGCAGCTCGACCCGCCGCGCCCCGGAACCGGCGAACACCGCCGCCCAGGAGGGTGCCGCGCCGTGGACGTGAGCCTCGGCCAACGCCTCCAGGAAGCGGCGTGGCCCGCCCTGGCCCCGCCGCAGCGTGCCCAGCGCGAACGCGTCGGCGCCCGCGTCGTCGAGCGTCTCCTGAATGCCGATGGTGAGCACGGGATGGGCGCTGACCTCGACGAAGAGCGTGTGGCCCCGCGAGACGAGGTCGCTGACCGCGTCCTCGAACAGCACCGGCTGTCGCAGGTTGCGGTACCAGTACTCGGCGTCGAGCATCGCGGTGTCGAGCGGCCCGTCCCGGGTCACCGTCGAGTGGAAGGGCACGGCCGAGGGCCGTGGCTCGATTCCCGCCAGCAGGTCCAGCAGTCGCTCGCGGATCGGCTCGACCTCGGCGGAGTGGGAGGCGTAGTCGACCGGGATTCTCCGTGCCCGCACACCCGCGGCCTCGCAGGCCGCCAGCAGCCCGTCGATCGCGTCCGGCGCCCCGGAGACCACTGTCGAGCGGGGGCCGTTGACCGCGGCGACCGACGCGCGGCCACTCCACGGGGACAGCAGGCGTTCGACCTCCTCCGGCGGGAGCGGCAGCGAGGCCATGCCACCCGCACCCGCCAACCGCTCGGCGATGACCTTGCTGCGCAGCGCCACCACGCGGGCCGCGTCGGGCAGGCTCAGCGCTCCGGCGACGCAGGCCGCCGCGATCTCTCCCTGGGAGTGGCCGACGACGGCAGCGGGCTCGATCCCGTGCCTTCGCCACAGGTCGGCCAGCGCCACCATCACGGCGAACAGCACCGGCTGGACCACGTCGACCCGGTCCAGGGACGGGGCTCCTTCCTGGCCGAGCAGCACCGCGGTCAGCGACCAGTCGACGAACGGATCGAGCGCGGCGGCGCACTCGTGCAGCCGCTCCGCGAAGGCCACCGAGGACTCCATCAGCTCGGCGGCCATCCCGACCCACTGGGAGCCCTGCCCGGGGAAGACGAACACCGGCCCGGGGCCGAGAGGACGGGCAGTCCCCCGCAGCGCGCCCACCGCCGGGCCGTCCTCGGCGAGGCCGCGCAGCCCCTCCGTGAGCTCTTCCCGGTCGGCGACGACGAGGGCGGCACGGTGCGCGAAGGCGGTGCGCGTCGTGGCCAGCGACAGGCCGAGGTCCGCGGGGGACACGGAAGGCTCGGAGGCGAGCAGGGCCAGGAGGCGGCCGGCCTGTGCCCGTAGCGCGGCGTCGGTCCGCGCGCTCAACACCACCGGCACCGGCACCGGCTCCACCGCCGACGCCTCGACCGGCGCCTCGACCGGCACCTGTTCGAGAATCACATGCGCATTAGTCCCACTAATACCAAACGACGACACCCCCGCCCGCCGAGGCCGACCCGTCTCCGGCCACGACCGCGCCTCCGTCAACAACCGCACCCCACCCGACGACCAATCCACAAAAGGCGACGGCTCACCCACATGCAACGTCCTCGGCAACACCCCGTGCCGCATCG
>NZ_JBEZED010000056.1:0-7068 GCF_040648675.1 Micromonospora sp. NPDC049101 | reverse complement strand
TCAAGACCGGCACCACCTACAACGAGACCACCGCCTGGACACATCACCCCAACACCGCCACTGCTTGACACCTAAGCACCTGGGATGTCTTTGCTGATCAGCAGGACCGGTTCCACTCCGCCGCTCGCCTGCTCGACCCGGTAGCCGGCGAGCACCTGCTGCCAGGCCTCCGCCTGCGCCATCGCGTGGGAGCGGATCAGCCACACCCGCCCGCCGCCACGCTGCTCGGCAAGCGTGAGCGCCTGGTCGAGGCTGGCGCGCAGGGCTGCCGTCTCGTGGTCGGAGATCACCACGACGTCGGACCGCGTGGGCATCCGGATCCACCAGCCGACGGTGTTGCCGAACGGAACGACCAACTCGACCCGGTCCCGCGGCGAGTAGAACGCGAAGCCGTACCACGCCAGGTCGTTCATCACGATGACGTCGTTGGCGGACCGGTGCGTCGCCACGTACTGGGTCGCCGAACGGATGTCGGTCACCGCGATGGCGGTGTAGTAGAGCCCTGGTTCGTCGCCGTCGAACCGGTACCAGCGTCCGTTGTGGAGGCCGTACCACGCGAGCAGGACCGCGCAGGCCGCCGCGGTCAGCGCCGTGGCCGGCACGCGGGGGACCGCGCGGCGGACGAGTGCGGCCCCACCGTAGGCCAGGCCGGCGACCCCGATGCCGGCGACCGCGCCCGTCACGACGAGCAGGAAGTGCGAGGTACGCAGCTCCAGCAGCGGATAGAACCGGGCGACACCAAGCGTCGTCACCGCCACCGGCAGCAGCAGGAGCGCGATCGCCGCGGCCGGGCGGCCCCGCCAGGCGAGGGTGCCGACACCGGCCAGGACCAGGCCGCCGATCAGCAGAGCGGGCGCGCCCACCATCGGTGCCAGGCCGTGCACCTGCCGGTCGAGGTAGCCGGGCAGCTCGGTCAGGCTGGGAAAACTGTCGGTCCAGTAATCCCGCATCAGGTCGTTGTTGCCGCGCGCGGAGACGCCGAAGTAGAAGACGACGATGACTGTCATCGCGCCGAACGCCGCCACGGCCACGTCCCGCAACCGCGCCCACTGCCGCCGCAGCGCGGTCACCAGCAGCAGTCCACCGAACACGCACGGAGTGGCGATCGCGGTCACGTGGCTGAACACGATGCCGGTGGCGGCCACCGCCGCGAGCACGCCGAGCCGCCCACGCGACCAGGTCTGCTCCGTCCAGGCACCCAGCGCCACCAGCACCAGGGTGATCGCGGCGTCGGCGGTGTACTGCTTGAGGTCGTGCCGGATCTGCTGGGCCGGCAGGAGCAGGACCACAGCCGCGCAGACGAGGCCCGCGACGATCCCGAGCCACCGCGTCGGCCACCGCGAGAGCCGTCCGAGCGCGTACGCGGCGACGACGGTGAGCCCGTGGAACGCCAGCGGCACCACGCGGAGGTAGTCGGTGTCCGGCACCAGCCGCAGCAGGAGACTCCAGCCGAGCGGGGTGGACGAGGTCGCCGCCGGCAGGTCGCTCAGCGGCAGCCGTACCGACAGCGCCACCCATGCCTCGTCGAGCCAGTACCCGGCCGTGAGCATCGTCTTGACGTCGTGCACCACCGGGAACAGCGCCAGCAGGACGGCGACGGCGATCCAGTCCGCCGGGACTCCTCGGCGTCGCCTCGGCGTCGCCGACGTGACCGGACGGTCCACGTCCTCACGTTCCCGCTGTACGACCACGTCGCTCCTCATCACGAGTACGGAACGGTCAGCGTCGACCCGACGGGCGGACACCAACGCGCCGGGCCGGTCGAGGCCCGGCGGCACCGGAAACGCGGCGTCAGCTGGCCCCGGACTGCCGGGCCGACGTGGGCAGGGACTCGGCCGCACCGCGCTGCGTCGGCACCGACCTGCCGATCAGGCGGGCCGCCTGCGGGTTGCGCCGGGCGGCCGTCGGCAACCCGACCACGAACTCGGGGAACAGGCCGAAGAAGGTCCGGGCGCTCTGCAACTCCAGGGTGTGCGCCCGCGACCACTGGAACGAGTTGGTCGCACGGGCCCAGTGATGGGTCCACCGCACGTCGCCGAGCAGCACCACGGGCATGTCGTGCCGCCACGCCCGCAGCCCCAGCTCGTGGTCCTCGTAGTAGAGGAAGAACGACTCGTTCCACCCGCCCATCGCGACGAAGTCCGTGGTGCGGGCCGCGACCGCCGCGCCCATCGCCCAGGCCACGTAGACGGCCTCGCCGGGGTCGGCCACCACCCGGTAGTTGGCGTGCATCCGCGACAGCGGCCAGATCTTCCGGTTGCCCAACTTCGCGGTGGCGTACGGGAAGCCACGGCCGTTGGGTTGGGGGGTGCCGTCGGTCGCGAGCAGTTGGGGAGCGACAAGGCCGCCGTGCGCGTCCAGGTGACGCTGCATCGTGGCGAGCCCGGCCGGCTCGACCTCCAGGTCGGGGTTGGCGAACAGCACGTACGCGCCGGCCGCCTGCCGGACACCGACGTTGTTGGCCTTGGCGAAGCCGACGTTCTCCGGCAGCCGGATCACCCGGGCGCCCAGCTCCTCCGCCACGGCGACCGAGTCGTCAGCGGAGTCGTTGTCGACGACGATCCACTCGTACGGCTTGGCGCCGCCCCAGCACCGCCGGAGCGTGTCCGCGGAGTTGTAGGTGACCGTCACGACACTCCACGGCGTTCCTGCCATCACGCGCTCCGAACTCTCAGATAGCTGATCAGGGATGCAAAACCGAACCGCCTGCCCTTCCACTGCCGGCGGGCGGCGGGCCCCTCCACCAGGCCACGTCCCACGCCACGCAGGAAGGGGCGGAGCAGACCCTGACGGGCACGCCGGGCGGCCAGCGCCAGGTGGGCCAGGGCGAGGACCGGTATCGCGACGAGCATCAGCGGCCAGGTGAAGGTCCGCGCGGCGACCAGGAGCCGATTGCGGGCCAGCAGGAACGCCCGGAATCCCTGGAGCTTGTTGTCGCCCTCGACGCTGTGGCCACCGGCGTGCGGGAGCATGAAGTCCAACCGTCGGGTCCGCAGGCCCTCGGCGTACATGCGGAAGGCGAGGTCGGCGTCCTCACCCCAGGCGAACAGGTGCTCGTAGAACCCGCCGAAACGGTGGAAGAGCGCGGTGGGGAAGACGGCCGCGCCGCCGGACGGGCCGAGTGGCCCGCGCGGCACCGTCGCCGCCCGGTCGATGAACAGCGAGACCGGGTGCAGGTCGATGCCGACGAACTCACCG
This sequence comes from Micromonospora sp. NPDC049101, assembly GCF_040648675.1. Lineage (NCBI taxonomy): Bacteria > Bacillati > Actinomycetota > Actinomycetes > Micromonosporales > Micromonosporaceae > Micromonospora > Micromonospora sp. NPDC049101. Next base: position 3,870 of record NZ_JBEZED010000056.1, on the reverse strand, counting down.
CCGTGCATGGCGAGACCCACCGCGATCGGGCTCTGCGGGTCCGCCGCGATGCTGGCGAACAGGCGGACCAGTGCGTCCTGCGGCAACCAGACGTCCGGGTTCAGCAGCAGCACGTGGCTCGTCCGCGCCGCCGCGACGGCCCGGTTGCAGCCCGCCGCGAACCCCGGGTTCGACGAGTCGGGCAGGTACTCGTACCGCTCGTCGTCCAGGCCGTCGGCGATGACCTTCGCGCACTCGTCCTGCGGCCAGTTGTCGGCGAAGATGAACGTCACCGGCAGGCCCTCGGCGGCGCGTACCCAGGTCGGGAGCGTCTCGGCGAGCATGTCGCTGGACCGGTAGAGGACCGTGACGATCGTCAACGTCTCTGTCACCGGGACACCTCCCTCACTGTTCGCGGATCACGGGACGACGGCAGGTCCGTCACAGCAGAGACCTGTACAGGCTCTGCCACCGCTGCACACACCTGTCGAAGGCGTACTCCTGGGCGTACCACTCGGCCACCCGCTGCCCCTCGTCGACGGCACGGTGGGCCACCGCCTCCCGGATGGCGCCGGCGAGCGCGGCGGGCGCGAGGTCCGCCTGGAACGCCAGGGTGCCCGTCGCGTGCCGGGTCACCTCGGCCAGGCCACCGGCGCCGGTGTGCACCACGGGTACGCCCAGGGACAGCGCCTCCAACGCGCTGAGCCCGAACGACTCGACCCGGGACGGCACCAGCAGGCAGTCGATCTCCTGGAGGAAGTCCGCGGCCGTGACCCGGCCGACGAGTTCGAGGTTGGGCCGGGCGGCGATCGCCATCGAGCCGGCCCCGGCGACCCTGAAGTCCAGCTCGGGCAGGAGGGAGGCGATCTCGGGCAGGAGGTCGGCCCCCTTCTCCTTCTCCAACCGGCCGAGATAGCCGACCACCGGCCGACGACCCGGCTGCGGCGTGTGCGCGGGCTTCGGGCTGGGCCAGGTGGCGGGCAGCGGGTTGGGGATCAGGTGGATGTTCTTGACGCCGCCGCGCTCGCGCAGCTCGGAGGCCTCGAACTCGGACACCGCCACGGTCGCGTGTGGACGTGCCCGACGCATCGCCAGGTCCAGCGTGATGTTGGACTGGATGATCGCCTTCTGCTGGAACGACCCGGCGGTGTCCCGGTACTGCCAGAGGCTGTTGTGCAGGGTGACGACGAGCGGGATCCGCCGGCGCCCCATGCTCAGCGCCGCCCGGGAGTGCATGGCGGCGGACAGCAGGTGGGCGCAGACCACATCCGGCTGCACCTCGTCGACCAGGCGGCGGATCTCCCGCGCGTAGCCGAGGTCGATCCGGCTGGTCGCGCTGAGCCCGACCCACGGCACTCCGGCCTCGCGCAGCGCGTGGCCGACCTCGTCGTCCGAGGTGGCGGCGATGACGTCCAGGCCGGTTCGTGCGTGCGCCGGGATGATCTCCGTCAGGATGCGTTCGGCACCACCGAGCTGCCGCCGGCCGGAGCCACCAGTGGTGCAGACGAACAACACCTTCACGAGGCACGCAGTCCCTCGACGGCACCACGCGCGATGGCACGGCGGACCGGGTTCCCTCCCACCGCAGCGCGCAGCAGCACCCCGCCCACGTACGCCGTCGTGGCGATCCGGCCGCGCGTGCCACCCATGCTCCGGCTCGCCCGGATGAACTCCCGGGTGCGGCGCTCGGAGATCTCCTCCTCGGACCAGCGCCGCTTGGCGGTCGCGTCGTCCTCGTGCATGATCACGGCCTCCGGCACGTACGCCAGCCGCAGACCCTGCTGCCGGACGGCCCAGCAGAGCCGCATGTCCTCGGAGTAGAAGAACGACGTCTCGTCGACGCCGCCGATCGCGTCGAAGTCGCTCCGGCGCATGGCGACGAAGGGACCGGTCAGCCAGTCCGCCTTCTCCGGCGGCGCGACGATGCGCAGGTTCGGCAGCACCAGGCTCAGCCCGGTGGCGTGGGCGAAACCGACGCCCAGGCCGAGGAACCGCCCGCCCTCGGTCTGCGACACACCCGACGGGGTGACCACGCCCGGGAAGGCCGCGCCCACCTGCGGGTCGTCGAGGGCGGCCACCAGGCGGGTCACGGCGTCCTCGTGCACGATGATGTCGTTGTTGGAGAGGATCACGTTCGCCCGGCTGGTGTGCCGCACGCCGAGGTTCATTCCCCGCGCGTACCCCAGGTTGGAGCCGGACTGGACGTACTGGACACCCTGCTCGGCGCAGAACGCGCTCAACGACTCCTGGATGTGCGCGGAGCTGCCGTTGTCGACGACGACGATCTCTGCCTCCGTCGGCAGCGACAGGACGCAGGCGCGGGTGCGCTCAAAGTCCTCCCAGGCGAGGACAACAATCGAGACATCCATGTCAAACCGTCCCATTATTCGGCGACTGCGCTCGTCGCAGGCTCGCTCTGGAGGCGAAGGCGTGTACGGCGTAGGCGAGCGTCGAGGCGATCGCCGCCCCGACCACACCCGCCCACGGGATGATCGCAAAGTACGCGGGGATCGCGAACCCGAGGGTGATCAGGGCGACCACTGTCGTGGCCCGCTCGCCCCGCCTCTTCAGCAGCAGGGCGCTCCAGCTCTTGCCGGCCGCGGTGGCCAGTGAACCGGGCAGGAGGACGAGGCCGAGAATCCAGGCGTGCCGGTACTCGGGCTGGACGTAGCCCAGCACACCGAGCCCGAGGACGGCGGCCAGGGCGACCGGCAGCGCCGCGGTGACCACGGCCCGGGTGGGGTCGGGCCCGTCGTTGCCGTCCCGGTTGGCCAGGATCCGCTGCGCCCGTACGACGGCACCGGCCTGCGCGAACTCCAGCGCGGCGACGGCCAGGGCGTACACGCCGAGGGGACCGGCGCCGACGAACCTGGCCACCAGGATCTGGTTGAACCGCAGCGTCATCATCTGGGCGAAGATCCCGAGGTGCAGGTTGCCGACGGCAGCCAGGTCGGCGCGGTAGTCCACCGCGGTGGCCTCCGGCCGGGGCGCGGGCCCGATCCGCCGGAGCATCCCCAGCACCAGGGCACACACGGACAGCGCGCTGACCCACTGGACGACGAGCCACACCATGCTCCACAGGCCGCCGTCCAGGTAGCCGGCGAAGTACAGCGCCACGTAGCCACCGACCAGGACCGCGCCGCTCGCCGCGCGCATCGCGTAGACGACCATGAAGCTCTTCTGACGCAACGCGATCGACGAGACCGTGTTGAAGATCGTCAGACCGGCCGCGGAGCCCATGCCGACCAGGTAGCTGCCGAGCCCGGCCACCGTGGTGAGCACCGCGGCGGCGACGACGGAGAGCAGGACCGAGGCCGCCAACATCGCGAGGACCCAGGGGCGCCCCCGGGAGAAGACCCAGCCGCCCGGACGGGACAGCAGGAAGGTGTCCAGGGACAGGCCACCGACGGCCGCGCCCAGTGTGGCGCTCACCATGTTCGCGGAGAGTTCACCGCGCTCGGCGGGCGGCAGCGCCACCGACAGGACCGCCGCCAACCCGGTCAGACCGAGCGCGCCGATGTAGAGACGTTCGGGTGCGATGAGTCGCCGCAGCAGGCCCAGTGCGCGGCGTCCGGGCGATGGCTTCGTGCCGGGATCCGGCGATGGCCGAGCGGTATTGACCAGCGACACGCCGTTCACTCGCCCCCCATAGATGCGTTACGTGCGGGCACGACGAGTCGTACTTCGCTGGCACTTTCTACCCGAATGCCGCTACACCTGCAATCGACCAGGTGGCCCTAACCCGATAATGCCGAAACACCTGCGGTCACCGCCAGTCGGCCGGCGTAGACTCTCGGACCCGTGAGGATCCTCGTCACCGGCGGAGCCGGATTCATCGGGTCGGAGTACGTTCGCCTGCTGCTGGGCAAGCCCCTCGGCAGTGCCGACGGC
>NZ_JBEZED010000055.1:0-9157 GCF_040648675.1 Micromonospora sp. NPDC049101 | reverse complement strand
TCGCTGTTGCTGGTGGTCGGGTTGTTGATTTGCCGACGTATCCGTTCCAACGCAGTCGTTTCTGGTTGGAGTCGGGCCCGGATGTGGGTGATGTCGCCGCGATGGGGTTGCGTTCGGCGGACCATCCGTTGCTCGGTGCGGCGGTGGGGCTTGCCGAGTCCGACGGGCTGGTGCTGACCGGCAAGCTGTCCCTGCGCACCCACCCCTGGCTCGCCGACCACACGGTGCTGGGCCAGGTCGTCCTGCCCGGCACGGCCTATCTGGAACTGGCGCTGCAGGCCGGCGAACAGGTCGGGTGTGAGCGGCTCGACGAACTCACCCACGAGGCGCCGCTGATCCTCCCGGAGGACGGCGAACTGGCCCTCCAGCTGACCGTCGGCGTCCCCGAGGACTCCGGCCGCCGCACCCTCACGCTCCACTCTCGCCGCGGCGAAGAGCCGTGGACCTGCCACGCGCGGGGAGTCCTCGCCCCCGACGACACGCCGGACGACCATCCGGACCTCGCCTCGTGGCCGCCCCCGGGTGCCACGCCTGTCGATGTGCGGAGCTTCTACGACGACCTCGACGGCACCGCGTTCCGCTACGGCCCGGCGTTCGAGGGGCTGAGCGCGGCCTGGCGACGTGGCGCCGAACTGTTCGTCGAGGTCGACCCGGCACAGGGTCCGAGCGTGGCCGGGTACGGCGTGCACCCCGCCCTGCTGGACAGCGGCCTGCAGGCCATGCGGCTCGGTTTCGTCAATCACGACCTGGAGCAGGACCCGGACCAGGCCAGGCTGCCGTTCAGCTGGACTGGCGTGCGGCTGCACTCCGCCGGCGCCTCCAGCCTGCGCCTGCGCATCGTGCGGGCCGGACAGGACACGGTGGCCGTCGCGGTGGCCGACGCCACCGGCCGTCCGGTGCTGTCGATCGGCTCGCTCGTGCTCCGGCAGGTCGCGGCGGCCCAGCTCCGCGGTGCCGCACGGACCGGTCGGGACGGTGCCCTGCACACCCTCACCTGGCGGGACCTCGAACCCGGCACGGCAGCCGAGGCACCACCGGATGGCCGCGTCGTCGTCGTGGCCCCCGAGGCGTCAGCCCTCGCCGAGGAGGACGCGCCGGTCGAGGTCTTCGCGGACCTCGCCTCGGTGACCGGCGAGCCAGCGGTGGTGCTGGCACCGCTCCTCCTGCGCCCGGCTGGCAGCCCGGCCGCATCGGCGCGGGAGGCGGCGCATCGGACCCTCGACCTCGTTCAGGAGTGGCTCGGCGACAGTCGCTTCGACGCCGCCCGGCTCGTCCTGCTGACCCGAGGCGCTGTCGCCGTCGGAGACGAGCTGCCCGACCCGGAGGCGGCGGTGGTGTGGGGCCTCGCCGGGTCGGTGCAGGCCGAGCACCCGGGACGGATCATCCTGGTCGACACCGGCGACCGGCGTCTGTCGGCGCGGATGCTCGCGACAGTGCTCGCCGCGGGGGAACCGCGGTTGGCCGTCCGCGACGGCTCCGTCCCTCTCGTCCCGAGACTGGTACGCGCCGACGCGCGGCCAGCCTCGCCCGGCGCCGACCCGCGCGACGGCACGGTCCTCGTCACCGGAGGCACCGGCGCCCTGGGCTCGGCGCTGGCCCGCCACCTGGTGACCGAGCACGGAGCCCGGCACCTGCTGCTGATCAGTCGCAGCGGTCCGCAGGCCCCCGCGGCAACTGCGCTGACGGCGGAGCTGGACCGGCTCGGCGCCGTCACGGTCGAGGTGGCCGCCTGCGATGTGACGGACCGCGAGGCCCTCGCCGGGCTGATCGCGACGATCCCACCGGACCGTCCCCTGACCGGGGTGGTGCACGCCGCCGGAGTCGTGGACGACGGAGCTGTCGCCTCGCTGAACCACGCGAGGATCGACGGTGTCCTCGCCGCCAAGGCGGACGCGGCCTGGCACCTGCACGAACTGACCCGGGACCACGCGCTCGACTTCTTCGTCCTGTGCTCCTCGATCGCGGGCCTGGCGGGCAGCGCCGGGCAGGCGGGATACGCGGCGGCGAACGTGTTCCTCGACGCGCTGGCCGTGCGCCGCAGGGCTGAGGGGCTGGCCGCGCTCTCGCTGCTCTGGGGGCCCTGGGCCGACGAGGGAGGCATGGCCGGGGGCCTGACGGCGGCCGCGCGGGCGAGGATCGCCGCCCGCGGGCTGCGTCCGCTGGCCACCGACGTCGCGCTCGCCCTCTTCGACGCCGCGCTCGGTCAGGACGAGCCGGTCGTGGCCGCCCTCGCCATGGATCTGGGAGGTGGGCGCCCAGACGACGTGCCGTCGGTGTTCCGCGGCCTGCTGCCCACCCGTGCGAGGCGCGGTGCCGGGGCGTCCTCGCAACTGCTGCGCAGGCTCGCCGCGCTGCCCGACGTCGAGCGGACCGTGGCGGTGTCGACACTCGTCCGCGACCAGGTCGCCCTGGTGCTGGGACACGCCTCGTCGGCGGGTGTGCCGGTGGACCGGGCCTTCCAGGATCTCGGGCTCGACTCGCTCACCGCGGTGGAGCTCCGCAACCGGCTGGCGGCCGAGACCGGGATGGCGCTCCCGCCCACGATCGTCTTCGACCATCCCACACCGGAGGCCCTGGCCGAGCATCTCGGTGCCCTGCTCGCCGGCACGACGGGGACGCAGGCACCGACCGTGCCAGTCGCGGTGAGCGCAGAACAGATCGCGATCGTCGCGATGAGCTGCCGTCTTCCCGGTGGCGCGGCGACCCCGGAGGATCTGTGGCGACTGCTGGCGGATGGCGTCGATGGGATCTCGCCGTTCCCGGCCAACCGAGGCTGGGACAACGAGGGCGTCTACCACCCGGATCCCGACAAGGCGCGGACGAGCTACGCCCGCGAAGGCGGCTTCGTCCACGACGCGGACGAGTTCGACGCCGAGTTCTTCGGCATCGCCCCGCGTGAGGCGCTCGCGATGGATCCGCAACAGCGGCTGCTGCTAGAGACCGCCTGGGAGACGTTCGAGCGGGCGGGCATCGACCCGACGTCGCTGCGCGGCAGCCGGACCGGCGTGTTCGTGGGCGCCGCCGCGCAGGAGTACGGGCCGCGGCTGCACCGCGCGACCGAAGAGGTGGAGGGCTACCTGCTCACCGGCAACACCGCGAGCGTCGCGTCCGGCCGGCTCGCGTACACCTTCGGCCTGGAAGGCCCGGCCGTCACCGTCGACACCGCCTGCTCGTCGTCGCTTGTCGCACTTCACCTGGCGGTGCAGGCGCTGCGCCGGGGTGAGTGCTCCCGTGCCCTGGTCGGCGGAGTGACGATCATGGCGAATCCCGGCATGTTCGTCGAGTTCAGCCGCCAGCGCGGGCTCGCCCCCGACGGCCGGGCCAAGTCGTTCGCCGCCGCGGCCGACGGCACCATCTGGGCCGAGGGCGCGGGCATGCTCCTGCTCCAGCCCCTCGCGCAGGCGCGTCGTGACGGGCACCGGGTGCTCGCCGTGGTCCGTGGTTCGGCTGTCAACCAGGACGGTGCGAGCAACGGCCTGACCGCGCCGAACGGCCCGTCCCAGCAGCGGGTGATCGGGCAGGCTCTCGCCGACGGCGGGCTGACCGCGGCCGACGTGGACGCGGTCGAGGCGCACGGCACCGGCACCAGGCTGGGCGACCCGATCGAGGCGGGCGCGCTGCTGGCCACCTACGGGCAGGACCGCCCGGCGGACCGTCCGCTCTGGCTGGGCTCGCTGAAGTCGAACATCGGCCACGCCCAGGCGGCGGCGGGTGTCGCGGGCGTGATCAAGATGGTGAAGGCGCTGGAGCACGGCGTCCTCCCGAAGACCCTGCACGTCGACGACCCGTCCCCGAACGTCGACTGGTCGGCGGGAGCCGTGGAACTGCTGACCGAGGCCCGGCCATGGCCCGAGACGGGACGTCCGCGCCGGGCCGGGGTGTCGGCGTTCGGCGTCTCCGGTACGAACGCGCACGTGATCCTCGAACAGGGCCCACCGCACGAGGAGACGCCCACGGGGGACTCGCCGGTGTCAACCCTCCCGCTGGTGCTGTCCGCCCGGTCCGAGGAGGCGCTGCGGGCGCAGGCCGGGCGGCTCGCGACATTTCTCGAGGACCGTCCCGACCTCTCGATGGCTGCCGTGGCCAGGTCGTTGGTGGCCACCCGTACGCGTTTCGAGCACCGTGCCGTCGCCGTCGCGTCCGGGACCGACCCGGCGGCGCTGCGCGCCTGGGCTCGCGGCGAGGAGCACGAGGAGATCGTGTACGGCTCCGGTACCGCGCCGTCCGGCCCGGTGTTCGTCTTCCCCGGGCAGGGGTCGCAGTGGGCCGGGATGGCCGTGGAACTGCTCGACGAGTCGCCGGTGTTCGCCGCGCGGATGGCCGAGTGCGCGGCGGCGCTGGCGCCGTTCACGGACTGGTCGCTGCTCGACGTGGTGCGCGGTGCCGAGGGAGCGCCTCCGCTGGACCGGGTGGACGTCGTCCAGCCCGCGCTCTGGGCGGTGATGGTCTCCCTGGCCGAGCTGTGGCGCTCGTTCGGCGTGCGGCCGGCGGCGGTCGTCGGTCACAGCCAGGGCGAGATCGCGGCCGCCTGCGTGGCCGGAATCCTCTCCCTGAGCGACGGCGCGAAGGTGGCGGCCCTGCGCAGCCGGCTGATCGGGGAATCTTTGGCCGGAGGCGGCGCAATGGCGACCGCCACCCTGGCACCACAGGAGTGTGCGGACTTCCTGACGCCCTGGGCGGACCGCCTCTCGCTGGCGGCGGCCAACGGCCCCCGCTCGGTCGTGGTCGCCGGCGAGGCGGTGGCCCTGGAGGAGTTTCTCGCGGCGTGCGAGGCCCGGGGCGTCTGGGCGAACCGGGTGGCGGTGGACTACGCCTCCCATTCGGCTCAGGTCGAGGGGATCCGTGCGCGCCTGATCGAGGTGCTGGGCGATCTGCGGCCGCTGCCCGCGACGGTGCCGTTCTACTCCACGGTGGACGGTCGGTGGGTCGAGCGCGACGGTGCCTCGCTGACCGCCGAGTACTGGTACCGCAACCTGCGGCAGAGCGTCCAGTTCGCGTCGGCCGTCGGCGCGCTGCTCGACGAGGGGCACCAGATCATGGTCGAGGTGAGCCCGCATCCGGTTCTCGCCGTCGGGATGACGGCGGTCGCGGAGGAGCGCGAGGCGAGCCAGGCGTTGGTGGCGGGGACGCTGCACCGTGCCGACGGCGGAATGCGGCGGTTCCTGCTCTCACTGTCGCAGCTCCTCGTACGCGGCGTCGACATCGACTGGTCGCCGGTCTTCGAGGGCGCGGGCTCCGCGACGGTGCCGTTGCCGACCTACGCCTTCCAGCGCAAGCGTTACTGGCTCGACGACGACGTGCCGGTGGCGGGCACCGCCGACAGTGGCCTCTGGGACGCGGTCGATCGCGGCGACCTGGCGGAGTTCTCCGCGGCGCTCGGCGTCGACCCGGCGGCCCCGCTGAGCAGCGTTCTTCCCGCGATGGCCGCGTGGCGCAGGAAACGGATGGCCGCGACCGTCACGGACTCCTGGCGCTACCGGATCGACTGGCAGCCCGCGCGGGGTACGGAGGTCTCCGGTGCCACCCTGCGGGGGGCCTGGGTGCTGGTGGCCGCGCAGGAACAGGACCGGACCGAGTTGGTGGGTGCCGCCGTCCGGGCACTGGAGCAGGCGGGTGCCGATGCCGTTGTTCTCCGCTCCGGCGACGGTCTGCTGGATGCCATCCGGGCCGTGCGGGACGTGGAAGGTGTCATCTCCCTGCTCGGGCTGGCGGAACCGGAGGCCCTGCACGCCACCGCGACGCTGATCGGGGTCCTCGGCGAGGCCGGGGTGCCGGCACCGCTGTGGTGCCTCACCCGTTCGGCGGTCTCCACCGGCGCGGACGGTGTCGCGCCGGACCCGGCCGGTGCCGCGCTGTGGGGCCTGGGCAGGGTCTGCGCACTCGAGCACCCGGACCGGTGGGGTGGCCTCATCGACGTCGAGGGTGCCGCGACCGACGAGCGGACCTGGGAGCAGGTGTTGGCCGTCGTCTCCGGCGCGTACACGGATGAGCCCGAGGCCGCCGTCCGGAGCTCCGGGGTGCGGGTGCGGCGGCTGCTGCACGCGCCGGTCGCGGCGGGGCGGGCCGCGCCGGAGTGGCGGGCGCACGGCACCGCGCTGGTGACCGGAGGCACTGGCGCGTTGGGCGCCCGGACGGCGCGCTGGCTGGTCCAACGGGGCATCGAGCACCTGGTGCTGGTCAGCAGGCGTGGGCCGGACGCGCCGAGGGCGGCCGAACTCGTCGCCGAGCTCGAAGAGCTGGGGGCGACGGCCGAGGTCCTGGCCTGCGACGTGGCCGATCGTACGCAGCTGGCCTCGGTGCTGGCGACGATCCGGCCCGACCGGCCGCTCACGACAGTGGTGCACACGGCCGCGGTCCTGGACGACGCGCTGATCGGCTCGCTCGACCGGGACCGGATCGACGCCGTTCTCGCGCCCAAGGCCCGCGCCGCGCTGCATCTGCACGATCTGACCAGGGAGCTGGACCTGTCGGCGTTCGTGTTGTTCTCCTCCTTCACCGCGGCCGTCGGCAACACCGGCCAGGGCGCCTACGCGGCGGCCAACGCGATGCTCGACGCGCTGGCCCAGCGGCGGCGCGCGGAAGGCCTGAAGGCCACCTCGGTGGCCTGGGGCCCCTGGGCCGGGGGCGGGCTCGTGGGAGCGCCGGAGGTCGCCGCCGGCCTGAGCCGCAGGGGCGTGGCCGCCCTCGATGCCGATCTCGCCCTGGAGGTCCTGGGCTCGGCCCTCGACCGGGACGAGCCGGTGCTGGCCGTCGCCGATGTCGACTGGCCCACCTATGTCTCCGAGTTGGCGTTCGACCGGCCCGCCCGGCTGTTCGCCGAGCTGTCCGAAGCCCGGCTGGCAGACGGGGAGCAGGAGCGGCGCTCCGACGCGTCCGCCCGGCTTCGGGAGCGACTGGCCGGGCTTTCCGACGCTGACCGCGACGCCGTGCTGCTCGACCTCGTGCGCGACCGTACGGCGGTGGTGCTGGGCCACTCCGGACCGGGAGCGGTGGCCGCGGACCGGGCCTTCAAGGACTGCGGGTTCGACTCGCTGGCGGCCGTTCGGCTCCGGAACCTGCTGTCGCGCGAGACCGCCCTGAAGCTCCCGGCGACGCTTGTCTTCGACCACCCGACGCCGGCCGCGCTGGCCCGGCACCTCCGCTCGCTGGTGCTGCCGGCCGCGGCCGACCCCGCGGAGCCGGTGTTCGCGGGGCTGGACGAGCTTGAGCCGCTGCTGTCCAACTCCGACCTGAGCGCCGCCGACCGGGCGCGCATAGGCAACCGGCTGCGCGTCCTGGTCACGAGGTTGAGCGAAACCCCGAGCGGCACGGTCGGTCAACCCGAATCGGCTGACGTCGACGACGAGATCGCCGCGGCTTCGGACGACGAGGTCTTCGCGTTCATCGAAAAAGAGTTCGGAATATCCGAGACCAGGGACCTGGACCAGAGGGGGCGTTGAGCCATGGCCGATGAGGACAAGGACAGGCTGCGCTATTTCGTCAACCGGCTCACCACCGAGCTGCGGCAGGCGAACCGTCGGATCCAGGAGCTGGAGGACGGCGGCCACGAGCCGGTCGCCGTCATCGGGATGGCCTGCCGGTTCCCCGGTGGTGTCCGATCGCCGGAAGACCTCTGGCAGGTGCTGCGAGAGGGCCGGGAGGTGATGTCCCCGCTGCCCGCCGACCGCGGCTGGGACCCCGATCTCTACGACCCCGACTCCGAGCGGGCAGGCAAGAGCTATGTCCGGCGCGGCGGATTCGTCGACGACGTCGCCGGATTCGACGCGGGCTTCTTCGGGATCTCGCCGCGCGAGGCGTTGGCGATGGATCCGCAGCAGCGGCTGCTGCTCGAAACCTCGTGGGAGGTGTTCGAGCGGGCCGGCCTGCACCCTTCCTCGCTGAAAGGTAGCGACACCGGCGTCTTCGCCGGCACCAACGGGCAGGAGTACGGTTCGCGGCTGCGGCGCGCACCCGAGGAGGTCGAGGGCCACCTGCTGACCGGCAACGCCGGCAGCGTGCTCGCGGGCCGGCTGGCCTACACCTTCGGCCTCGAGGGCCCCGCGCTCGCCGTCGACACCGCGTGCTCGTCCTCGCTGGTGGCCATGCACCTCGCGGCCCAGGCCCTGCGCAGGGGGGAGTGCTCACTCGCCCTGGCGGGCGGCGTCACCGTCATGTCGACCCCGGTCGTGTTCGTGGAGTTCAGCCGCCAGCGTGGCCTGGCCCCGGACGGTCTGTGCAAGGCGTTCTCCGAGTCCGCCGACGGCACGGGGTGGTCCGAGGGGGCGGGAGTGCTGCTGCTCGAACGGCTCTCGGACGCCCGACGCAACGGCCACCAGGTGCTTGCCGTCCTGCGGGGCAGCGCCGTCAACCAGGACGGCGCAAGCAACGGGTTGACCGCTCCGAACGGCCCGTCGCAGGTGCGGGTGATCCGGCAGGCGCTGGCCGACGCACGGCTGTCCCCGGCCGACGTGGACCTGGTCGAGGCGCACGGCACCGGGACGACCCTCGGCGACCCCATCGAGGCGGGCGCGCTGCTGGCCACCTACGGGCAGGAGCGCGGTGACGGCGGTCCGCTGTGGCTCGGGTCGGTGAAGTCCAACCTCGGGCACACCCAGGCGGCTGCCGGGTTGGCGGGCGTGATCAAGACGATCATGGCGATGAGACACGGAGTGCTGCCGAAGACTCTGCACGTCAGCGAGCCCTCCCGGCATGTCGACTGGGATTCCGGTGCCGTCCGGCTGCTGACCGAGGAAACCCCCTGGCCGGACAGGGGGCGCCCCTACCGGGCGGGCGTGTCCTCCTTCGGGGTCAGCGGCACGAATGCCCACCTGATCCTCGAGTACGAGCCGGAACCGGACCGGACCGGGGAGGAGGTCACGCCGGAACCCTCCCAGGTCGTGCCCGTCCTGCTGTCCGGCCGCGGCGAGGCGGCGTTGCGTGCGCAGGCCGGGGACCTGCTGGCCCACCTCGAGGCCCGACCTGGCCTGGCGGTCCTCGACGTGGCCCGCACCAGGGCACTGACCCGTGCGATGCAGGACAACCGTGCCGCCGTGCTCGCCGCTGACCGGGACGACCTGCTTGCGGGCCTGCGGGCGGTGGCGTCGGGTCAGGTGGTGTCGGGTGTGGTGGGTGGGTTGGCGGTGGAGCAGGGTGGTGTGGCGTTTGTGTTTACGGGTCA
>NZ_JBEZED010000054.1:0-9480 GCF_040648675.1 Micromonospora sp. NPDC049101 | reverse complement strand
GCATCACCCTCGACGCCGGCCTCGCCGACACCGTCACCTGGTACCGCGACAACCGCACCTGGTGGGAACCCCTCAAGACCACACCCACCGCATGAGCTGACAACCGCCTGAGCTGACAACGCCGCGGGTGGTGGTGCCGACGTGTCGAGATCGTCGGCGCCACCACCCGCGGCGGTTGTGTCTTCGGTCAGCGGCCTCCGGCGCGGAAGACCTCCGAGACGGTGCGGAGCACCACCTTGACGTCCAACCACAGCGACCAGTTCTCGATGTAGTAGTTGTCGAACCGGGCCCGGTCGGAGATCGGGGTGTCCCCGCGCAGGCCGCTGACCTGCGCGAGCCCGGTGAGCCCAACGGGAACCCGGTGGCGTGCCGCGTAGTCCGGGTATTCCGCCGAGAACTTCTCCACGAAGTACGGCCGTTCCGGCCGCGGCCCGACCACGCTCATGTCGCCACGCAGGATGTTCCACAACTGGGGCAGCTCGTCCAGCGACGTCCGGCGCATGAACCGGCCGATCGGGCCGACCCGGTTGTCGTGCGCGATGGACCAGTTGGTCTGGGACTCCTGCTCGTTCACGGGACGCATCGAGCGGAACTTGATGACGTTGAACGGCTTGCCGTACCGGCCGATCCGCTCCTGGTAGAAGAAGATGCCCTTGCCACCGTCGATGAACGTGGCGAGGGCGCAGAGCAGCAGCACCGGGCTCAACAGCAGGAGCGCGACCCCGGCGAACAGCATGTCCGACGCGCGCTTGATGGCCCACCGCGGGCCGGTCAGCGTGATGTCACCGATCTTGACGATCGGGAACGCGCCGATGTGGTCGGGGTAACCGCTGTGGGAGCGTGAGCCCCACAGACGCGGCACGGCCCAGAGATCGCAGCGGGAGCTGCGCGGCTGCAACAGGGTTTCCATGAGCGTGGTCTCGTCGCAGTCCGGGTCGGCGATGATCAGGACTTCGCACTCCGTCAACCGGACGAGGTGTTCGAGGTCCGACATCGACCCGCTCAGCGGCAGCGCACCGTTACCCTGGCGCGACGCGACGTCGACACAGCCGGCGTACCGCAGGCCGTACTGCGGGTAGCGGCGCAGCAGCCTGGCGATTTCGAGGCCGATCGGGCCGCCGCCGACGACGAGCGCGTTGTGCTCCGCCCAGCGACGCTTGCGGGACAGGACGGTGAACGACCTGCTGGCCGCACGCCCGAGGATCACGAGCCCCGCCGACAGCGCGACGCCGCGCATGAACCCGCCGACGTACGCCACCGAGGCGTGACGTTCGGCCGCGATGATGGCCACCACCGAGGCGGCGGCCAGCAGGCGCCCGCAGAGGCTCGGCAGCTCGTCGAGGATGCTCACGTGCCGGCGCGGCCGGTAGAGGCCGCCGGTCGCGAAGAGGGCCACGGTCAGGGCCGCGTTGGCCATCGTCCCGCGCCAGTAGCTCTGGGTCAGCACCAGCGGAGCGATGAGCGCGACGGCGTCGACGGGCGCGATCATCATCCAGGCCCGCAGCCACCGGGTCCGTGACGAGGTGCGGGACCGCGCGTACGGCAGGACGGCCGTGGTGCCCAGGCCGGGCGTCTCGACCTTCGCCTGCGCCCGAATCCGCGGCTCCCTGGTCTGGGGCACGGGTGGGGCGCCGCCGTACAGACGGGCCCCGTCGCCCGGCATGTCAGTCTCGTCCCCGCCGACTGGCGGCGGCGTGGACGAATGGCTGGTCGCCGGCTGGCCTGGCACTAGTGGACCTCCCCGTGAATGCCCTCGGTCACGCATCCCGACCGTAAGGGCGACCGAACTCTACGATCGACCGGGTCGAGTCACCATAGCCGGCAAGTCAGTTCCTCCTCCTACTTTGCGGCGGAGAGGATTCCCGGAACGTTGTCGTTGCGGACCGCGTCGAAGACCTTGGCTGCCTTGTCCTTGTCGGCGAGCACGACGCTCTCGGTGCCCATCGTGCCGGTGCCCTTCACCGGGCAGGTGAGGAACGTCAGGTTACCGCTGCGCAGGTCACGCATCTCGGAGGCGAGATCAATCAGGTTCAACTTCTTGTCCACGGCGACCGCGTCCGCCGTCGCCTTGACGAAGGAGTTGAGCTTGGCCGGGTTGGCGAGCGTCCCGCCGGACGCCGCCTTGTCCAGGATCGCCTTGATCACCTGCTGCTGGTGCCTGATCCGGGCGAAGTCGCCGTCGGCGAAGGCGTGCCGTTCGCGTGCGTAGTCCAGCGCGGCCGCCCCGTCCATCTTCTGCCGTCCGGCCTTGAACGTCCGGCTGCCGTTGAGCGCGTACAGCGTGGTGAAGCCCTTCTCCACGTCCACGGTGATGCCGCCGAGCGCGTCCACGATCTCCTTGAAACCGCTGAAGTCGACGATCGTCACGTGGTCGATCCGCACGCCGGTGAACTTCTCCACCGTCTGCACCAGCAGCGGCACGCCGCCCCACGCGAACGACGCGTTGATCTTCGCGTCCTTGCCACCCCGGCCGCTCGAGGACTTCGGCACGCTGACCCAGGTGTCCCGGGGGATCGAGATGAGCTGGGCGCTGGACCGGTCCTTCGGCAGGTGGGCCACGATGATGGTGTCGGTGCGGGAGCCGGACTCGTTGCCCGGATCGCGGGAGTCGCTGCCGAGGATCATGATGTTCATGGCGCCCTGGGCGTTCTCACCAACCTGCGGACGGTCGGCCTCCGGCACACCGTCGAAGGCGTCGACGCGCTCGATGCCGGAGTTGATGGAACGGAAGTACAAACCTCCGGCGATCATGCCGCTACCGCCGAGCAACGCCAGGACCACGAAGGTGATCAAAGCGACCTTTTGCCACCGGGGACGCTTCCGCCGCGCCTTCTTGGTCGGCTCCGATGGTTGCTGCGGCGCGATGAACTGGGTCTCGGGCTCCGCGTACTCTTGGCGATACTGCATGCCGCGATGCTACTGATTCCGGGTTACAGGCATGTACCCCCGTCCGGGTCATCGGATCCGCGACCCGACCGAAACTTCTCCGACGATCGTTGGCCCGAACCCGCTATGAAGCAGCGGTGGACGCCATCCAACCACGCAGAGCCCTCGCCGGCACGCCGTTCGCCCCGGTCGGCGGCCACTGGCACCCGGGCGACGGCAGCGGCGGAGGGTGGTAGCCAGGTGCGACTGACGTCGATCCACACGTACCCGGTCAAGGGTTGTCACCGGCTCGACCACGACGGCGCGTTCGTGCGGCCGTGGGGTCTGGCCGGCGACCGGCGCTGGATGGTCGTCGACGCCGACGGCGTCGGCGTCACCCAGCGGGACACCACCCGGCTGGTCGGCCTGCACGCCAGCGTTCGCCCCGGGGGTCTGACGCTGCGCGCCGCCGGGCGGGCCGACCTCGACGTGCCCGAGCCGACCGCCGGCGATCCGGTCGCGGTGCGCACCTTCCGCCACCGCACCATCCCGGTCCCGGCTCTGCCGGCCGGTCGAGCGGCCGACGACTGGCTCGGTGCGCTGCTCGGCCGACCGGTCCGGCTGGTCTGGCTGGCCCGGCCGACCCGCCACCTGGCCGTCGAGGACCGCGACCACGACACCGGCGACGAGGTCAGCTTCGCCGACGCCTACCCGCTGCTGCTGACGAACACCGCCTCCCTCGACGTCCTCAACGAATGGCTGGCCGAGGCGGCGGAGGAACCGCTGCCGATGACCCGGTTCCGACCCAACCTGGTCGTCGACGGGGCACCGGCCTGGGCCGAGGACGACTGGGTGGGTCGATCGCTGCGCATCGGTGACCTGCGGTTTCGGGCCGCCGGGCCGTGCGCCCGCTGCGTGGTGACCACGACCGACCAGGAAACCGGGGTACGCACGCACGAACCGCTGCGCACCCTCGGCCGCCACCGCAACGTCCAGCGGAAGATCCTCTTCGGACTGAACCTGGTACCGCTCGACAGTGGACCGCTGGCCTTGGGGGCCGCGCTCGTCCTCGCGCCCTGACCGGTCACCGCGACCCTCGATCGGGAACGCGCCGATCACCGTCCGTCGACGCTGTCTTAGCTTTGGCTTAGCCGGCTTGTCGCCTCGCGCCCGGTTCCGGCAGCATCGCCGTCGTGACGGACGCAAGCGTTGTCGACATCGACATCGACCTGGACCGGGCTCCCGAGGTCCGGCCCCGGTCGTCGTCGCGCTCGACGCCCTGGCTGGTCGCCACCGGCGTCACAGTTGTCGCGGCGGCACTGGGGCTCACCCTGACCCTGCGGTCGGGCTCCGCCCCGGCCTGTGCCGCCGGCCGGACGCTCGCCGCCGCACCGCCCACCGGCACCGCCACCCACAGCGGCAAGGCCACCTTCTACGACTCGAACGGCGCTGGCGGCAACTGCTCGAACCCCGCTGCCCCGGCCAACCGCCTCTACGTCGCGCTCGGCCCGACCGAATACTCCGCCGGCGCCGCCTGCGGTGGCTTCCTCGACGTGACCGGCCCGAAGGGCACCGTCCGAGTGCTGATCATGGACCAGTGCCCGGAGTGTGTGCCCGGGCATCTCGATCTGTCCCGCGAGGCGTTCGCCCGGATCGCCGAGCCGGTCCAGGGTCTCGTCCCGGTCACCTACCGCGCGGTGGTCAACCCACCGCTGCCCGGCCCGCTCACCTTCCGGATCAAGGAGGGCGCGTCGCAGTTCTGGTTCGCCGTCCGCGTCGGCAACCACGGCAACCCGCTGCGGTCGGTCGAGGTCCGGCAGCGGGACAGCGATCCGTGGCGCCCGGCCGCCCGGCAGGACTACAACTACTGGCTGATCCCCTCCGGCGCCGGGGCCGGGCCGTTCACCATCCGCGTCAGCGACGTGTACGGAAACCGCGCCACCGTCGGCGGCATCCGGATGGCACCCGCCCAGGTGCAGAACAGCGCGGTCCGCATGTACGGAAGTGTCGGCGCGGCGGCCACCCCGCGCCCGGCCGCGTCGGCCCGGCCGCCCGGCAACCGACCCGCCGGTACGCCGACGCCGGCCCGCCGACCGGCCGAGGTGGCGAAGGCGAGCGCGCCGGCCACCGGCACGCCGAGCACCCCGCCGGTCGCGGCGAACGCCCGCTGGTGCGCGGGCTGACCGCTCAGTCTGGTGCGCGGGTGACCGCTCAGTCGACAGGCGTCAGGTCGAGCCACATCAGGATCTCGTCCCGGTCGTCACCGGGCGCCACCCGCAACGCGCCCGGCAACCGGCCGATCTCCCGGTAGCCGAGGCGAGCGTAGAACGTGTCCAGCCCCAACCCGTCGCGCACCGTCACGTGCAGCGCCTCGTGGCCGAACCGCCTGCCCAGCCGGGCGGCCTCGACCATCAGCGCCGAGCCGTACCCGGTGCCCTGGGCGTCCGGGTGGACCATCACCCGCTTCAACACACACCAGTGCGCCTTGAGCGGGAAACGGTTGTCACTGAAGACCAGCAGGGCCACCAATCGGTCGCCGGAGTATCCGACAAGCAGGCGGTCCGGTCCGTCGGTGATGCCGGCGAAGGTCGGGTCGGCGAGCACGTGGACGTCGGCGACGGTCACCGGCGGGACGAAGCCGACCGCGCCGCCAGCGTTGCTGGCGTCCGCCCAGAGCGCGACGATCTCGGCGCGCAGCCGCGGGGTCAGGTCGGGGTCGAGGACGAAGCGCAGACTCACGCTCGCCATCCTGACCTGCCGACCAGGCCCGCGACCCTCGACAGTGACGCGCCCGACAACCGCAGTCGGGGCGCGTGGTGCTCGGTGGCCTGTGGTGCTCGGTGGCCTGTGGTGCTCGTTGATCTGTGCGGGAGAGGGGACTCGAACCCCTACGCCCTTTCGGACAATAGGACCTAAACCTATCGCGGCTGCCGTTACGCCACTCCCGCCAACCCGCTGAGTCTAGAACGTCCGGCTTCGGCGATGTCGAGCCCGGCCTCCCGGCGGCTGGTCCAAGGCCGCGCCGGGGCTCTCCGCCTCAGTCCAGGCCGAGGTCGCGGCGGAGCTTCGCGACGTGCCCGGTGGCCTTGACGTTGTAGAGCGCTCGCTCGACCTTGCCGTCGGCGTCGATCACGAACGTCGAGCGGATCACGCCGGTGACGGTCTTGCCGTACAACTGCTTCTCGCCGTACGCGCCGTAGGCGGTCAGCACCGCCCGGTCCGGGTCGGACACCAGCGGGAAGGTGATCGCGTCGCGCTCGCGGAACTTCGCCAGCTTCTCCGGCTTGTCCGGGGAGATGCCGACGACCTCGTACCCGGCTGCCTGGAGTGCGGCGAGCGAGTCGCGGAAGTCGCAGGCCTGCTTGGTGCAGCCGGGGGTCATCGCCGCCGGGTAGGCGTACAGGATCACCCTGCGACCGCGCAGGTCGGCGAGGGAGAGTTGGTCACCGGTGTCGGTGGCGAGGGTGAACTCGGGCGCGGGGTCACCGGGGGAGAGGCGGTCGGGCGTGGTCATGGCCCGACGATACCGCCGCCCGACCGGGCGCCTGCTGTCGCTGGCGGCGTGGCCTGGGTCGGTTGGGCGCTGTCACCGGCGGCGAGGGCAGGATGGCGGGTCGATCACCTGGGCGGCGGACCGCCGCAGGGTTTGGTCGGCCGGAAAGGTGATCAACACCTCGCGTTGTTGCCAGAGTCTGGCAACAACGAGTGTTGGGAAATAGGCTGACGCACGCTGGTCCGGTCGGGCCCGCTGACGTGTGGGAGGTCGCGTGGAAACACTGGCGATGCACATCTCGAACGGGATCATCGACGGTCCGGTGGCAGCGATCTTCGCTGCGCTCGCTCTTGCCGCGCTCACCTTCTGCGTCCTGCGCGGCCGGCGTGACCTGGACGACCGGCTGGCACCGATGGCGGGCCTGGTGGCCGCGTTCATCTTCGCCGTCCAGATGCTCAACTTTCCGATCTTCACGGCCGGGGTGAGTGGCCACCTGCTCGGCGGCGCGCTCGCCGCCATGCTTGTCGGCCCGTGGGTCGGCGCGCTCTGCGTGTCAGTGGTGCTGGTCGTGCAGGCACTGATCTTCGGTGACGGCGGCGTGGCGATGCTCGGCCTCAACATCACGAACATGGCGCTGCTCGGCACCGCCGCGGCATACCTGCTGATCGCGCTGTTGCTGCGGGTGCTGCCCCGTACGCCGGCCGGTCTGGCCGTGACCGCGTTCGTGGCCGCGACGCTCAGCGTGGTGGTCGCGTCGCAGGGCTTCGTCCTGGAGTACTGGCTGGGTGGCACCACCGACCTGGGGAGCAACCTGACCGGCCTGGCCGGCACGATGGCCGGCGTCCACCTGCTGATCGGCATCGGCGAGGGCCTGATCACCGCGACCACCGTGCTCACCGTCGCGAAGGTGCGACCCGACCTGGTGTACGCGCTGCGCTCGCTGCGCGCACCCGCCGCCCCCGCTGTCCCGGTCGCCGGAGGTGTCCGATGAAGAACCGCTCCTGGGCCTTCCTGGCCGCTGGCCTGCTGGTCGCCCTGCTGCTCGCCGGAGTGGTGAGCAACTACGCCTCGTCGCACCCGGACGGGCTGGACTCGTCCCTACTCAAGGGCTGCACGGTCGACGCCGAGGACAACATCGTCGGCGGCAGTTGCCCGGCCCAACAGGCCCGAGACCACGAGTTCGCCGACAGCCCGCTCGCCGACTACGGCGTGCGCGGCGTGCGGAACAGCTTCGTCTCCACCGGCCTCTCCGGGGTGCTCGGCGTGCTCGTCACCTTCGCGATCGGCGCCGGCGGTTTCTGGCTGCTGCGCCGCCGGGGCACCACGCCGACCGGCGGCGACGCCACGCCGACCGGCGGCGACGCCACGCCGACCGGCGGCTACGCCACGACGCCCGCCGAGGACGACGCGGCGACGTCGCGCGTCAGCTGAGCAGGGAGTACGCGGAATGGGTGCCGGTCACGGGCACGTGCTGTACCGCGAGGCGGACTCGCCGGTGCACCGGCTCCCGCCCGAGGTCAAGATCGTGGCGATGGTGGTCTTCACCCTCGCCGTGGTGGCCACCCCACGCGAGGCGTTCTGGGCCTTCGGCGCGTACGCCGTGCTGGTGGCGGCGGTGGCGGCGCTGGCCCGGGTGGGGCCGCGGTGGCTGCTCAGCCGGGCGCTGATCGAGCTGCCGTTCGTACTGTTCGCCGTGGCGCTGCCGTTCCTCGGTGCCGGCGACCGGGTCGAGGTGCTGGGCCTGCGCCTGTCCGAGGACGGGCTGCACGGCGCGTGGAACATCCTGGCCAAGGGCACCCTGGGTGTGCTCGCCTCGCTGTTGCTCGCCGCGACGACCACCACCCGGGACCTGATCGTGGGGTTGGACCGGCTGCACTGCCCGCAGGTGCTGACCCAGATCGCCACGTTCATGCTGCGCTACCTCGACGTGCTGGTGGGTGAGGCACGGCGGATGCGAGTGGCCCGGATCTCCCGGGGTGACGATCCGCGCTTCCTGTGGCAGTTACGCGGCTTCGCCGCCGGGATCGGGGCGTTGTTTCTGCGTGCCTTCGAGCGCGGCGAGCGGGTCTACCTGGCGATGCTGTCGCGGGGCTACACCGGGCGGATGCCCGCCGTGTGGCAGGGCGACGGTGCCGCGAGCGCCGGTCAGTGGCTGGTCGCGGCGACTGTGCCGGTGTTGGCGGCCTCCATCGCCGCCACCGCCGTCGTGCTGTCATGATCGGTGTCGTGCAGACCGCTCTCTCGCTGGACGTTCGGGGCGTTCGCTACACGTACCCGGATGGGCACGTCGCCCTGCACGGGGTGGACCTGGCCGTGCCGCGTGGCGACCGGGTGGCGTTGCTCGGGCCCAACGGCGCCGGCAAGACCACGCTGGTGCTGCACCTCAACGGCATCCTCACCCCGACCGAGGGCACCGTGAGCGTCGGCGGGCTGACCGTGACGCCGGATCGGGCCACCCTGGCCGAGGTGCGCCGCCGGGTGGGCATCGTCTTCCAGGACCCGGACGACCAGCTGTTCCTGCCCACGGTGGCGGAGGACGTGGCGTTCGGGCCGGCGAACCTGGGTCTGCGCGGTGCCGAGTTGGCCGCCCGGGTGGACGAGGCGCTCGACGCGGTGGGGATGGGTGCGCACCGCGACCGGGCCCCGCAGCACCTCTCCTTCGGGCAGCGCCGCCGGGTGGCGGTGGCCACCGTGCTGGCCATGCACCCGGAGATCCTGGTGCTCGACGAGCCGTCCTCGAACCTGGACCCGGCGGCCCGTCGGGAGCTGGCCGAGATCCTGCGCGGCCTGCCGGTGACGCTGCTGATGGTCACGCACGATCTGCCGTACGCGGCGGAGCTGTGCGAACGATCGGTGATCCTCGACGGCGGCCGGATCGTAGCCGACGCCCCCACCAACACCCTGCTGAACAACACCCCCCTGCTAACCCAACACCGCCTGGAACTCCCCCAAGGCTTCACCCCAAACCCCTAACCCCACCCACCCCCCCACCCTCGTTGATCATGAGGTTATTGCCCTTCTCCCGGCCTTGGGGTCAAGGGGTGAGTGCAATCGTTAGGTAGCGATGAGGTGGTCCAGGCGTTCGGCTGGGGTTGCCCAGTCGAGCGTCTGGCGGGGGCGGG
>NZ_JBEZED010000053.1:0-12756 GCF_040648675.1 Micromonospora sp. NPDC049101 | reverse complement strand
TCCGGATACCGGTGTCGTATCCGGACGAAACCGCAACGCCGCCGGTCGTCGTCCGGGCCCGCCGCAGGCCGGCCAGTCCTTGTGAAACAGGCCCTGGTGCGACCGCCGCGATCTTGCAGTTTCGGTCGCCGATACGCGTGCAACGCGCTGCTAGGCCGGGGCAGTAAGTGCAAGATCGCGCTCAGGGGGTTTGCGGCTTCGGGCCACGCAGGGCCTGCGCGACGGCCTCGCGTACGCGGGCGTCCTCGCGCACCTTGCGCTGCGTCCGGTTGCGACGCCGGTACAGGTACGCCCCGACGAGCACGGCGATCAGCACTACGAGCACCAGCACCAGCAGCCACGGCAGGGCCCAGCCGTGCGCGGTGACCTGGACCGGCTTGAGCGAGGTGGTCGAGCCGGAGGCGTCGGTGAGCAGCGGCGTGAGGGTCACGGTCGCGGCAAGCGAGACGGCGGGGGCGACACCGGCGATGGGCACTGTCACGTCCCAGCTCTCACCCGGGAGCAGCTCCGGCGGCGCGGCGATGTCCTTCGCCCGGACCCGCAGCACGCCGAACGGCCCGGAGACCGAGACCGCCTGCTGCCCGGAGAGCGCGGCGTTGCCGACGTTGTGGATCTTGTAGGTGACGGTGGCGTCGCCCTTGCCGAACGGGTTGGCCGGGCCCCCGTACGTCACGTGCACGCCCTCGATCGCGAGGTTCGGCTTCAGCTCGCCGCCGACCCGCAGCTTGATCCGGATGCCGAGGCGCCTGTCGACGTTGATGCCTTCGGCCTGGTCGGCCTGGGTGAGCGTGGTGAGGATCCCGCCGACGTAGTCACCGGGGGTGGCGTTGTCCGGGACACTGACCGTGAAGGGGACCTGCGCGGTCTTCCCGGGCTGGATCACGACGCTGCCGGCCTTCGGCTTCGCCCAGGCACCGATCGCGACGGACCTGGCGTCCCTGGTGAGCAGGTCGAGCTGACCCGCGTCGGTCGTGAAGCCGTCGGCGGCGTACACGGACAGGGTCAGCGGCGCCTTGCCGCGGTTGGCGACGACCATGGCGTCCTCGACGGAACCACCGGGATTGACGTTGTAGCTGTAACTGGACCGAGCCTCGCCGTAGCCGTTGGAGGCCGTGCGGACCGTCCAGGCGACGTCGCCGTCCGCCGCCAGGGCGGGGCCGGCACCGACGCCGACTGTCGCGACGGCAGCGAGCAGGGACAGCGCGGTGGTACGAGCAAGCTTCTTCCAGCGCGTGACGGACGGGTACATGTCGGATCCTTGAGGTGATCTTGGGAGGGCGGCACATGGGTGGCGGGGCAGGCCCCCGAAGGTGCCTACCCCGCCCGATGGAACAGTTCGGTCAGCTGCTCAGCGCGGTGATCGTGAGCGTGGTGCGGTAGCTGCCCTTCGCGATGCTGTCCGGGATCTTCAGATCCAGGTCGGCACCGAGGCGGGCGCCGCCGCGCGGGTGACCCTGCGCGGCTGCGGCGAGGGCGCTGGAGACCGAGAGGCCCTTGCCCTGGTCGTCGAAGGACGACAGGACCGGAGCACCGGCCTCGGCGCCCGCGCCGCCGTCGAGCACGTACGGGTTCCAGCCCAGGTAGGAGCCGGAGAACTTCTTGTCGGCGTCGGAGAAGTCGCCGACGTTGGCCGAGATCGACCATGGGGCGAGCGAACGGCGGCTGTCCGACACGAGGATCGGGTTGATCTTGCCGGCCGCCTCGAAGAAGGTGCCGTCGCGCTCCTGGGCGGTGCCCAGGTCGACCAGGCCGTTGTAGCCGTCGATCGTCCAGCCGAACTCACCCGGGGCCGCGTTCGGCACGTTGACCTGGATGGCCTGACCGTCACCGTGGTACGGGTGCACCGTGACCTTGTCGACGATCGAGCCGACCGGCTGACCCTCCGGGGTGTTGACGC
The DNA here is from genome assembly GCF_040648675.1 of Micromonospora sp. NPDC049101. NCBI lineage: Bacteria > Bacillati > Actinomycetota > Actinomycetes > Micromonosporales > Micromonosporaceae > Micromonospora > Micromonospora sp. NPDC049101. The sequence goes on along the minus strand of NZ_JBEZED010000053.1, from coordinate 10,859 downwards.
AGGAGAGGCCCTTCTCGACGGCCGCGTTCGGGGCCGCGCAGGTGCCGCTGCGGACGTTGGCCAGGACCAGCTTGTCGCCGCGCACCTGCACCTTGACGTAGCTGCGGACGTGCTCCTGGTTCTGCACCGAGTTGTACCAGTACTTGCCCGGGTCCAGCGGGTCCGGGCCGTTGCCACGGATGCCGGTGCCACTGTCGTCCGGCTTCTTGATGTCGTAGTACTTCGAGCCGGACGCCGAGTTCGCCGTCACGTAGATGACGCCACCCGGGCCGGGGAACACGTCGGCGGCGCCGGGCTGCTCGGCCGGGTTCTCCTTCTGGCCGTTCTTGATCGAGTAGCTGCGGGTGTAGCTGTGGTCGTGGCCCTGGAGCACCATGTCCACGCCGAGGTTGGAGAACGCCGTGGTGAAGTCCTCCCGCCGCTGCTTGTTGTCGGTGTCGGTCGCGTGGCTGGCCGGCGAGTAGATGGAGTGGTGGTAGACCAGCACCTTCCACTTGGCCTCGGAGCCGTGCTTCTTGATCACGTCGGTGACGTACGCGACGTGCGCCGCGTCGCCGCCGGCGGAGCCGTCCGCCGGGTTGGCGTAGCTGTTGCTGTTCAGGTCGATGAACAGCACGTCCTTGTGGATGAACCAGTAGTCGCCGCCGGACCGGGTCGCCTGGTCGCCGTTGTAGTACTGCGCCGAGCGGTCGGTGTTCGGGGTGAAGTGGTGCTGCTCGTAGGACTTGCCGCCGACGTCGTGGTTACCGATGGTGGCCACGAGCGGGATCTGACGCAGCTGCTCGGGGGCCAGGAACGAGGTCCACTGACCCTCGTCGTTGGCGCTCTCCACGTGGTCACCGGCGGAGACCAACAGCTCGGCGTTCGGGTTGGCCCCGGTGGCGACCTTCAGGGTCTCCTCCCAGCCGGCCTGGTCCTTCAGCCGGTCACCGGAGGAGCCGATCTGCGGGTCACCGAAGAACAGGAAGTCGTAGTCGCCCTCGAAGTCCTGCGTCTTGAAGGCGTACGCCGGGGACCAGCTGCCCTCGGCGCCGACCCGGTACGAGTACGCGGTGTTCTCCCGCAGGTTGCTGATCGTGGCGTGCCGGTTGAAGCCGGTGGTGGAGGTGTTCGCCGCGCCGACGGCGTCGAAGCTGACCGCGCCGGCCGGAAACTCGCCGTTGACGATCTCGGCGGTCGGGGCGAGCTGGATCTTCTGCGCGGTGTCGGCGGACGAGTACCAGCTCACGATCCGCTGGGTCTCGTTGGCGCCGACGCCGAGGACCACACCGGTGATCGTGGTGGACTCGGCCGCGCTGGCAGTGGCCGTCAGGCCGCTGCCGAGGGCCGCGCCCAAACCGAGGAACCCGGCTGCGACCCCGGCGACCAGGCGCCGCCGCACAGGCCCGGAGGCCCGTGTCGAGGTGCTCAATGTCATCGACATTGTTCCCTTTTCAAATAGAGAAATGGATGGTGACTTCACCCGACGCCGGGGAAGCAAATCCACGCTTTCGCCGCCTGGTGAACCGACCATGAACGTGATCTTGCGAAAGCCTGCACTTCGCGAACTACTTAGCCTTACTCAGGACCCGGAAACGCGCTGCACAAACCAGATCAGCCCCATGACGGACACGGCTGCGGAAACAACGCCGGTCGCCCAGATACCGACTTTCGGCGCGCGGCGACGAAGGACGAGCAGGAGCGGGAAGACCAGCGCGATAATCGTCAACTGAACGACCTCGATGCCAATGTTGAACACCAACAGCGACCACAGCAGGGTCCACGACCACGCCTCGTCGATGCCCAGCGCGCCCGCGAAGCCCAGGCCGTGCACGAGGCCGAAGCAGAACACCACACCCAGTCGGATCCAGCCGGCCCGGTCCAGGCTGAGGTGGCCGTGCCCGGCCGTCGCCTCCAGGTCTGTCGCGTGCTCGCCGCGCCGCCAGATGCCCCACAGGTGCCAGCCCGCGACGACGGCGATGGACAACGCGATGACCGGCTCCACGATCGACCCCGGCACCTCGACCAGGCCGAGAGCCGCGAGCATGAACGTCACCGAGTGCGCCAGGGTGAAGCTGGTGGCCGCGAGCACGATCTCCCGCAGGCGCCGCGATCCGGCGATGAGCGCCAGCAGGAACAGGATGTGGTCGATCCCGGACAGCAGGTGTTCGGCGCCCAGCAGGAAGAACTCCCCGAACCGCTGGTACCAGGCCTGGCCGGTCGAGAAGGTGGGATTGGCGGCGTCCAGCGCCGCGCTGCCGGAACGGCCGTCGATCTCGTAGGTGACGATCGTCTTGGTGCCCTTGACGTAACCCTCGTCGTCCGGGAACAGCGCGCTGCGCACCTCGTGCTCGTCGACCCGCTCGGGGCAGGTCCAGTCGAGCAGCAGACTCGCGTACGGCACGCCCTCACGCTCGCCGATCGTCGCGTCACCCACCTGGGTCGGCTGACAGACCGTGTCCCGCGCGGTCACCGAGAACCGGTCCGAGACATACCCGAGGACGGTCGACGAGTGGCTCCTCAGTGCCGCGGCCTGGGCGCCGCTGTCGCCCGCGTCGAAGGCGGCCGTGCCCGCCCGAAAGAGCGGGTCATCGTGACCCGAATCCGCGGCCGACACGACGAGAAGGTCGTATTCGAGGTCCACCGCCGTGCGAATGTGACCCTCGTCTCCGGCAGTTATTTCCGCGTACACGGTCGACGAGAATCCGTGTGCGGAGGCCGTTCCGGCGCCCAGAAACGGGATCACCGCCGCGGCGATCCCGACAGCGGTGACGATAACGGTACGGCGGACGCGCCCCAGCATGCGACTCCCTCGGTTGGCCAGTGCACGTTGCATGGCGCGGGTGAACACCAGCCCGACCGCCGACGAACCGCCGGATAACAACGGCCCCGAACGACCGGCCCCGGATAAACGGCGCAGGGAATTGAGATAGGAATACGAGGCTGCCGCCACCCCTCGAAAGGACGACCACCTGTGCGCCCCCCGCTTCGGGTCGTTGCCATGCTGGCCGCGACCGCCGCGCTTGTCACCGCCTGCGACTCCGGCGACGACTGGTCACAGCCGCACCCCGCACCCAGCGCCGTGGGGACGCTCGGGCCCGGATTCGTCGACCCCTCCACCACACCCGCCCCGGAGGCGACGATCACGCCGCGACCCGGCTCGTGGGCCGGGGTCCACCCGCCGAAGGACTACCGGGTCGTCCTGCTCACCGCCGGTGCCGACGACCCGACCAAGGCTCTCGTGACGGCGGTGCGGGAGTGGGCCGACGACGAGCACGCGGATCTCCGGACGATCACCGTCGGCAACGCCCACGATGCCGTGCCCAGCATCGCCAAGGCCATGGAGATGAACCCGGATCTCATCGTCAGCGCCGGCGGCGACCTCATCGACCCCCTCGCCCTGGTCACCCCGAACCACCTGGACGAGAAGTTCCTCGTGGTGGGCGCCGAACTGGCCGAGCCCACCCACAACGTCACATCTGTCGACTGGGAAGGCGCGTCGTTCCGCGGGGAAGGGCTCGGCATGTCCTCGACGTACGACCCGACGTCGTTCACCGCCGAGCGCTGCGCGGCGGCCATCCGGGCGGGCGTGGCGGCCGTCCTCAACGACCTGACCGGGATCGTGGTCTGGCTCTGACGACGGGGATCGGGGCTGACCGTCGCGGAGTCGGCAGGGCCCGGTGCGGGGGCGCTGATCCCCGCACCGGGCTCGGCGGAATTGCGGGGACGGCACGGGTCACCGGGACTTGACCCGACGTGCGATCCTGTGCCGGCTGATCATGGTCGGGCCCATAGTGGAGGCAGGGTTTGCGTACCGCTTCGCGTATTCACCGTCGAATCGCGGCACTGGGCGTCGCCGTGGCCCTCGCGTGCGGCTCGGCGGTGGGGCTCAACCCCTCCACGGCCGCCGCCGCGGATGTCGCCCCGACCGACCTCACCAGCTCCGGAAAGCCGTGTGCCGCCACCGCCCCGGGGCCATACCTGAATCCGAGAGCGTGGGATTGGGCCACGGGCGCCACGCTGGAGGGCAAGTTCCACCGTACTGGCCAGGGCGGACTGCGGGCGGACTTCCAGGTGTGGGATGTCGCCGACCCGGAGCATCGGCAGCAGTGGCTCGTCGAGATGGGCGCGGACAGCAACGAGCTCCACGTCCAGATCGCCGACAACACTCAGCAACTCGACGGCGTCACGTACGCCTGGCGGGTGCGCGTCCTCGACGGTGCCGACGCGTCGCCGTGGAGCAGCACGTGCCACTACACCATCGACCGCGATGGCGGCTCGGCACCGGGCGTCGCCTCCGTCCATTACCCGTCGGGAGGGGACAACGTCAGCGGCGCGATCGGTGTGCCTGGCACGTTCACGCTGACCTCGGCCAACTCCGACACCGTCAGTTACGAGTACCAGTTCTATGAGATCGAGCTGAGCGACCAGGCCCCAGCGGCCCTGGTGGCCGCCGACGGGCTCGGTGGACCGGCGACGATCGAGTGGGCGCCCAAGACGGCGGGCTTCCACCGGGTCTCGGTGTCCGCCGTCGACCGGGCGGGCAACCGCTCCGAACAGACCGGCTACGAGTTCCTCGTCCGAGAGACCCGGCCGGCGATCTTCTCGTCGGCGTACCCGGAAGGGACCTGGCCCAGCAACCTGGACTACAACGTCGGGGTGCCCGGGGCGTTCGAGCTGCACTCCACCGTCGCCGACACGGTCTCGTTCGCTTGGCGGATCGACGCGGGTGGCCCGTCGGGGACTGTGCCGGCGGCGGCCGACAGAACGGCGACGGCGATGATCGCGCCCACCCGTGCCGGCATGCAGACCCTCTACGTCCACAGCGTCACCCGCGACGGCACGGCGCACCCTCCACGCGCCTACGAGTTCTTTGTCGACAACGGCCCGACGTTCACCAGCGCCGGCAGCCGGGTCGTCATCGGCTCGTCGCTCACCCTCCACCTCACGCCCCGGTCGCCGCAGGTGCGGGCCTACGTCTACTGGAACGAACTCAGGGGCCCGGAGCCACCAACGATCGAGAAGATCACCATCCCGGCCCGGGCGGACGGCACCGCCGACCTCACCTGGACCGCTCACGAGTTGATCGAGATCAGAGGACTGCGCATCCAGAGCCGTAGCGCCGACGGCACCCTGTCCGAGTCGCGCTACGCCCCCATCCAGATCGACGGTGCGGCGCCGACGATGAACCAACCCGGCGACACCGACCTGGGCAAGCCGGTCACCATCACGGCCCGCACCCGGATGGCGAACGTCACCGAGTTCGAGACGACGCTGAACGGCGACACGGCCACGAAGCAGATCGTCAGGCCAGCCGCCGACGGCAGCGCCACCTTCACCTACACGCCGACCACGGCCGGCTACACCTCCGTCAGCGTCGTCGCCCGCAACGCCGACGGGGTGCAGACCGAGGAGGCTCGCACGTACTGGTGGATGCTGGACGGACCTCGGATCAGCTCGACCGATTTCCCGAAGACCGGCAGAGGCCGGGTGATGCCGGGCACCTTCAGCATCACGCCGCGACTGCCGGGCACGATCGCCTACGAGTATGCGATCAACTTCGGGTCGTACGCCCCGCTCGCCGCCCGGGCCGACGGCACCGCGACACTGGCGTGGACACCGCCGGACGTCGGTTGGTATTACCTGACCGTTCGCAGCGTCACGGCCAGCGGCGGCTATTCCCTGGGCACGACGTACAGCTTCGGGGTCGAGTCGGCGGTGGTTGACTACGTGACGCCGGCCGTCGTGGAGCCGGGTGCCGTTCGGACGATCACCCTCCGCGGCAGCGGGCTGCACCCGAAGGACCGGGTCCAGGTGACTCCCGCCGGCGGAGAGCCGCTCACCGCCACGGTGAAGACCGTCGAGTCGGAAGGCTCGTCCATGTCCGTCGAGGTTGATCTCAGCCTCGCGGCAGCCGGCACGGCCAGCCTGACGCTGTACGCGTACGACTCCGGCCGGCCGCAGGTCAGGGCCTTCACCATCAACCCGCCCCTGGCGATCCGGGCGGTCAACCCGCCGACGGTCACCGGGGCGGCCGTGATCGGCGGGACCGTCACCGCGGCACCGGGCTCGTGGACGCCCTCGACGACCACCTTCCGGTACCAGTGGTCGGCCGACGGCGTCCCGATCACAGGTGCGACAGGTGCGACGTTCCAGATCTCCGAAGCGCTGCTCTGGAAGCGGCTCACCGTGGCGGTGACGGCCAGCCGGGACGGCTACGCCGACGCCACCGCCGTCTCGGCCGCCACGACGGCTGTCGTCCGGGGCAGCGAGGAGCGACCTCCGCCGCGCCCGCCGATCGGCCGCCCGGGCTCGCCGTGGTCGGATCCGCGCCAACCGGCGGCCTGACCCACCGGATGACCACCGCCCGATTCAGCACGGGGAGACCAATGCGTACACCTTCACCTGCTCGTCGCCGGATCACGGCGGTGATCGCGGCATCGGCGCTCGCCTCCGCGGCGGTGGTGGGCCTCGCGGCCAGTCCGGCCGCCGCGGCCCTGTCGGCGCCGACCGCCCTCCAGACCGCGGACCAGCCCTGCGCCACCGCCGCGCCGGGGCCGTACCTGAGCCCGGTCAGACTCAACGACGCCAACGCCGTGGTGCTCAAGGGCACCCTCTCCGGCGCGGACGAGGGTGCCGAGTTGCAGGCCGACTTCCAGGTCTGGGACATCACCCACCCGGAGCAGCCGCAACAGTGGCTCACTGGTCTGTTCTCGGGCCTCGACGAGGTCGCCATCCAACTCGAGGACGATTCGCGGCAGCTCGACGGCGTCACGTACGCCTGGCGGGTGCGCGTTCTCGACGGTGCCATGGCGACGTCGTGGAGCGGCACGTGCTACTTCACGGTCGACCGCACCGGCGGCCCCGCGCCGACCGTCGCCTCCGCCGTGTACCCGGCGGGTTGGTGGGACAACGCCAGCGGCGCGATCGGTGTGCCCGGCACGTTCACGCTGACCTCGGCCAGCGCCGACACCGTCAGCTACCGCTACGAGTTCTACACCGGCGAACTGAGCGAGCAGCTCCCCGCGGGCACGGTGGACGCCGATGGGCTCGGCGGCCCGGCGACTGTCGAGTGGACGCCTCGCGCGGCGGGCTATCACTCCGTCTCGGTCTATGCGATCGACCGGGCCGGCAACTACTCCGAGCCGATACGCTACGAGTTCTACGTCAGGGAGACCCGTCCGTCGATCTTCTCCTCCGCGTACCCGGAGGGAACGCCGAACCTGGACTACAACATCGGGGTGGCCGGCGCGTTCGAGTTGCGCTCCAGCGTCGCCGACACCGCGTCGCTGGCGTGGCGGATCGACGGGGGTGGCCCGTCGGGGACGGTGCCGGCGGCGGCCGACGGAACGGCGACGGCGATGATCGCGCCAACCCGTGCCGGGCAGCAGACCCTCTACGTCCACAGCGTCACCCGGGACGGCAAGGCGCACGCGCCCCGCGCCTACCAGTTCACCGTGGACGACGGCCCGAGGCTCACCGGCGACGTCGACCGGGGTGTCACGATCGGCTCGTCGCTCAGCTTCCACCTCGCGCCCCGGGCGCCGCAGGTGCAGGCCTACGTCTACTGGGTCGAACATGGTGGGCTGTTCCCACCGCCGATCGAGAAGATCACCATTCCGGCGCGGGCGGACGGCACCGCCGACCTCACCTGGGTCGCCAAGGACACAAGCGTCGACGGTCTGCGCATCCAGAGCCGCAGCGCCGACGGCACCCTGTCGGTGCCCCGCTGGAACCACATCTCGGTCGACGGAGCGTCGCCGACGGTGACCCGCACCGGTGGCACCGACGTGGGAACGACCGCCACCTTCACGGCCCGCACCCAGATGGCGAACGTCACCGAGTACGTGGCGACGCTGAACGCCGACGAGGCCACCAGGCAGGTCGTCCGGCCGGCCGCCGACGGCAGCGCCACCTTCACCTACACGCCGACCAAGGGCGGCTACACCTACGTCAAGGTCTTCGCCCGTAACGCCGACGGGGTGCAGACCACCGAGGGCGGCACGTCCTGGTCGGTGCTGGACGGACCTCGGGTCACTTCGACCGATTTCCCGACGACCGGCACCGGCCGGCTGGCCCCGGGCACCTTCGCCTTCGCGCCGCGCCTGCCGGGCACGACGGCCTACGAGTACTCGGTCAACTTCGGGCCGTACGCCACGCTCCCCGCCCGGTCCGACGGCACCGCGACACTGACCTGGACCCCGCAGGACGTCGGCTGGTTCTACCTGACCGTCCGCAGTGTCACGGCCAGCGGCGCCCGCTCCGGGTTAACGCAGTACAGCTTCCAGATCGAGTCGGCGACTGTCACGTCGGTGGCGCCGGCCGTTGTGCCGCCGGGCGCCGTTCGGACGATCACCGTCAGCGGCACCGGGCTGAACCCGAAGGACCGGGTCCAGGTGACCCCCGCCGGCGGGGAGCCGCTGACCGCCACGGTGCGGACTGTCTCGTCGGACGGCACGTCGATGACCGTCGAGGTGAATCTCGGCTTCGCGCCAGCCGGCACGGCCACCCTGACGCTGTACGCGTACGACTCCGGCAAGCCGGTGGTCCTGGCCGACGCCTTCACCATCAATCCGCCCCTGGCGATCCGGGCGGTCAACCCGCCGACGGTCACCGGGGCGGCCGTGATCGGCGGGACCGTCACCGCGGCACCGGGCTCGTGGACGCCCTCGACGACCACCTTCCGGTACCAGTGGTCGGCCGACGGCGTCCCGATCACAGGTGCGACAGGTGCGACGTTCCAGATCTCCGAAGCGCTGCTCTGGAAGCGGCTCACCGTGGCGGTGACGGCCAGCCGGGACGGCTACGCCGACGCCACCGCCGTCTCGGCCGCCACGACGGCTGTCGTCCGGGGCAGCGAGGAGCGACCTCCGCCGCGCCCGCCGATCGGCCGCCCGGGCTCGCCGTGGTCGGATCCGCGCCAGCCAGCCAGCTGATCAGGTGATCGTCGAGGCGCGCGGGAGGAGCTGCTGTCGGCGCCGCCCCGCGCGCCTCGGGAACGCTCAGTGCCTCAGGCGGTGAAGGCACCGTCGATGGCGATGGACGCGCCGCTGATGAAGGTGGCCTCGTCGCTGAGCAGGAACGTGGTGAGTGCGGCGACCTCGTCGGAGGTGCCGGCCCGTCCGGTCGGCTGCAGCGCCAGGTAGCGCTCCGCCGCTGCCGGGGCCTGGCTGACGACGCCCTGCCAGAGCGGGGTGTCGATCAGGCCGGTGACCAGGGCGTTGACCCGCACACCGGAGCGGGCCACGTCGAGTGCCGCCGAACGGGTCAGGCCGATGACCCCGTGCTTGGACGCGTTGTAGGCGACCTGCGTCGCGTCGCCCTTGACGCCGGAGACGGAGGCGTTGTTGACGATCGCGCCACCGCCGGAGGCGATGATCGCTGGAATCTCGTGCTTGAGGCCGTAGAAGACACTTGTCAGGTTGAGGGCGACGGAGCGATGCCAGGCGTCACTGTCGGTTTCGCGGACACTGGCCATCGGGCCGCCGCCGGCGTTGTTGAACGCGCCGTCCAGCCGGCCGAACTCGGACACCGCGGTCTCGACGAGCCGCGCCATCTCCTCCTCGACCGTCACGTCGGTCCGCACGAACAGGGCACTACCGCCCGTGTCGCGGATCTGCGCGGCCACCTCCTCGCCCCGGTCCCTGTCCCGGGCGCCGATGACGACACGGGCCCCCTCCGTGGCTGCCCGCTGTGCGAACGCCAGGCCCATGCCCTGCGTGCCGCCGGTGACGACAAGCACCTTCGAATCCAACCGTCCAGACATCTCGTCTCACATTCACTCGACTGGTAAACCGCTGCGCGCGGCGGGGCCGAAGGTCCACGGGGAGCGCCGGAGGCGTGGAGTCTCGCCGGACGGTCCGCAGGGCTTCGCGAGGCTGAACGCTAGCCTTTTCTGGAACGTTCGACAAAGTAACAGCCCTCACAGCGACCGGGGCGACACCGTTCATTAGCCCCGAAAGTGCGCGATGAATGGGGTGCAATAGCCACGCAATCTGGGGCGGTCGTTCCACAACACCTCAGCTTCGGCCTCACACCGGTGCGGGAGCTTTCGCGCCTGTCGGTGGACGCGGTGACCGAGGACACGGTGCACCGAATCCGCTGAGATAGTGGAATCAGATGTGTGAGCAGAACTGGCGCCGGCGAGTGACGTTGTGAGGTCCACTCTCTCGAGCCGCGATCCGGGCTCCTCCGGCGCGGGCACCACCCCCGCGACTGGTGAGCCGGCTCGGGCGACGGCCGCCCATCGGCAGCGCTGGGCGGTGGACACCATGGCTGTCGCACCCGACGACCAGGTGCTGGAGATCGGCTGCGGTCGGGGCGCAGCCGTTTTCATGGTCGCCAGCCGACTCACGACCGGCCGGATCGTCGCCATCGACCGGGCCGCGACGATGGTGCGGCTCGCGACCCAACGCAACCTGAGCCACATCAGCGCCGGCAGGGCCGAGATCCGATGTGCCGGGTTCGAGTCGGTCGACCTCCCGGCCAGTCACTTCACCACGATCTTCGCGGTGAACGTCAGCCTCTTCTGGTTGGGCGACGCGACGCAGCAGATCGCTCGAATGCGGAGCCTGCTGGCACCGGGAGGTCGGCTGCACGTGTTCGGCGAGCGACCCACCGCCGCGCACGCCACCGCGAACCTCACCGCGACCCAACTGCTGCTCGAGTCCCACGGTTTCGCCACCACCACATCGAGCGCCACGCGTGGTCAACGTCGGGTGCTGACCTGCGTCACCGGCACGCCGATCCGGTGAGCGCGGGCTGATCGCAGCGCCAACACGAGCCGGGCGGGCTCGGCGTTACGATTGGTGTAGCCCCCGACGGCGAACCGGACACCGCCCACCCGGCCCATGGCCAGCGCGTGGCTGGAGACCTCCATG
>NZ_JBEZED010000052.1:0-14296 GCF_040648675.1 Micromonospora sp. NPDC049101 | reverse complement strand
GCCCCCGGGGCGCCCCCGCCCCCCCCGCCCGGCCGCGGGGCCGGCCGGCCCCCCCCCCCCCCGGCCGACGTTCGTGGTCAGCGCAACTCGTAGTCGGCCGGATCGACGGCCCGGGTGCGCCGCCAGTAGTCCTGGGCCGGGAACGGCCAGTTCTGCGCGGTCCGCCCGGCGGCGTTGACGAACCAGCTGCTGACGTTGGAGAAGCCCCAGGCCCGCTGGGAGTTCGCCTCGTCCACCCAGGTGTTGAACTCGCTGAACACCTCCGGGCGGACCTCCATGGCTCGGTGCCCACCCTGCACCAGCCTGCGCACCGCGTCGACGAGGTAGGTCACCCCGCACTCGGAGAAGTAGATGATGCTGCCGCCCTGCCCGGACAGGTTGGTGTTCGGCCCGTACAGACAGAAGAGGTTGGGGAAGCCGGGCACGGTCAGTCCCAGGTACGCGCGTGCGTCGCCGCTCCAGTAGTCGTGCAGGTCGACGCCGTCGCGCCCGGTCACGGTCATCGGGGCAAGGAACTGCGAGGCTTGGAATCCGGTGCCATAGATGATCACGTCGGCCGGGTGCAGCTCGCCGTCCGCGTCGCGTACGCCGTCCGGGGTGAGCCTGTCGACGGCCGTGGTAACCAGGCGGACGTGGTCGCTCTTCAAGGTGGCCAGCCACTTGCCGTTGTCGCGCAGCACCCGCTTGGCTCCGACCGGGTAGCGCGGCAGGAGGAGTGGCAGCAGGTCGGGGCGGTCGGTCAGCTGGCTCTCCAGATATGTCGTCAGCGTGGCGCGCAACTGGTCGTTGAGCGCCGACACGGCACGCTCGCTGGGTGGATAGTCCGGGTCGACGACCCAGCCCTCCAGTACGCCGCGCAGGCCTGGCGCCAACAACCAGAACCGCTGCCACGCCGCGTAGTACGGCAGGTGTTCGTAGAGCCACTGGACGCCGGCCGGAACCGCGTCGTGGTAGTGCGGGGTGGGCCGCAGCCAAGGCGGGGTGCGTTGCAGGACGGTCAGTCGGCTCGCCTGCTTGGCCACCTCCGGAATGAACTGGAAGGCGCTGGCACCGGTGCCGATCACCGCGACCCGCTTGCCCGTGAGGTCCACGCGGTGATCCCACCGGGCCGAGTGGAACGCCGGACCGGCGAACTCCTCGCTGCCCGGGAACTGCGGCACGTGCGGGCGATTGAGCTGACCGACGGCGCTGACCAGGACTGTGCACTGCTCGGTGCGTGGCCCGTCGGGAGTGTCCGCGGTCAGCCGCCACTGACCGGCCGCTTCGTCCCAGTGCGCCGCGCGGATCTCGCTGTTGAAGCGGATCAGGTCCAGCAGGCCGTGCTGTTTGGCGAAATCCCGCAGATAGGACAGCAACTCGTCGTGTTTACAGAAGTGGTCGGGCCAGTCGGTACGAGTGGCGAACGAATAGCTGTACAGGTGGCTGGGCACGTCGACCCGGCAGCCCGGGTAGTGGTTGTCGAACCAGGTGCCGCCGAGGTCGGGGTTCTTCTCGTAGACCACGACCGGCACGCCCGCCTGGGTGAGCCGGTGCGCTGCGAGCAGTCCGCTGAGGCCGGCGCCGATGACGACCACCCGGGCGTCTCGGTCCGGGGCCACCTGGTCGAGCCGCCAGTCGGGCGCCTTCGGGTCCTCGCCGGGCAGGATCAACTCCTGCTCAAGCAACGGCACAAGGTCCTCGGTGTCGCCGCCCATCGCCCAACTGGTGACCCGCCGCAGCGTGCCGCGGTCGAGCCGGGGCACCGCGGCTCCTTCGCGCAGCCGCCGCAGCGCGTTGAGGGCGAGTTCGCGGGCATGATCCTGCTGTTCGTCCGTCAGGCCGCCCTGTGGCAGGAAGAGCCAGCCGTTGGGTCGCAGATCGTCACGCAGGATCGACAGGTCGCCGGTGAGGTGGGCGACGGTCATCAGTAGGGCCGGTGCCTCCGCGTCGCTCAGGTGGGCCCGCAGCGTGTCGTCGTCGGCGGTGATCGGCTTGATCGCCGGCATGGCTTCCCCCGGTGTCGTCGTCATGGGCCGGCCGGTCCGCCGTCAGCCGGACCGCGCAGGTGGTGAAAGCCACGGTCGAAGTAGACCGCTGGCTCGGTGTCTCCGGTAACCCGCACGTCGCAGACCGCGCCGACGAGGATCATGTGATCGCCGGCGGTGTGCCGGCTGTGCACCGCGCATTCCAGCACCGAGGCCGCGTCACCCAGCACCGTCGCGCCGCCGGCGGTGCGTTCGAATCCGCCGGCGGCGAACTTGTCGACGCCTTTGCCGGCGAAGCGCCGGGCCAGCTGGGTGTGGTGTGCGCCGAGGATGCTGACGGCGAAGGTCCCGCTGCTGGCGAACACCGGGTAGGAGTTCGCCGTGCGAGCCAGACAGACCAACAGCATCGGCGGGTGCAGCGAGACGGAACAGAGCGAGCTGGCGGTGAACCCGTAGGGCGTACCACTCTCGTCGTGGGTGGTCACGATCGCGACCCCGGTCGGGAACCGGGCCATCGCGTCGCGATAGTCGGCCAGGTCGAAGGTGGAGGCGCCGTCGACCGCGGAGTCGGTGGAAAGCATCAGTTCCTCCTGTCGGTTGCGGTCGCCCTCACACTCAGGACGCGGACCGCTGAACGAAACCGGTCACCGAGACTGTGAAGTCCTGCCGGTTCGGCCGGTAGGCGACGCAGTACTGCGTCGGGTACCAACCCGCGACCTCCCACGCGGCCGGCAGCTTGATGGGAGTGCAGGAGTTGGCGGCCCGCCCGGCGCCCAAGTCGTCGAACCAGGCCTTGTTGATCATCGGCTCGTAGAACGTGATGTCGCCGTCGAAGGCGCCGTACAGGAAGGTGTGGGTGAACGGTGCGCCGTTGAACTCGGGAGAGGCCGGATCGCCGAGGTGGTTGCCCATGCCGGGCACCACGGCGTCGATGTCCACGTAGCCGGCCGGCAGGTAGGCCGGCGGCACCGGCTTGCGGCCCCGCGCGTAGTCGTCGCAGTCGATCAGGTTCATCCCGCCGCACGGCCCGGTGCCGATCGCCATCGTCTCGGCTTCCTCCTGCAGATAGAAGTGCAGGTCGAAGTGGGGCACGCCGTAGATCGGATCGGGTGCGTGGCCGCGCGGGTCCCAGTTGAGCATGGCCCACTTGAACGGGCCGCCGACGCGCTGCCGGAAGCGTTGCGGCAACTGGAGCATGTACTCGTGCTCGTGAACGCACTCCGCGTCGCGGGTGATGGCGCCGTCGCCGTTGACGTCGTAGCAGTGCTTGCCGTCGGACAGTTCGGCCGGCAGCCCGGTGAGCATGCCCTTGTCGAAGACGAACGACATGCTGATCGGGCGCCTGCCGACGCTCTGGGTGGCGATCCGCACGCTGCCACCCGTACCGACCCGCTGGGCCGGGCCGTAGTCGGCGCACGGACCCGGGTAGGAGCGGGTGCCCTGGTAGAGGCGTTCCGCCACGCTCGCCGGCAACCGCAGGTCCTGTTCGATCTCCGGCCTGCCCAGCACCAGACAGACGTCGACGGCCTTGCCGGTGGCGTCGGCGCGCTGCGGCGCGGGTTCGTCCGACGCAGCCGAGTGTTGGGAGGAGGTGGTGTGTCCGGCCGCGGCGAGGTGCGGGGAGTGGGCGCTCTGGCCGGCCGCCGTTAAGGCCGCCGGCTTCCCCTCGCTGCGCAGCGGCTGATAGGAAAGAGTGAGGACCGCGGCGGCGGCGACCGCTACGGCGAGGACCCGGCGCATCGGCCAGGTACGCGGTGAAGTCATCGAATGTCCTTCGAGTAAGCGGGTCAGGCGAAACAGGCAGGCAGGCGTCCGTCGTTGAAGGCGACCATCTCGCCGAAGACGCTGACCACGTCGAGCGGGCGCCCGAGCGGTCCGTCGGCGAGTTCCGCGTACGCGCGGTGCAGGTTGCCGACGATCCGTTCCGGGTCCAGCAGGTGGTCGAAGGCGGAACGATCCGCCGACAGCGCGGTCTCCAGCGGGCTCATCCCCTGCGCCGCGCCCTCCTCGGCGAGTTGTTGGATCCAGCGCAGGTAGGCGAGGTTCTCGTCGATCACCTCGGGCCCGGCGAGGGGCCCGTGCCCACACACGATGACGCGCGGGTCGAGCTCCCGGATGCGCTGCAACGCCGTCACCGCGCCGCTGACCGAGCCCATCAGGTTGAACGGGGCCGCGCCGCTGAGCAGCACGTCCCCGGCGAACAACACACGGGTGTCAGGCAGCCACACCAGGACGTCGTTGGTGGTGTGCGCCGGGCCGACGTGGACAAGCTCGGCGACCCGGTCACCGAGGTGCACGGTGGCCCGATCGCGGAAGGTCAGAGTCGGCAGAGTGACCCGTACGTCACCCCACGACACGTCCGGCCAGAGCCCGGTGAGCGCCAGGCCGGTCTCGGCCATCTCCACCCGCGCCTGCTCGTGCGCGACCACTGTGGCCGTGTCGAAGACGTGGTTGCCGAAGTTGTGGTCGCCGTGATGGTGGGTGTTGACGACCAGTCGGCGCGGCCCGCCGAGGCCGCTGAGGGCCGCGTGCAGCCGGCGGGCCCGCTGCTCGGTGGCGAGTGTGTCGACGACCATCAGCGTCTCGGGCCCGGAGACCGCACCGGCGTTGCTGACGCACCACCCGCCGGGCAGCTGCAGGTAGGCGAAGACGCCGTCGGCGATCTCGACCAACCGCTGGCTGCCGGACGGACCGTCGGTACGGCTCACGCCGGCCATCAAGCTCATCGCGGAACGCCCTCGTCCGGCGAGACCGCCGCCCGTTCGCTCGCGTGGGCGCCGGCGTACGTCAGGGTGGCCCGGCTGTTGCGGCCGAGGGCCGCACGCAGGAAGCTCCGCGCGTCCGCCACGGTCCTTCCCGCGCCGAGCACGCTGGTGATCGCGGCCGGGTTGATCGCGACGGTGTGCTCCGCAACGACGAGCGACCCGCCCGGCCGCTCACTGAACAGCCATGAACCGCTGTGCCCGGTCAGCAGCGCCGGCGGGATCAGTTGCTTGTAGACGATCCGCTCCCCCGGCAGGCAAACCCGCACCGAACGTGTCGTGTGCGTGCTGCCGTCGCCGGTGACGGTCTCCATCTCCATGTCCTGGATGCCGGGCTCCTCTTCGCGCAGCACCACCCGCCGCACGTGCGGCAGCGCGTCCGGCCAGCGGTCGCTGCGGTAGACGAAGTCGTACACGTCGGCGGCGGTGCCCGGCAGCTCCACCTCGTCGGAGAAGGTGAAGACCAGGTCGTCGACGGGATGTTCGAGCTCGCCGATGCGGCCGAGGGCAGCCAGCTCACGCTCACTGTTGGCGTCCAGTGCCTGCTCGAGCAACGCCACCTGCCGTTCGCCGCCAGCGACCGAAAACTCGTGCACGAGCACGATCTCGGTGCCGCCGTCCGGCTGCGGACGGAAGATCCATTCACCGCTCATCAAGGTGACCGGTGGCTGGCTGTGCTCCTGGCGGAACGTGATCCGCAGGGCCTCCGGGTCCAGGGTGCGCCGCGAGGTCCAGCTCTTCACCTCGCCGTTGACCATCGCCCACAACTGGAAACGCTCGTGACCCTCGCCGCGTTCGAGGTGGTGGACGTGGATGCTGGGCTCGAAGATGACCGGCCAGCGGCTCACGTCGGCCACCAGGCCGTAGACGGTGGCGGCGGGCACCGCCACCACCCGCGAGTGCACCCGCCGGTGCGTCATGACGCCTCGACGAGGACGGCGTTCACCACGTCGACCACCGCGCGCGGCGTGTCCAGCTCCACGATCTGCTCATCGGGAATGCGGACACCGTAGTCTTGTTCAATCCGTGCGGCGGTCTCCATCAGGGCGAGCGAGTCGTATCCGAGATCGTCGAACTGGCGGTCGGCGATGTCGCCGTTCAGGTCGGCCTCGCTCTCGCCGGCACACGCGATCAGGATGCGGCGCAGGTCGTCGACGGCGAAGTTGCTCATCGGTAGGTCTCCTTCTCGAGCGAATCGTTGACCCCACGGACGACGACGGCGGCGTTGAAGCCCCACAGACCGCGAGCCAGCACCAGAGCGGTACGGACCGGAGCGGAGCGCGGGGTGCCGCACACCAGATCGATGCCGTAGTCGGCGGGTACGTCAGCGGTCCCGGCAGTGGCGGGGATGACGCCGTCGCGGATGGACAGCAGGGCGGTGACCAGGTCGGTCGGACCGCCGCCGGAGTACAGCCGGCCGTAGAGCGACTTCGGCGCGGTGACCGGCACCCCGTTCGGGCCGAACAATCCACGGATCGCCTCGGCCTCGGCGGCGTCGGAGGCGGCGACACCCAGCGCGTCGGCGAACACCACGTCCACCTCACCGGCCTCGATCCCGGCGTCAGCCAGGGCCATCTCGGCGGCGCGGCGCAGGCCGGGCGGGCGGCCCGAGTCGGCCGGCGGATCGAAGGTGGACGCGTAGCCGGCGATCTCACCGTGCACGCGCTGCACGCCCCGGGCACGGGCCGCGGCGGCGTCCTCCAGGACCAGCACGGCGCCGCCCTCGCCGGGCACGTAGCCGCAGGCCGAGGCGTCAAAGGGGAGGTACGCCCGGGTGGGGTCGACGGCCCGGCTAACCCTCCCACTGGCGATCTGCGAGACCCAGCCCCACGGGTCGAAAGCGGAGTCCACGCCGCCGGTCACCATCAGCGCGGTGCCTCGCCGGACGGTTCGGCGAGCATGGCCGACCGCGTCCAGGCCACCGGCCTGCTCGGCGACGAGCGCACTGCTCGGGCCACGCATGCCGTGGCGGATCGAGATCTGGCCGGTGTTCACCGCGTAGAACCAGGCGAACGACTCGTAGACGCTGACCGCCTGCGAACCGATCGACCACAGCTTCTGGAACTCCCGGTGGGTGAACTCGAAACCGCCGGCGGCGTTCGAGGTGACCACGCCCATGTCGTAATCGGTCAACTCGGACGGGTCGACCTTGGCGTCGGCGAGCGCCCAGTCGGCGGTCACCAGAGCGAGCCGGGTGGACACGTCGGTCTGCGGCAGCAGTCGGCTGGGCAGGTGCTCGCGCGCCTCGAAATCGGTGATCTGGCCGGCCAGAGTGGCCGGGAAGCGCTGGACGTCGAAGCGGGCCAGCGGCGCGATGCCGCTGCGCCCAGCCAGCAGGCCGTCCCAGAACCGTTCGAGACCCAGCCCGCTGGGCGCAGCTACGCTCATGCCGGTCACGTACACCGGGGTGGTCATCGGGTCTCCTCCGGACGTCGCAGCACCATCGCGCTCTGGAAGCCACCGAAGCCGCTGCCCACCGTGAGCACGCTCGGCACTGCCTGCTCACGGGCGGTCAGAGGGACGTAGTCCAGGTCGCATTCGGGATCGCGGGTGTGCAGGTTGGCCGTCGGCGGGACCACGCCGTGCTCGATGGCCAGCAGCGAGGCGGCGATCTCCACCGAGCCGATCGCGCCGAGCGAGTGCCCGACCATCGACTTGATCGAGCTGATCGGCACCTCGTACGCGTACGGCCCCAGGCTGCGTTTGAACGCGGCTGTCTCGTGCCTGTCGTTCTGCTTCGTGCCGGACCCGTGCGCATTGACGTAGCCGACGTCGCTGCGATCCAGCCGGGCCTCGTCCAGCGCCACCCGGATCGCCTCGGCCATCTCCCGGCCGTCCGTCTTCAGGCCGGTCATGTGGTAGGCGTTGCAGCGTGTGGCGTAGCCGGCCAACTCGGCGTAGATGTGTGCGCCACGGTTGCGCGCGTGCTCGTACTCCTCGAGAACGAACATGGCGGCGCCCTCGGCGAGCACAAACCCGTTACGGGTCGCGTCGAACGGCCGGGACGCGTGCTCCGGGTCATCGTTGAGTGTGGTCGTCGCCTTGATCGCGTCGAAGCAGGCGACGACGATCGGGGTGATCGGCGTGTCCGATGCGCCGGCCAGCATCACGTCGGCGCTGCCCTCCCGGATCAGCTGCCCGGCATGTCCGACCGAGTCCAGGCCCGAGGTGCAGCCGTTGGAGACCATCGTGACCGGGCCCTCGGCCGCCACAGTCCAGGCCACCTCGGCCGGCATGACGCTGGGCACCAGGTAGTCGAACATGTGCGGCGACACCAGCTCGGGGTCGACGACCCACTTGCGGCCGCTGTCCGAGAGCACGAGGTATTCGCGTTCCAGGCTGGTCGCCGCGGCGACCGCGCTGCCCAGGCTGACCCCGACCCGGTACGGGTCGAGAGTTCCGACGTCCAGCCCGCTGTCCGCGACGGCTTCTCGCGCACAAACCACGGCGAACTGGGTGGCCCGGTCCATCCGGCGGGTCTCCCGAGGGGTCAAGCCCTCCAGCACCGGGTCGAAGTCGACCTCGGCGGCAACCTGGGACCGGTACGGCGAAGGATCGAAGAACGAGATCCGCCGGGTCGCCGTACGGCCCGAGCAGAGCAGATCCCAAAATTCCTTGGCACCGTTGCCACCGGCGGCACGGACACCGAGCCCGGTGATGACGACACGCCGCGTCACCGGGCACCGTCCGGACGTTCGCAAGTCTTCGAGGTGAGCATCGACAGGGTCCTCACTGCTCATCTTGGCAACCGCCCGGCGGGATCCGCGGCGGTGAACCCAGCGTGCGATGAACGGCTCGAACCCGACTGGAAGATCGATGGGAGCCACCGGCCGGTGGCTCCCATCGCGTGTCACCCAAAGATCGGCGGAGTGTCGCGGGACCGCTTCAGCTCGAAGAACCCGGGCGTGCCCGCGACCAGCAGGACGCCGTCCCACAACCGGCCCGCGGCCTCGCCCTGCGGGGCGGGCGTCACCACCGGGCCGAAGAAGGCGACTGTCGTACCGTCCGGTCCGGGTGCGTGAATGATCGGTGTGCCGACGTCGAGTCCGACCGGCTTGAGCCCGGCGTGGTGGCTCGCCAACAACTCGTCGTCGTACTCTTCGCTGCCGGCCGCCGCGGCCAGGTTCGGATCGAGATCGATATCGGCCAGGGCCGCCCGGTACAGCTCGTCACCGGGCTGCTGCCCACCGGGATGGATCCGGGTACCCAGTGCTGTGTAGAGGTCGCGCAACACCTCGGGACCGGCGGTCCGGGCCGCTGCGACACAGATTCGCACCGGCCCCCACGCCTCTCGGCGCAGAGCGAAGTACACCTCCGGGCGATCGGCGTACTCCTGCGGCACGCTGTCGTTGTCGGCGTTCAGCACGGCGAGGCTCATCACCTTGAACCTGACGCGTACCGGCCGGACCTGCTCCACCTGGAGCAACCAGCGCGAAGTCACCCACGCCCACGGGCAGAGCGGGTCGAACCACATGTCCAGCGTCTGGTGATCGGTCATCGAGGAGCCCCCTTCGGGTAAGCGGTGTGGCGTGCGCCGCGAAGGCATCGTGGCTCATCGCGCTCAAAGCCCGATCTCACCCACGTGGGCCCGCCACCTGCCGGCTCCGATCGTCGCACGGATGTCATGTTCGTGAATCCGTGCCGTGGTCTCGGTCAGTGACGGCAACAGCGGGTGTGCCGCGCCGGCCAGCAGCGTCACCCGCCCCGCTGGCGCCTGGGTCACCTCTGCGTGTCCTGGGATCGTGGGCAGAATTCGGTGACCTCGGTCAGCTTGTCGCCCATGTCGCAGACCTTGTCCCGCATGTTTCGGGTCCCACCGTTCTGCATGGCGTGCATCGCGTCGCACGCCTGCCGCCACGCCCGGCAGGCGCCGGGCACCTCGTCGAGGCCCAGGTGTGCTTCACAGAGCAGGATCGAGGCCTCGAACACGCCGATCCGGTTCTGCGCCTCGGCGGTCGCGTCGACTGCCCGTTCGAGGTGCTCCACGGCCCGGTGCTGCTGGCCCATCGCACCGAGACACTCGGCCATCGAGATGCGGATGTCGGCCTCGTCCGTCGTCCATTCGCTCTTCTCGCTGCGAGCGAGCGCCTCGTCCAGGCACGACATGGCCTCGTCGAGAGCACCGAGCCGGACGAGCGAGCGGCCCTGCGCCGCCGATGCCCAGATCTCACCCTGCTCGATGCCGGCGGCACGGTACCGGGCCAGTGCTCTCTCGTTCTCCTCCAGCGCACGCTGGTGCTGGCCGAGCTCGGTGTGGATCCGGTGCAGGGTGGAGTGCACGACGCCCTGCTCCGCCAGCAGGCCGTGCTCCGCGAAGATCTGTCGCGCGTCCGAGAGCAGGTCGAGGGCCTCCGCGTGCGCGGCGAGGTAGGAACAGGAGTCGGCCAGGCTACACATGACGTGCGCCGCGCCGACCCGGTCTCCCCTGTCGCTGGCCGACGCCAGTGCGACACGCATGATGTCCTGCCAGTCGTGGAACCGCCCGCTGCGCCGCAACCACGGCTGCATGGTGAGGGCCAACTGCCACCCGGCGATGCCGAAGTCACCCTCGGCGGCGCGCCGCACCGCCTCCGGCAACACCTCGCGGTGGTCGTCGAACCATCGCATCGCCTCGTCGTAGGTGGTGGGCTGCTCCGGCGCGACGCCGGCCGGCACCGGAGACGGCGCGACAACTGGGCGTTCCGGTGCCAGCACCATCGCCGCCCGGTATCCACTGTGCAGATAGTGCTGGAGGAGCCGGGTGGTCGCCGCCGCCCTGTCCGAGGCGGGCTCGTGCGTCAGAAAAAGCTCCTGCGCGTACGCCTTGACCAGCACATGCGACGTGAAGCGCCCCCTGTCGTCCTCGTCCAGCAGCGCCGCGTCGGCGAGTTCCCGCAGTGTCGCGCGCGCGACCGGCCCCGGGTGCCCGGCCAGGCTGGCGGAGGCCGCGGCCGACAGGCCGGGCGCCATGGCGGCGGAGGACAGCCGGAACAGTCGGGCGGCGTCCGGGCTGAGCTGGCGGTACGACCAGGCGAAGGCGGCCCGCGGATCCCGAACGCTGTGGCTGCTGGAGAAGGCGGCGAGCCGCTGCGTGCCGTCACGCAACTCCGCAGCCACGTCGGCGAGGGCGAGGCGCGGACGGGCACTCAGTCGCCCGGCCAGGATTGCCAGCGCCAGCGGTAGGCGACCGCACAGCTCGATGATCTCGTCCAGGATGTCGGCCGGCGAGGCGAGGCCCGCCACGGCGCGGTTCGGTGCGCTCACGAGCCGGCGCCGAACCAGCTCACGGGCGGTCAGCATGTCCGGAGGGTCAAGGTGCAGCAGGTGGGCTCCGTCGATGGCGGCAAGCTCGACGAGCGGCTTGCGGCTCGTCACGAGGACCAGGCTCTCCGGCGAGTTGGGCAGCAGCGAGCGCACCTGCGCACAGTCGCTGGCGTTGTCGAGGAGCACGAGGATGCTCTTGCCGGCGGTGAGGCTCCGGAACGTGCCGACCCGCGCGGCGAGCGTCTCCGGAATGCTGGACACGTGGACACCCTGCGACGACAGCAGTGACCCGACCGCGTCCCCGGCGGACACGCTCTCGTCCGTGGTCTGGTCGCCGCGCAGGTCCAGGTACAGCTGCCCGTCGGTGAAGTCGCCGGAAACCAGGTGTGCGAAGTGCGCGGCAAGCGTGGACTTGCCGACCCCGCCCATCCCGTCCAGAGCGACGATCAGGGGACCGGTCCGACCGGCGCCATCCGATCCGCTGCGCAGAGCGCCGAGCGTCGCGAGTTCTTCGGTACGCCCGACAAAGGTGGGCAGGTCGGGTGGCAGCTGCGCCGGTCGCACCAGCGGCTCCGGCGGGAGGCGGTCGACTGTCTGCCCCCGACCGGCGCCCGCGGCGTCCTGGGCCGTCGTCGCCTGGGTGAGCACGTGCCGGTGCGCGGCCTCAAGCGCCGTCCCTGGATCGATGCCCAGGTCTTCCAGGAGGCGGGAGCGCACCGTCCGGAACACCTTGAGCGCGTCGGCCTGGTGACCGGCCGTGCCCAGCGCGGAGATGAGACTCGCCTGCACCGGTTCGTTCAACGGCGCCATCGAGGCGGCCAGGCGCAGGGGTTGCAACACACGCCCCGAACAGTTCAGCGACACCGCGAGTTCGGCTGCGGACACGCACACGTCGAGAAACTCGCGGTCGAGCGCGGCGAAGATCGACGTCGCGGCCGACCCGGCGGCGTACGTGTCGCCCGCCGGCCCGCGCCACAGCTGGAGTGCCTCGACGTAACTGTCGAGCGCCCTGTCGCGGTCCCCCAGCGCGAGACTCGCCCGGGCGGCGCTGGTGAACTCGCGGAAGCTGACCAGGTCGAGGGTGCCAGCACCTGGCGCGAACAGGTAACCGCCACCGTGCCGGCGCAGGTACGAGCCGGTTGCGCGCGGGGGCAGCGAGGGTTCCATCAGCCGTCGCAGGGTGCCGACGTACTTGTGGATGACGTTTGTGGCGCTGGTTGGCGCGTCCTCGCCCCAGAGCAGCTCGATCAGGTTGCTCACGCTGATCGGGCGCCCTGCTCGGGCCAGCAGCAGGGCCAGCAGATTGCCCTGCTGTCGGGGCCCGGCGCTCAACTCGACGTCGTCGCGCCAGATTCGCAGGGGGCCCAGGATCTGGAACCGCAGGCTGCCGCTGACCGGCCGTGCTCCGTCGTCGGCGTGACGGGCAGCGGCCGATTTCGACAATTCGAGCTCCTGTTTCACTTGACGGATCGTGAACATCCCGCTGCTCGCGGTACCGCCAAGTCTACGTCCGGCCACGCCGAACGGACTCGTCACTCAGGGCGAAACGGACGTCCGCGCAGCCGCCGGCATGGAAGGGTGGAAATACCCCGGCGGCGAGTCGTCGAGAACACCACGTCTGTCGGTACGAGCGCCGGCCATCTGTTTCGGCACGGATGGGGATCTGTGCCCCGCGCGCTGAGGTTGCCGGCTGGGCTGAGTGGTTCGGCGGGCGGCGTCGCGCTCGGGCGTGGCCGTGCGGATCTGTCCGGTTCGGCAGTCACCTGGGCTCGCCTGTGGACAGCACTGCTCCGAAAGCTCACTCAGAAATTGTCAACTACCTGTCGTCATCATCTGCCGGAAGGTATTCCTCGGCAAGGACAGGGCTCCATGACCGCGTCAGCAAGCAACACTCGGACCGACTCGGACCGACCCGGTGTGTTCAACAAGCCGTACGAATCCCGGCGCGCCCCGCAGGCGAAGCGGAGTACCGCCGCGCAACCGGGTCGCCGGAAGGGGCTGACGCTGTTCGCGTTGGCCCTGGGCGCCTTCGCCATCGGCACCGGCGAGTTCGGCAGCAACGGGATCATCCAACTTTTCGCCTCCGACCTGGACGCGTCCATCCCGGTCGCGACGTACGCGATCAGCGCCTACGCGTTCGGTGTCATGATCGGTTCGCCGGCGATCACACTGCTCGCGGCCCGGGCCAACCGCCGTACCCTGCTGCTGGGCCTGCTCGCGCTCTTTCTCGTCGGCAACGTCCTCTCGGCCCTGGCCCCGAACATCGCGGCCCTCGTCGTCTTCCGCTTCGTCACTGGCAGCGTGCAGGGCGCCTACTTCGGCGCCGGCGCGGTCGTCGCCGCGTACGTCTACGGGCCGGGCAAGGGCGGACGGGCCTTCGCGACGGTGATGGGCGGCCTGACCGTGGCCACCGTCCTCGGGTCACCGCTCGGCACCCTCGTCGGCCAGCACGCCGGGTGGCGCGCCACCTACTGGACCGTCATCGGCGTGGGTCTCCTGGCCGGCGCGGCGCTGCTGGCATGGCTGCCACGCACCGACGACCTGCACGGCAGCTCCGTGGCACGCGAACTCGGCGCCTTTCGGCGACCCAAGGTCTGGCTCATGGTCACGGTCGCGGCGCTCGGCATCTCCAGCATCTTCGCCGTCTACACGTTCATCGGGCCGTTCGTCACCGACGCGGCGGGCGAGAGCCCGTCACTCATCCCCGTCGCCCTCGCCGTCTTCGGTCTCGGCATGGCATTCGGGAACTATTTCGGCGGCCGGGCCGCCGACAGGTACGGCAGCCGACCGCTCATCTACGGCTTCGGCTATGTCCTGGTGCTGCTCGCGGCCATCGGTTTCCTCGGCAGTGAGATTCTGATCCTCCTGCCGACACTGTTCGGCGTCGGAGCGACGATGATGTTCGCCATTCCCACCATCCAGGTACGGCTTACCGAATTCGCACCGGACGCGCCCACCCTCATGGGCGCCCTCAACCTGGCCGCCCTCAATCTCGCCAACTCGCTCGGCGCGATGGGTGGTGCCGTCACCATCGGCGCCGGGTGGGGAACCCTCTCCACGGTGTGGGCGGGATTCGTCCTCACCACCGCGGGCCTGATCCTCTTCCTCGCCACCCTGGGCCGGACCAGGGCACCCGTCAGGCCCGCGTAACGCCGCACGCCGTGCCGGTGGGCGGCCACACCCGCTCTCGCGCAGCCCTTCGATATCGCCGCGCGGTCGACTTTTCGCGCCCTAGTACTGCAACGGCAGTTGGTCAGGGGTAGCCGTGTCGTCGGTAGTGGCAGGTTCGGGCTTGGTATTGGCGTCGTCGGCGCCAGCGGGACCAGG
>NZ_JBEZED010000051.1:0-15780 GCF_040648675.1 Micromonospora sp. NPDC049101 | reverse complement strand
GATGCCCGAACGTCACCACACCCGGCCTCGCCACCAGCACCTCCACCACAACCAAGATCAGTTGCACTGAAGCCTAGAAACCACCCGGCGTGTCGTGGCTATAACCTCATGATCAACGCGACGGAGGAGAGGGGTGGGGGAAGGGGTGGGGGGAGGGGTGGGCCGGGGTGGGGTTAGAGGCCGGATAGGCGTTGGCCGGCTCGCACTACGGCCATGGCGTGGCGTTCGCCGGGGCGGCGGCCCAGGCGCTCGATCGGGCCGGAGATGCTGACCGAGGCGATCACGCGGCCGGTGCGGTCACGGATCGGGGCGGAGACGCTCGCCACACCGGCCTCCCGCTCGGCGACGCTCTGCGCCCAGCCGCGGCGGCGCACCTCGGCGAGGGTGCGCCCGGTGAACTTGCTGCGCGGCAGCAGTGGCATCACCGCCTCCGGCGGCTCCCAGGCCAGCAGGATCTGGGCCGCGGAGCCGGCGGTCATCGGCAGCACCGACCCGACCGGGACGGTGTCCCGCAGGCCGCTGGCGCGTTCCGCCGCCGCCACGCAGATCCGCTCGTCGGCGCGGCGCAGATAGAGCTGGGCGCTCTCCCCGGTGGCGTCCCGCAGCGCGGCGAGCAGGGGCTCGGCGGCGGTCAGCAGAACGTCCGGTGCGGCGTTCGCCAGCTCGCCCAGACGAGGCCCGGGGCGCCACCTGCCCTGGGTGTCCCGGACCAACATCCGGTGTATCTCCAGGGCCTGGGCCAGCCGATGTGCGGTGGCTCGGGGCAGCTTGGTGCGATCAACGAGTTCGGCCAGGCTGGCGCCGTCGACGCAGGCGGCCAGGATGACCACCGCCTTGTCGAGAACGCCGACACCGCTCATACTGTGTCCCACAAGCCGAAACTTACCTCCCAGAATTTAGGATGTCCAGATGGTGGGAGTCACTCCTGAGCCGAGGACCCTGGCCGAGAAGGTCTGGGACGCACACGTCGTACGATCCGCCGCTGGTGAGCCGGACCTGCTCTTCATCGACCTGCACCTGCTGCACGAGGTGACCAGCCCGCAGGCGTTCGACGGGTTGCGTCTCGCCGGGCGCCGGGTGCGTCGTACCGACCTGACCCTCGCGACCGAGGACCACAACACCCCGACCGGGTACGCCGACCCGGCGTTTCGCCTCCGCCGTGGTGACCTGCTCACCATCGAGGACCCCACGTCGCGTACGCAGATCGAGACGCTGCGGCGCAACTGCGCCGAGTTCGGGGTGCGGCTGCACCCGCTCGGTGACGACAACCAGGGCATCGTGCACGTGATCGGCCCGCAGCTCGGTGTCACTCAGCCGGGCATGACGATCGTCTGTGGCGACTCACACACCGCCACCCACGGCGCGTTCGGCGCGCTCGCCTTCGGCATCGGCACCAGCGAGGTGGAGCACGTGCTGGCCACCCAGACGCTGCCGCAGAGCCGACCGAAGACGATGGCCGTGAACGTCACCGGCAGCCTCGCCCCCGGCGTCACCGCCAAGGACCTGGTGCTCGCGCTGATCACCCAGGTCGGCACCGGTGGGGGGCGCGGGCACATCGTCGAGTACCGCGGCGAGGCGATCCGGGCCCTCTCCATGGAGGGGCGGATGACAATCGCCAACATGTCCATCGAGTGGGGTGCCAAGGCCGGCATGATCGCGCCGGACGAGACCACCTTCGCGTACCTCAAGGGTCGACCGAACGCGCCGCAGGGCGCGGACTGGGACGCGGCGCTGGAGTGGTGGCGGACGCTGCCCACCGACGACGGCGCGAGCTTCGACGCCGAGGTGACCCTGGACGCCAGCCGGATCACCCCGTTCGTCACCTGGGGCACCAACCCCGGGCAGGGGGCGCCGCTGAGCGCGCCCGTGCCGGACCCGGAGGACTTCGTCACCGAGTCGGAGCGCGCCGCCGCCCGCCGCGCCCTGGCGTACATGGACCTGAGCCCCGGCACCCCGCTTCGGGAGCTGCCCATCGACGTGGTCTTCGTGGGGTCCTGCACCAATGGCCGACTGGAGGATCTGCGGGCCGCCGCCGACGTGCTGCGTGGCCACCACGTCGCCGACGGGGTTCGGATGCTCGTGGTGCCCGGTTCCGCCGCCGTGCGGGAGGCCGCCGAGGCCGAGGGGCTGGACAAGGTCTTCGCCGACGCCGGGGCCGAGTGGCGGTTCGCCGGCTGCTCCATGTGCCTGGGGATGAACCCCGACACGCTGAAGCCGGGCCAGCGCTCCGCCTCCACCTCGAACCGCAACTTCGAGGGCCGTCAGGGCCGGGGTGGGCGTACCCACCTGGTCTCCCCGCCGGTCGCCGCCGCCACCGCCGTGGTCGGCCGGCTGGCCGCCCCCGCCGACCTGTAGAAGGGACCGAGGAGATGGACAAGTTCACCACCCACACCGGCACGGCCGTGCCGCTGCGGCGGTCCAACGTGGACACCGATCAGATCATCCCCGCCGTGTACCTCAAGCGGGTGACCCGCACGGGCTTCGCCGACGGGCTGTTCAGCGCGTGGCGGGAAGATCCGACATTCGTCCTCAACGATGAAAGCTATTCCGGTGCGTCGATCCTGATCGCCGGCCCGGAGTTCGGCACCGGCTCATCCCGGGAGCACGCCGTCTGGGCACTGCGGGACTGGGGCTTCCGCGCGGTGGTGGCGCCCCGCTTCGGCGACATCTTCCGCGGCAACGCCCTCAAGGAAGGTCTGTTGCCGGTCGAGTTGGAATTGAAAGCCGTCGAAGAGCTGTGGGACCTGGTCGAGTCGGATCCGACCACCCCGGTGACCGTCGACCTGACCGCCCGCCAGCTCCGGGCCGGGGACGCCAACTGGTCGTTCCCGCTTGACGACTTCAGCCGCTGGCGGCTGCTGGAAGGCCTCGACGACATTGGACTCACCCTCCGCAGCGTCGCCGACATCGACTCCTACGAGGCCCGGCGACTGCCGTTCCTGCCCTCCGTGGCATAGCCGTACGCCCGGGCGCCCAGCGGATTTCACCCCCATCGGTCCGACCGGTGGGGGTGAATCCGTTACGACACAAGGGCTTTTTTCTACCGAATGTTTGTGTCCCGGCAGCGCAGGGCATAACGTGCGCGCAGAATGGCTCGCGACGAGTCAGTTGCACAATCGGGAGGAAGTCGTGAACAAGGCCGAGCTCATCGAGGCGCTCGCCGTTCGCCTGGGGGACCGGAAGACGGCGACGAACGCCCTCGAGGCGGTCCTCACCGAGGTCCAGGCGGCGGTCACCAAGGGCGAGAAGGTGGCGATCACCGGATTCGGAGCGTTCGAAAAGCGTGTGCGTGGCGCGCGAACAGCGCGCAACCCGCGGACCGGCGAGGCGGTGAAGGTCAAGAAGACATCTGTCCCGACCTTCCGCCCCGGCGCCGGTTTCAAGGAGATGGTGGCCAGCGGCAAGGTGCCGAAGGCCACGGTGGCGACGAAGAAGACCGCCACCACCACCGCCACGGCCAAGACGGCCGGCACCAAGGCGGCGGGCACCAAGACGACCGGCACCAAGGCGACAAGCGCCAAGGCCACGGGCACCAAGGCGACAAGCGCCAAGGCGGCCAGCAAGGCCACGGCCAAGGCGACCACGGCCAAGGCGGCCAGCAAGAAGACCGCCCCGGCCAAGGCGAGCAAGACCGCCACGGCGACCAAGACGGTCGCCAGCAAGAAGACCGCCCCGGCCAAGGCGAGCAAGAGCACCACGGCGACCAAGACGGCCGCCAGCAAGAAGACCACCGCGGCGAAGAAGACCACCGCGGCGACCAAGTCGACCACGGCGAAGAAGACCACCGCGGCGGCGAGCAAGAGCACGGCGGCCAAGAAGGCCCCGGCGAAGAAGGCGGCCAGCAAGCGCTGACCGAGCTTCTCCGAAAGGGCGTCCACCCGTTGGTGGACGCCCTTTCGGCGTACGGGGACCCGTTGACCGGGTCGGCTCGCTCGCGCAGAATCGCCGTGCCGGCCCCCTCCGCCGGTCCGCCGACACCGAAATGGGGCACCGGTGCGCTACCGCCAGGTCACCACCGGGACGCTCGCGCTGGGCATCCTGCTCCTCATCGACGTGCTGCGCGTCTGGCTGCCCGGCATCATCACCATCTTCGGTCAGGCCGCCTCCACCCCGGCCGAGCTGATGGGTGCGTTCGCCCTCGGCTGGTTCGTGCTCGCGATGGGCGCACCGGCGGTGGTCCGTCGGGTGGGCGCCCGCCCGGTCACGGTCGTCGCCGCCGTCGTGCTCGCCCTCGCCCGGCTCGCGCTCACCACCGCCCCCGGAGGGCGTACGCAGCTCTGGCTGGCCACCGTCGGGCTGCTCGCCGGGCTGGTGTGGCTGGTCGGCGTCGCCGCCGACACCGACCGACCGGTACCGGGGCTGGCGTTGGGGCTCGCCGTCAACGCGGCGCTGCACGCGGTGCTGGACACCTTCGACCTGGTCTGGCGGGGCGACTGGGCGGCCTGGCTGCTCAGCTCCGTCGCGGTGGCGCTCTTCCTGGTCGGCACGATCCGGCCCGGTTCCTGGGCGGAGGCGGAGCAGCCCGGCTCCTGGGCGGAGGCGGAGCGGTCCGGCTCCCGGGCCGTGGCGGCGCGGGTCGGCTCCCCGGCCGGTGAGCCGCGGGCCGTAGCCGCGCGGCCCGACTTCCCAGCCGATGAGCCGCGGGCCGAGGTGGCTGGGTCCGGCGGTCGGGCGGGCGCTGGTGGCGTACGGGCCTGGCTGCTGGTCGGGCCGGCGCTGCTGCTGGCCGGGATGGTGGCGCTCTCCCCGGCGCTGGCCCGGACCGGGATGTCGTACCTGGTCGCCGGCGACGGTGTGGCGCGCTCGCCGCTGCTCGGCATGGCACCGGTGCCGGTGGCGGTCGCGGGGTTCCTGTACACCGCCCTGACCCGGCCGCACGAGCGGTGGGGCCGAGCGTACGGGCCGGTGGCGCTGTTGGCCGGCGCGGTGCTGTTCGCCCTCGACCAGGGTGATCTGCTCCTCCCGGCCATCCTGCTCGCCGCCGTCGGTCTCGGCGCCTGCCTCGCCCGCACCGACGACGCCACCCACCCGAACGGCGCCACCCACCCGAACGCCGGCACCGCTGACGCTGACGGGGATGACCGGCGGTGGGCGGCGCGCCGGGGGTACGCGGTCGCCACCGGCATGCTCGTCTTCGCGCTGGGGGCGGTCGGGTACTACTCCGCCTACGACCTCGGGTACCCCAACGCGGCGGTGCCCGTGCTGGTGGCGGTGCTGGTCGCGGTCGTGGCGTTCGCCGCCCGTCCCGTCGTGCACCGCCTCCCCGGGCCGTTCGCGCCGCTGCGGGCCACGGCTGCGGTCACCGCGCTGGCCCTGCTCGCGCCGGTGTTCGCCGACGACGTGCCGGTGACCAGCAACCGCGAAGGTCCACCGGAGCGGCTGACCGTGGTGGCGTACAACATCCGGATGGGTTTCGGGCTGGACGGACGGTTCGACCTGGCCGGGCTCACCGAGGCCGTCGACCGGCAACGGCCGGACGTGGTGTTGCTCAGCGAGGTGGACCGGGCCTGGCTGCTCAACGGCGGGCACGACACCCTGGACCTGCTGGCCGACCGGCTCGGTATGTCGTACGTCTTCGGGCCCGCCGCGGACCCGGTCTGGGGCGACGCGGTGCTCAGCCGTTGGCCGGTCACCGATCTGCGGACCCGTGCCCTGCCGGCCGTCGGGGCACCCACCGGCGCGCAGGCACTCGCCGTCACGCTGGACCTCGGCGCCGGCGTCCGTACCGCAGTGGTCAGCACCCACCTGCAACCTCCGCCCGGGCAGGGCCCGGTGGTCCAGGCCCGCGCGGTCGCCACCTTCGCCACCGAGTACGCGGCCGGCCGGCCCCTGGTGGTGGCGGGCGACCTGAACACGGAGCCGGGTGACGAGGCATTCGAACAGTTCACCGCTGCCGGTCTGCTCGACGCGTTGGCAGCCGCCCGGCCGCTGGCGACGAGCCCCGCCGACGACCCGCGCGAGCAGATCGACCACGTCTTCGTGTCGCCCGGCCTCACCGCGACCAACCCGGTCGCGCCCCGCGGCACGGCCAGCGACCACCTGCCGGTCGCGGTGACCCTGACCCTCCCGCCCCGCTGACCGTGCGCCCGCGTCGACCGGCTAGGGGCTTTGACACACGCCCTAGAGGCGGTCGGCGGCGAGCAGCCGGTCGCCACTGAAGGCGAGCAGCCAACCGCCGCCCTTGGGGGTGGTGAAGTCCTCGTCGGTGCGGCCGGTCAACCGTTTCAGGGCGCCCGGCAGCACCTTGCCCTGGCTGCACACCGCCACCTGCCCACCGGCGCTGGCCAACTCCAGCACCGTGGCGGCGGTGGCGAGGATCTGCTCGACGGGCTGCTGGCCGGGCTGTGGCTCGTCCAGGTCGCCGCAGATCTCGATCGGCAGGTCGAGCAGCGCGGCGGCCGGGTCCAGGGTCTGTACGCAGCGTCGCGGCGACGCCGACACCAGCCGGGCCGGTCGGATCAGGGCGATCAGACCGGCCAGCACGCTCGCCTGGGCCCATCCCTCGGCGTCCAGGGGCCGGCCGACGTCCGGACCGGACCAGGTGGCCCGTTTCCCGGCGTGCGCGTGCCGGACCAGCGCGACAGTCGCGGTCACCGCCGGCAGCGCGGCGAACGCCGCCAACACCTCGGCGTCGTGCGGGTAGCTGACCAACCGGATCGCGTCGTCCACCGCGAGCCAGCGCATGTCGTCCACCTCGGTGTCGGGTTGGAAACCGCCGCTGGCCACCGCGAGCATCGACCAGTAGTCGACAAGCTTGGCCTGCCCCTCGCTGCGGTAGCGCACCGACGGCAGCCGGACCTGCGGTACGCCCCGCACGTCGGCCTCCTCGGCCACCTCGCGGACCGCGGCGGCGAGTGCGTGCTCGCCCGGCTCCAGTTTGCCCTTCGGCAGGGTCCAGTCGCCGTAGCGGGGGCGGTGCACCACGCAGACGCGGACACCGTCGGCCGACGGCCGCCACGGCACCCCGCCTGCCGCCCGGATGCCGGTCACGGCAGCCAACTGGTCCGCCGCCGTCGGGTGGCCCGGTGCCACGCGTCCGGGAAGAGGGCCCGCATCCGGCGTACCGACTGGCGTTCGCGCTCGGCCAGCCGACCGGCGGTCACCGCCAGGTCGTGGTCGTCCGGCCGCTCGGCGGCGATCTCCAGCCAGGTGTCCGCCGCCACTGCCGCATCCTGGTGCTCGCCGAGCACGTCCTGCACGCCAGCGAGGGCGCGGGACAGCCGGCGTGCGCCCTTGCCGACGGTCGAGGCCACCGCGTTCACCGCGTACCGGGCCTGTTTGCCCTCCTTGCGAACGGCGTGCCAGCGGTCGTCCGGTGACTCGGCGTCGAGCCCGTCGACGCCGTCCGGCCCGGTCAGCCGCCGCCAGGGGCGGGCCACCAGCGGTGGCAGCGCCTGCGCCGCGGGGGCAGCCGCCCGACGGGTGAACCGGGGCGCGCGGGCGGCCAGCACCAGCGAGTCCACCAGGGCCAGGTAACGCGGGGAGCGTAGCGCCTCGTCGATGGCGGCGAGCGCCCGCCGCTGCCGTTGGGCGAGCACCTCGTCCAGCCGGTCCACCGCGCCCTGGTCGAGCGGGCTGAGCGGGTCGGCGCTCGCGGTGTCGCGCAGCCGCTCGCGCAGCACCTCGGCGTCGCGGGCGGCGCCGAGGACACCGGCCAGCCAGCGCAGCTCGTCGCGCAGCGGGCGGGACCAGGCCCTGCGGAGCAACGGTTTGAAGGTACGCAGGTCACTGCGCAGTCGTCGACAGGCCACCCGCATCTGGTGCACGGCGGTGTCGCCACCGCCCGCCGGGGCGCGCAGCCGGACCAGCGGGTCGTGCGCCAACAGGCGGCGGATCTCCTTGCGGACCGCCTCGGTCACCACGTCGCCGGCGCTCGGCTCTGCGGTCAGCCCGGCCGGCGCGACCAGGTCCGGGTCGGCCTGCGCCGGCGCGCCCAACGCCCGTACGTGCTTCGGGGTGAACGTGCCGCTCTGCGCGCCCGCCTCGCGCAGCACCGCGCCGACCCGGTCGAGCAGTGCCCGGTCGCCGGACTTGAACTCCACCTCCAGCTCGCGGAACGTGCCGGTGCTGGCGCCGGCGTCGTCGAGCACTGTCACCCGGTCGTCCACCACCTCGGCGAGCACCGTGCCGGCCCTGTCACACACCTCGTACGCGTGCCGGACCGTCCGGACCACCGTCACCGGGGCCAGCGGCGCCCCCCGGTGCAGGACGGTGACCAACTCGACCAGCTCCGGCGGCGGCTGGCCCTTGGGCCCGGGGCGGGAGATCTCGTGCCGGACGCCCGGCGTCCCGGTCGGCAACTTCACCGTCCAGGGCTGCTCGTCGCCCCGGCGGTGGCGCAGCGAGGCACCGGCGCGGGCCAGCCGCAGGTCGACAGTGTCGAGGTAGCGCGCGACAAGCGTCACCGGTGCCAGCTCCCGGACCCGACCCCCGGCCGGGGCCGTGGGGGCCAGGTCCGGCAGCACGTAGGCGTCGTCCACCTCGTACTTCTGTTCCTCCTCGACCATCAGTTCAGCCTAAGCGTTGATCGGTCAACTGGCCGTGCCACCGACCCGGCGCAGCAGCAGTTCCTGCAGGTGGGCCCGCGCTTTTGTGTCCTCGCCGGTACGCCGGGTCCAGGTGCCGTCGGCGGCCAGTTCGAACGCGTCCACGTCGGGGCTCATCGCGGCGGTCAACACGTGGTCCAGTTCGGCGCGGGCGATCGGGTCGCTCACCCGCACCAGCGCCTCCACCCGGCGGTCGAGGTTGCGGTGCATCAGGTCGGCGGAGCCCATCCAGAACTCGGCCTCACCGTTGTTGCCGAACCGGAAGACCCGGGAGTGCTCCAGGAACCGACCGAGGATCGAGCGGACGCGGATGTTCTCCGACAGGCCCGGTACCCCCGGACGCAGGGTGCACATGCCCCGGATGAGCAGATCGACGTGCACGCCGGCCTGGGACGCCCGGTACAGCGCGTCGGTCACTCCCTCGTCGACAAGCGAGTTGACCTTGAACTGGACCAGGCCGGGCATGCCCAGTCGGACGTGCGAGATCTCCCGCTCGATCCGCTCGACGAGCCCGCTGCGGATGCCCTGCGGGGCGACCAGCAACCGCCGGAACGCCGTCTGCCGGCTGTACCCGGTGAGCACGTTGAACAGGTCGGTCAGGTCCGCGCCGATCTCCGGGTCGGCGGTGAGCATGCCGAAGTCCTCGTACAGTCGGGCCGTCTTCGGGTGGTAGTTGCCGGTGCCGATGTGGCAGTAGCGGCGGATCTGGTTGCCCTCCTGGCGGACCACCAGCGCGGTCTTGCAGTGCGTCTTCAGGCCGACCAGGCCGTACACCACGTGGCAACCGGCGCGTTCCAGCGTGCGGGCCCAGCCGATGTTGGCCACCTCGTCGAACCGGGCCTTCACCTCCACCAGCACCACCACCTGCTTGCCGGCGGCGGCGGCGTCGACCAACGCGTCGACGATCGGGGAGTCGCCGCTGGTGCGGTAGAGGGTCTGCTTGATGGCCAGCACGTTCGGATCCGCGGCGGCCTGCTCAATGAAGCGCTGCACGCTCGTGGCGAACGAGTGGTACGGGTGGTGCACCAGGATGTCCCCGTCGCGCAGGGTGGAGAACACGCTGCGCGGCACCTCACCCTCGGCGAGCCGGGGGTGCGTGGCCGGCACGAACGGCGGGTCCTTCAGGTCCGGCCGGTCGGCCTCGCCGTAGACCTGCCACAACGCGGACAGGTCCAGCAGGCCGGGCACCCGCAGCACGTCCTGGTCGTCCATGTCCAGCTCGCGGACGAGCAACTCCAGCATGTGGTCGGAGATGGACGCGGCGGCCTCCAGCCGGACCGGTGGGCCGAACCGTCGCCGGGCCAGCTCCCGCTCCAGGGCCTGGAGCAGGTCCTCGTCGCGGTCCTCGTCGACCTCCACCTCGGCGTTGCGGGTCACCCGGAACAGGTGGCACTCGACCACCTGCATGCCGCTGAACAACTGACCCAGGTGCACCGAGATCAGGTCCTCCACCGGCAGCATCCGCACGCCCGGCTGGTCCCGGTCCACCCGGACGAAGCGGGGGACGTTGTTGGGCACCTTCACCCGGGCGAACAGCTCCGAACCCCCGTCCGGGTCGCGAACCGCCACCGCCAGGTTCAACGACCGTCCCGAGATGTACGGGAACGGGTGCGCCGGGTCCACCGCGAGCGGCGTCAGCACGGGGAAGATGTGCTCCCGGAAATAGGTGCGCAGCCGCTCCCGTTCGGGGTCGCCCAACTCGGCCCAGCGCAGGATGCGGATGCCCTCGTCGGCCAGCCTGGGCAGGATGTCGTCGACGAAGCAGGCGGCGTGCCGGGCGACCAGCTCGGCGGTCCGCTCGGCGATCAGCTCCAACTGGGTACGCAGGGGCAGCCGGTCCCCGCCGCGCACCGGCAGGCCGGCGGAGAGCCGCCGCTTCAGCCCGGCGATGCGCACCATGTAGAACTCGTCCAGGTTGCTCGCGAAGATGGCCAGGAACTTGGCCCGTTCCAGCAGCGGGGTGCGCTGGTCCTCGGCCAGGGTGAGCACCCGGGCGTTGAAGTCGAGCCAGGAGAGCTCCCGGTTGAGGAAACGGTCCTCCGGCAGCGGCGGGGCCGCCGGCGGTTCGTCGTCGTCCTCCGGGGCGCCGACCGGTAGGTCGCTCGGCAGGACCGGGTGGACGTCACCGGCGGCCGGGCCGTCCGCCTCGATCACCGGCGCGGGGTCGAGGACCTCGTCCAGCCCGGAGGAGGCGCCACCGGGGTCGTCGGCGAGGGTGTCGGCGCGGGCGGCGCCGGCCCGTTCGGCACGGGACGGGCGGAAGCGGCCGTCGGTGCCGCGTGCGCGGGAGCCGTTACGGAGGTCGGTGGCGGGCGGGTTGGCCGGGTGCTCGCGAGGGGTGCTCACCCGCTCATAATCACCCGATTACGGTAAACGCAAAATGAACTTGGGCTCGCCGGGTCAGATCATCGTCGGCAATGTCACCCGGACTACCTCGCCGTCGGGATCGGTGTCGATGCGAACCCGCTGGCCGAGCCGGAGAAGCCGCAGCCCGGAGGCGTCGAAGGCCCGGGCGGGGAAGCGCATCTCGGTGCCGTCGTCGAGCAGCAGGACCCCGCTGCGCGTCGCCGCGTCGTAGCTGGCCACCGTGCCCTGCATGCTGGCACCGTACACCCGGCGTGCGGGCCGGGCGGGTCAGCCCGCCGTGCGGGCCGGCCGGCCGGCGGTGACCAGGGCGGCGGTGCGCGGCCCCAGCCCGAGCCGGGCGGCGGCGGTCAGGTCCGCGGCGGTGTCCACGTCCCGGCGCAGGCTGGGCCAGTCGCCGGTGAGCGGCAGCGCCCCGCTCGCCTCGTGCGCGACCGCCGAGTCCACCCCGAAGCGGGGGTCCAGCGCGACACCGGGCGGGGCGGTGAGCAGCACCGTGCCGCTGCCGGGCGCGTCGGGCACGAAACGGCGTACCGCGGGTCGCCCGTTCCGCGCGGCGAGCAGCGCGCCGGCCAACTCGGCGGGGCGCAGCGCCGGCAGGTCCGCCGTGAGCCCGGCCACCCACCCGACGGTCGTCGCGGCCGCGCCGTGCCGGAACGCGGCGTTCAGTCCGGCGGCCGGCTCGTCGGGCAGCACCCGCGCGCCGGCGGCCCGCGCCGCATCCGCCACCCGGGCGTCGTCGGTCACCACCAGGGCCTCGGCGACCGCCGGGCAGGCCAACACCGCGCGGAGCGTGTCGGCCGCCAGGGCCAGCGCCAGATCCTCGTGGGGTACGCCCGGCAGCGCGCCCCGCAGCCGGCTCTTGGCCGCTGCCAGATGCTTCACCGGCACCACCACGGCCCACCTCGGCTGACTCACGCCCGCAATCCTGCCAGCCGGACGGCGGGACCCTCGCTGGCCGTACCGGGGGCGAGCAGGCATGATTTCCGCTGCGGGTGTCGCGGGCGGGGTTTCGCGGCGGGGTTGGGGCGCGACGAGGAGGCAGAGTGGCACGGCGGAGGCTGGGGTTCTGGCAACGGTTCGCCGTGGGGCTGGTGAAGCCGGTGATGACCGTGTGGACCCGGCGGACCTGGCGTGGCCAGGAGCACCTCCGACGCGACGGCGGCATGATCATCGTGGCGAACCACATCTCGCACGCCGACCCGCTGGTCTCCGCGCACTTCATCTACGATTCCGGGCGCTGGCCGCAGTACCTGGGCAAGGCCAGCGTGTTCCGGGTGCCGGTGGTCGGCTGGATCCTGCACCGGTGCCGGCAGATCCCGGTCGAGCGGGGCAGCGTCGACGCGGTCCGCTCGCTGGACTCCCTGGTCGCCGCCCTCGACCAGGGTGGCGCCGTGGTGATCTACCCGGAGGGCACCACCACCCGACAGCCGGAGCTGTGGCCGATGAAGGCCAAGACCGGGGCCGCCCGGTTGGCTCTGGCCACCGGCGCTCCCGTCGTGCCGGTGGTGATGTGGGGGCCGGAGCGGCTCTTCGACCCGCGGACCAGCCGCGTCAACCCGCGCCCGCGGATCCCGGTGACAGTTGTCGCCGGGGAACCGATCGACCTGAGCCGGTGGGCCGATGCCCAGCCGACCCGGGTCACCCTCGAGGAGATGACGGACACCATCATGTTGCGGCTGCGGGACATGCTCGGCGAGATCCGCGGCGGCACCCCGCCGCCGCTGTGGGAGCGACCGGCCCGTTCCTCCGCCGGGCACGAGCAGCAGGGTGACCTGGGGTGAGCGGCCACGTCGCGGTGCTCGGTGCCGGTTCCTGGGGCACCGCGTTCGCCAAGATCCTCGCCGACGCGGGGCGGGACGTGACGGTGTGGGCCCGTCGTGCGCCGGTCGCCGAGAGCATCCGGACCGAGCGTCGCAACCCGGAGTACCTGCCCGGCGTGCTGCTGCCGGCCCGGGTCACCGCCACCGCCGACGCGGCCGAGGCGATCACCGGCGCCGAGGTGGTGGTGCTGGCCGTGCCGTCGCAGACCCTGCGCGGCAACCTCGCCGAATGGGCCGGGCACCTGCACCCCGACTCGACACTGGTGTCGCTGATGAAGGGCATCGAGCTCGGCACCACCAAACGGATGAGCGAGGTCATCGTGGAGACCGCCGGGGTCGCCGCCGACCGGGTGGTCGTCGTCTCCGGCCCGAACCTGGCTCCGGAGATCGCCGCCGAGCAGCCCGCCGCGACAGTGGTGGCCGGGACGAACAGCCACCGCACCGTGCTCGTGCAGTCGTCGATTCGGACGCCGTACCTGCGCCCGTACACCAACGACGACGTGATCGGCTGTGAGCTGGGCGGGGCGGTCAAGAACGTGATCGCCCTGTCGTACGGCATCGCCACCGCGATGGGTTTCGGCGACAACACCCGGGCCATGCTGATGACCCGGGGGCTGGCCGAGACGGCCCGGTTGGGCGTGGCGCTCGGCGCGGACCCGATCACCTTCGCCGGCCTCGCGGGCATGGGCGACCTGGTCGCCTCCTGCTCGTCCCCGCTGGCCCGCAACCGCACCTTCGGCGAGCACCTGGGCCGCGGTGAGACGCTGGAACAGGCCCAGACCGCCACCCGGCAGACCGCCGAGGGTGTGAAGAGTTGCCTGGCGATCCGGGACCTGGCCCGGGCGCACGGCGTGGAGATGCCGATCACCGAGCACGTCGAACGGATCTGCCACGAGGGGATGGACCCCCGGCTCGCCGTGCAGACCCTGATGAGCCGGACCGCCAAGCCCGAGTCGTACGAATGAGGACCCGATGAGCGAACTGGGTGACGGCACCCGCTGCGTCCGCGCCGGCCTGCCCGAGCCGGCACCGGGAGACCCGTTCCTGCCCGGGCCGGTCTTCGCCGCGCCGTACCACCTCGACCCGTGGCAGGGCCAGGGCACGTCGCCGAACGGCTACGGTCGCCCGGACAACCCGACCCGACGGTTGCTGGAGGCGGCCGTGGGCGAGTTGGAGGGTGGGGACTGTCGGGTCTTCGCCAGCGGTCAGGCGGCCATCACCGGGACGCTGCTCACCCTGTTGCGCCCGGGCGACACCGTGGTGCTGCCCGCCGACGGCTACTTCCCGGTCCGGGCCTTCGCCACCGCCGTGCTGGCGACGATCGGCGTGCGGGTGCTCTTCGTGCCGACCGTGGGGCCGTACCCGTCCTTCGAGGGCGTCCGGCTGGTGCTGGTGGAGACCCCGGCCAACCCGGGTCTGGACGTGGTCGACGTCGCCGCCCTGGCCGAGCGGGCCCACGCCGCCGGTGCGCTGCTCGCGGTGGACAACACCACCGCCACCCCGCTCGGTCAGCGTCCGCTGGACCTCGGCGCCGACCTGGTGGTCGCCTCCGGCACCAAGGCGCTCACCGGCCACTCCGACCTGCTGCTGGGCTACCTGGCCAGCCGGTCCACCGAGCTGGTCGAGGCGGTCACGCTGTGGCGTACCGGCACCGGCTCGGTCCCGGGCGCGTTCGACGCCTGGCTGGCGCACCGGTCGCTGGCGACCCTCGACCTGCGCCTGGCCCGGCAGAGCGCGAACGCCGCCGCCGTCGCCGACCTGCTCGCCGACCGGCCGGACGTGACAGGCCTGCGCTGGCCGGGGCGGCCGGACGACCCGGCGTACCCGGTGGCCTCGGCGCAGATGCGCCGGATGCCCGGGGTGCTCTCCTTCGACTTGGGTGACGCCGACCGGGTGGGCCGGTTCGTCGAGGCCGCCCGGCTGGTGGCGGCGGCCACCTCCTTCGGTGGGCTGCACACCACGGCGGACCGGCGGGCGCAGTGGGGTGACGACACCGCCCCCGGCTTCGTCCGGCTGTCCTGCGGTGTGGAGGACACCCCCGACCTGGTGGCCGACATCGCCGCCGCGCTGGACGCCGCCGGGCCGGTTTGAGGGGACCGGTGGCATCCATCGACCGGCTCTCCCTCGTACGCCGGCTGCGCGCCGCCGGCTGCGTCTACGCCGAGGACGAGGCCGAGCTGCTGCTCGCCGCCGCGGACACCCCGGCGGTGTTGGCCGACCTGACCGACCGACGGGTGGCCGGCGAGCCGTTGGAGTACCTGCTCGGTTGGGCGGAGTTCTGCAACCGGCGAATCCTCGTCGACCCGGGCGTCTTCGTGCCGCGCGCCCGGACCGCCCTGCTGGTCGAGTTGGCGGCCGAGGTGACCGGCCCGGCTCCGGCCGTCGTCGACCTGTGCTGCGGCTCCGGGGCCACCACCGTCGCGCTGGCGCACCGGCTCGCTCCGCGCTGGCTGGCCGCCGCCGACATCGACCCGGCGGCCGTGGCGTGCGCCCGCCGCAACGTCGCCGGGCTGGCCGCCGAGGTGTACGAGGGTGACCTCTTCGCGCCCCTGCCCGCGCGCTGGCGGGGTCGGCTGGACCTGGTGGTGGCCAACGCCCCGTACGTACCGACCGACGCGGTGGCGCTGATGCCGCCGGAGGCGCGGCTGCACGAGGCCCCGGTGGCACTCGACGGCGGCCCGGACGGGCTCGCCGTGCTGCGCCGGGTGGGTGCCGAGGCGGCCGACTGGTTGGCGCCCGGTGGGCACCTGGTCGTCGAGGCCGGCGACACGCAGGTGGCCGCGCTCTGCGCGGCGTTCGAGGCAGCCGGGCTGGTGCCGGACGTGCGGCAGGACGAGGACCTGGACGCCACCGCGGTGACCGCCCGACGCCCCGACTGAGCCCGCGTCACGGATGACACCGCCTCGGCCGCTCCTCGGTCGAGGGCAGGGCCGGCCAGGACCCCCTGCGCACCCTAATGAGTTCTGGGAGTTGGCTGGTGGGTGCGGCAGACTCCTGGTGGGTAGCCGCTGGCGGATGAGCACTCGCGCAGCCTGGACGTGGTGAGT
>NZ_JBEZED010000050.1:0-21326 GCF_040648675.1 Micromonospora sp. NPDC049101 | reverse complement strand
CAACGCCGCACGAATCACCCGCTCCTGCGACGGACCATTCGGAGCCGTCAAACCATTACTCGCACCATCCTGATTAACCGCACTACCCCGAACCACCGCCAACACCCGACGCCCACCAGCCACCGCATCCGACAACCGCTCCACCAACAACACCCCCACACCCTCCGCCCACCCCGTCCCATCCGCCCCCGCCGAAAACGCCTTACACCGACCATCAACCGCCAAGCCCCCCTGACGACTGAACTCCACGAAAAGGCCGGGCGAGGACATGACCGTCACGCCACCGGCGAGCGCCAAATCGCATTCGCCCCGCCGCAGCGACTGCACGGCCAGATGCAACGCCACCAACGACGACGAACACGCCGTATCGACGGTGACCGCAGGCCCCTCGAAACCAAACGTGTACGCCACCCGCCCGGAGGCGACGCTCGCGCTGCTCCCGGTCAACAGGTGCCCCGCGAGATCACCGTTCGCCTCGTGCAGTCGCGGGCCGTACTCCTGGCTCATCGCCCCGACGAAGACCCCGGTCCGGCTGCCCCGCAGCGCGTCAGGGTCGATACCCGCGCGTTCCAACGCCTCCCACGACGTCTCCAGCAGCAGCCGCTGCTGCGGGTCCATCGCCAACGCCTCACGCGGGGCGATCCCGAAGAACCCCGCGTCGAACATCGCCGCGTCCTCGAGGAAACCGCCTCGCCGCGGAAAGTCGTCCTCGGACCGCGTCTCCCACCCGCGATCCGTGGGGAACCCGGAAACGGCGTCCCCGCCGGAGGCCACCAACCGCCACAGGTCCTCGGCACTCGAGATCCCACCCGGGTACCGGCATCCCATGGCCACGATCGCCACCGGCTCGTCCAGCGCCACGGCGGTACGCGGCTGTTCGTGCACCGGAGCCGCGCCCAGCAGTTCGGCGCGCAGGAACCGGGCCACCGCCGCCGGGGTGGGATGATCGAACAGCAGGGTCGTCGGAAGGCTCAGCCCGGTGGCGACGCCGAGCCGGTTGCGCAACTCGACAGCGGTCTGGGAGTCGAAGCCGAGATCCTTGAAGGTGAGCCTGGGCTCGACCTGGTCGGGCCCGTCGTGGCCGAGCAGCGCGGCGATCTGGGACCGGACCGACCCGAGCAGCACCCGGTCCTGGTCAGCGTCCTTCGCGGCCGCCAGGCGCCGCACGAACAGGGCCTCCTCGGCGTCTGCCGCCGCGGCGACGCGGGAGCCGGGGGTCACCGGCTCGCGCTGCCGCTGCTCGCCCAGGTCGTCCAGCCAGTGCCGCTGGCGCTGGAAGGAATAGCGGGGCAGATCCACAGTCGTGGCTGCCGACCCGGAGAACACGCTGGCCCAGCCGACCTCCACCCCGTGCACGTGCGCCTCGGCGAGCGAGGTCAGAAACCTGGAGAGTCCTCCTTCGCCGCGGCGCA
This sequence comes from Micromonospora sp. NPDC049101, assembly GCF_040648675.1. Taxonomy (NCBI): domain Bacteria; kingdom Bacillati; phylum Actinomycetota; class Actinomycetes; order Micromonosporales; family Micromonosporaceae; genus Micromonospora; species Micromonospora sp. NPDC049101. The sequence continues at coordinate 19,914 of NZ_JBEZED010000050.1, read as the reverse complement.
GCGTCCCCAACGCGGCCGCCTCGGCACCCGCGTCCTCGATCACCTCCTGGACCGCTCCGGCAACCACCGGATGAGGACTCACCTCGATGAACGTGCCGTGCCCATCGGCGAGCAGCGCGCGGATCGCCTCGTCGAACCGGACGGTCTGCCGCAGGTTGCGGTACCAGTAGTCGCCGTCCATGCCCTCGGTGTCCAGCCGCCCGCCGGTGACTGTGGAGTAGAAGGCGATGCGCGAGGCCCGCGGGGCGACCGGTGCCAGGTCGCGGGACAGCACGTCGCGGATCGCCTCCACCTGGGCTCCGTGCGAGGCGTAGTCGACAGCGACCCGTCGGGCCCGGACACCGTCGGCAGCACAGGCGGCGAGCAGTGCCTCGATCGCGTCGGTGTCGCCGGAGACCACTGTGGCGCGCGGGCCGTTGACCGCCGCGACCGCGAGCCGGCCGGCCCAGGGCTCCACCATCCGGGTCACCTGCTCGGCGGGCAGCGCCACCGACATCATGCCGCCGCGCCCCGACAGGACCGCCAGCGCCCTGCTGCGCAGACCCACGATGCGCGCGGCGTCCTCCAGGGACAGCGCACCCGCCACGTGGGCGGCTGCTATCTCACCCTGCGAGTGGCCCACCACCGCCGCCGGCTCGACCCCGTGCGAGCGCCAGAGCGCGGCCAACGCGACCATCACGGAGAACAGGGCGGGCTGCACGACGTCGACGCGATCCAGCGGCGGCGAGCCCGGCTCCCCTCGCAGAACGTCGATCATCGACCAGCCGGTGAACGGTTCGAGGGCGTCGGCGCACTCACCCAGCGTGTCGGCGAAGACCGGGGACTCGTCCAGGAGGGCGGCGGCCATGTCGGGCCACTGCGAGCCCTGGCCGGGAAACACGAGGACGGTCCTGGCCGCGTGCTCACCGGCGCTTCCGCGTACCAGACCGGGTGCCGCGTCGCCGTCGGCCAGCGCGCCGAGCGCGCGCAGGAAGCGTTCGCGGTCGTCCGCGACCACGACCGCGCGGTGCGCGAACGCGGTCCGCGTGGTCGCCAGCGAGAGCCCGACATCTGCCACACCGAGACCCGGCGCGGCGGCAACGAATTCCCTGAGCGTGGCGGCCTGGGCACGCAGGGCCGCGGCGGTACGCCCCGACACCGGCCACGGCACGACCACCGGGGACGCCTCGTCGGTCTTCGCCGTCGCCGGGTCCGGGGCCGTCGTCGGAGCCTGGGCCGGGGCCGGCGGGGCCTCGCTCAGGACGACATGGCAGTTGGTGCCGCCCATGCCGAACGCGCTGACCCCGGCGGTCCTCGGGCCGCTGCCGCTCTCCCAGGCCGACAGTTCGGTCTGCACCCGCAGGCGCAGCTCGTCGAGCGGGATCTGCGGGTTCGGCGTGCTGAAGTTCAGGCTCGGCGGCAGCTCCGCGTGCCGCAGTGCCAGCACCGCCTTGAGCAGGCCGGCGATACCGGCCGCACCCTCGAGATGGCCGATGTTCGTCTTGGCCGAACCGACAGGCAGCGGGTGTGCCACGCGCCGGCCCGCGCCCAGCGCGGCGCCGAGCGCCGCCGCCTCGACCGGGTCTCCCAACGGGGTACCGGTGCCGTGCAGTTCGACGTAACCCACCTCGGAGCGGGCCACCCCGGCGCGGGCCCACGCCTGCCGGATGACCTCCTCCTGCGCGGCCTGGACCGGCGTGGTCAGCGTCTGCCCGCCGCCGTCGTTGTTCACCGCGCTGCCACGGATCACCGCGTGGATCAGGTCGCCGTCCTCGATGGCCCGGGCGAGCGGTTTGAGCACGACGAGACCGCCACCCTCCCCGCGGACGTACCCGTTGGCCCGCGCGTCGAAGGTGTGGCACCGACCCTCCGGGGACAGCCCACCGAAACCCGCCGACCGGGCCGTGCTGTCCGGACCGGTGATCAGGTTGACGCCGCCCGCGAGCGCGAGAACCGAGTCGCCTCTGCGTAGGCTCTCGCACGCCAGGTGGACCGCGACAAGCGACGAGGACTGGCCGGTGTCCACCGTGAGGCTGGCGCCCTTCAGCCCGAGGAAGTAGGACAGGCGGTTGGCGATGATGCCGCGGTGCAGCCCGGTCATCGAGTGCTGGGCGAGCACCGCCGGGTCGTAGCGGGCAGCCAGCGTCGAATAGTCGTCCCAGATCGCCCCGACGAACACTCCTACCGGACGGCCGTTCAGCTCGTGCGGCAGCAGCCGCGCGCCTTCCAGCGCCTCCCAGCCCAGCTCCAGGACCAGCCGCTGTTGGGGGTCCATGGCCGCGGCCTCGCGTGGCGAGATGCCGAAGAAGCCGGCGTCGAAGCGGTCCACGTGCTCCAGGAAGCCGGCGCGGTGAGCAGCGACCTGCCTGTCCTGCGGCGGTTCGGTGACGGCGTCCACGCCATCGCGGAGAAGCCGCCAGAACGCCTCGGGGTCGGGCGCACCCGGCAGCCGGCAGGCGAGACCGGTGATCGCGATTGCATCGTCACTCATGGCAGGAGCTCCCCCACGGACTGGCGGTTGAACGACGGCAGGAGACGGCGCAGGACACCCGCGGCACTGGCCGCCTGCCGCAACTCGCTCGGATGAGTTCGGCCGTCCCCGGGGCGGCCTACAGGGTCACCGGCAGCCCCTGCAGACCCCTCATGATCAATCCGGGTCGCCAGCGGACCTCGTCGGGCTCGACGGCCAGCTTGAGATCGGGAAAGCGGTCGAGGACGGCGCCGATCGCGATCTCACCCTCCATCCGCGCCAGTGGCGCGCCCATGCAGTAGTGGTGGCCGTATCCGAAGGCCAGGTGGGGGTTGTCAGCCCGCGCGACGTCGAACCGGTCGGGATCCGGGAAGTGCGCGGCGTCGCGGTGGGCACTGCCGAGGGAGATGAGGACGACCTCGTCCTCCTCGATGTATTCCCCGCCGATCTCCGTCGGCTCGGTACACATCCGCAGCGTGGTGTTCTGGACCGGCGACTCGAACCGCAGGATCTCCTCCACCGCCGAGGGCAGCAGGCTCCGGTCGCGGCGCAGCAGCTCCATCTGGTCCGGGTTGGCCAGAAGGTGGTAGAGCCCGTTGCCGATCAGGTTGACGGTGGTCTCGTATCCCGCCGCGAGCAGCAGGAACGTCATGGCGACCAGCTCATGCTCGGCGAGCTTGTCACCGTCCTCGTGGACCATGATGAGCGCGGAGAGCAGGTCGTCGGTGCGGGACCTGTGCTTGTTGGCGACGAGCTCCTGGACGTACTCGGAGAGGCTGGCCAGCGCCGGCGGGAACGCCTCGCCCATCAGCGGGCCCGCCGTGGCGATGTTGACCCAGCGCCGGAACTTGTCCCGGTCCTCGGCGGGCACCCCGAGGATCTCGTAGATCATCGTCATCGGCAGCGGGAGGGCGAGCTCGTCGATGAGGTCAGCCTCGCGCTTACCCTCCAGCCGCTCGACGAGGTCTGTCGTCACCTGCTGCACGCGGGGGCGCAACCGCTCGAACTGCCGTGGCGTGAAAGCCTTGGTAACCAGTCGGCGCAACCGTGTGTGGTCGGGGGCCTCCAGGTTGAGCATGTGGTGGTGCAGCTCCTCGTTGGGGAACAGCTCGGCCCTGTCCTCCGCGTCGAGACGCCGGATGTCCTTGGACAGGGCGGGGTTGCGGAGCGCGGCGCGGGCGTCCTCGTACCGTGAGATCAACCACGACTGTTTCCCTCCCGCTCCCGGCATCACCGGGCAGACGGGCTGGTTGTCCCGCAGCCATGCGTAGGTCGGGTACGGATCGTGCTGGAAGGCCGGGCTGCTGATGGGGGATGGTTCCTTGGCGCTCACGATCACTCCAAGAGGTAGTGGCTGCTCCAGGCCGAGGTCGCCCTCGAAGGCGCCCTCGTCACGTCGTGCCTCGACCGTGCCGATCGTCGTGCCGTCGCCGCAGCGCGCCACGGCGGCGACGCGGTAGCCGTCGCATCGCGTCATGCTGCCGACGAAGCCCGCCCGGGCACGGCGGCGAGCCCCGCGCGGCCGGCAGGATCGGTGCCGGCGGGCCACCAAGGGCGGCCGGGACCCGGCGGGCGCAGTCCCGCGCCGTGCCGAACGCCCCCGCGTGCCCCACCCGCTGCGGCGGGACCGCCCCGCTCACGCGGTCACCGCCGCCGGCAGCACCGAGCGCAGCAGTGGGTCGGGGACGCCCCGCCGTCGCCACTCGCGTGGGTAGCCGAGGGAGACCTCACGGAACGGCACGCCGTCGTAGGTGGTCGTGCGCGGGATGTGGAGGTGCCCGTACACGACAGTCGCGGTGCGGAACCGGCGGTGCCAGTCCGCGGTCAGCGTGGTGCCGCACCACTGGGCGAAGACCTGGAAGTGCAGCGCGGCAGTGGGTTGCCGGACCAACGGGAAGTGGTTGACCAGCACGAGAGGGATGTCCGGGTCGCAGGCCGCCAGCCGTCGCTCGGTGGCCTCGACCCGGGCCCTGCACCAGGCTTCCCGGCTCGGGTAAGGGTCGGGGTGCAGCAGGAACTCGTCGGTGCAGACCACCCCTTCGTCGTAGGCGCGGCTGAGCGCCTCCTGCCGGCTGGACCCGGCAGGGCGGAAGCTGTAGTCGTAGAGCAGAAACAGCGGAGCCACGGTCACGGGTCCGCCCGCGCCTCGCCACACCGCGAACGGGTCTTCCGGGGTGAGCACGCCGAGGCTTCGGCAGAGCGTGACGAGATGGTCGTACCGGGCCTGACCACGTGCCGGCACCGGGTCCGCGGGATGGGTCCACAGCTCGTGGTTTCCCGGCGCCCACACCACCTGCGCAAAGCGGTCGCGCAGCAGGGTCAGTGCCCACTCGATGTCGGTGGTCAACTCTCCGACGTCGCCCGCGACGATCAGCCAGTCCTGGTCGGTCTCCGGCCGCAGCTCCTCGACGATCCGCCGGTTGTCCTCGTGTGAGACATGCAGGTCGCTCACCGCGAGCAGCCGCCCCGTGGAGTGCCTCACGCGAGGGCCTCGGCTCGCAGGCGCTCCAGGATCTGGGCGACGACGGCCTCCTTGCGGGCCGCGAGGTAGAAATGGCCTCCGGGGTGCACGAGCAACTCGAAGCGCCCGTCTGTCGTTTCCGACCAGGCATCCGCCTGCGCCACCGTCACCCTGGGGTCCGCGTCGCCGACCATCGCGATCACGGGGCAGGTCAACGGGGGTGCCGCCGCCGGCCGGTAGGTCTCCACCGCCCTGAAGTCGGCACGCAGCGCCGGGATGATCATTTGAAGGATCTCCTGGTCCTCCAGCGGCGCCAACTCGGAGCCGTTGAGCCGCCTGAGCTCGGCGAGCAGGCCGGCGTCCCCGAGTGTGTGCACCGTCCCTCCGGAGGACAGCAACGGGCTCCCCCGCCCGGAGGCGAAGAGGGCTGTTGGCGGACGTCCCGCCGCGCTCAGGCGCCTGGCCAGCTCGAAGCCGACGACGGCGCCCATGCTGTGCCCGAAGATGGCCAGCGGACTGTCGTCGTCCGGATCGAGGACGTGGAACAGGACGTCGGCCAGCGCGTCGATGGAGGTGAGTGGCGGCTCCGAACGCCGGTCCTGGCGGCCGGGATACTGCACTGCCTGCACGTTCAGCTTTCCGGCCACTGCCGTCGCCAGAGGGAAGAAGAAGCTTGACGACCCACCTGCGTGCGGCAGACAGAGCAGACGCGTAGCGCCCGGCGCCGGGTGGAAGCGTCGGATCCACCGCTCCCGTTCGGCCTGGTCCCTACCCGTCATCGCGACCTCTCCCCTGAATCGTCCGGCCAGCCGGGACAATCAATGGCAGCCAGGGACGGCCTCCCCGTGGTTCGTCGTCCCGGGAAGCCCGCACATAAAGAAATCATCGGTAACCAATGGGATACCTGCCGGCAATGACTTCGGTCACAGCCCTACCAGGCGCCCTGATTTTCTGCGGAGGATCAGATCAGATCATTGGTCGCGGCAGCACCCACAATGAGTGCGCAGATGGGCAGCACTCCGCCCCAAGCGAGAGGAGCGAAGACGGGAGCGCCCGCTAACAGAATGGGATCTGGCTGGACTGCCCACGATCTTGCCGCTGATCCATGGGCCATCATCCGTCAACTGCTGCGCAGCAGCCAGCGCAGAGGTAATTTCATCGTTTCGGGACGGAAGCCCTCGGCCGAGCCAGAGCGCCGGCGAGATCCGCACGTATCACGGCGTCGAAGACACGATCGAACACACTATTCCCCCGTTGTCCCGACCAACCCGCGTGGGATGGCCGTAGATGCCATCGTCACCAACCGTCAAGCTGGCGAAATCGTGAGACTCGGCCATGTGCCAGGCCGTCACGACTCCGCACCGGTAGCAACATCATCGTGACAGAAAGGCTAGTCGCATCAGGAATAGACGGCAACCCCTACGTGACCATCCACCGGAAATGGCTTCTCACCTGGGCAGACATCGGTTTTCCCAGGCCCCGGACGGTGCCGGCGGCACGCTCCCGCGGCGCGTTTCCTGCCGTCCGGGCGGTTGACCGAAGGGGCCGTGGCGCACGGGCCGGCGCCGCACGACGCCGGCCCGTGCGTCCCTCACGGGGTGAGCCGGTGCAGGTCGCGTGGGAACGCGGTGACCTCCCGGATGTTTGCCGCGCCGACCAGCCGGGCCACGAAGCGTTCCAGCCCGATGGCGAAGCCACCGTGCGGCGGCATGCCGTGCCGGAACGCGTCGAGATAACCGGCGTACGGCTCGACCGGCTCGCCCCGGGCCGCCAACGCCGCCAGGTAGTCGGCGTGCCGATGCAGCCGCTGCCCGCCGGTGACCAGCTCCAGACCCCGAAAGAGCAGGTCAAAACCGTTCGAGTACGCGGGCCGCGCCGGGTCCGGGTGGGTGTAGAACGGCCGCTTCGCCATCGGGTAGCCGGTGACGAAGAGGAAGTCGGAGCCGTGTTCGCGGCGGGCCCAGTCGCCCAGCGCCCGTTCGTGGGCCGGCGCGAGGTCCGGCTCGTCGGCGGGCGCTCCGGCAATCGTCAACGCCTCGGTGAAGTGCACCGCCGGGATCTCCGCCGGCACCCGCGGCGGTGTGACGCCCAGCGTGGTCAGGGCGCCGCCGGCCCGCTCGCCCACGGTGTCCAGCATCCCGGCGACCGTGTCCCGCAGCACCCGCATCACGTCCCGGTGGTCGGCGACGAAGCCCAGCTCGGCGTCGAGCGACGTGTACTGCGCGAGGTGCCGGACGGTGTCGTGCGGCTCGGCCCGGAAGACCGGCCCCACCTCGTAGACGCGCTCGAAGACGCCGACCATCAGCTGCTTGTAGAACTGCGGCGACTGGGCCAGGTACGCGGGCCCGCCGAACCAGTCCAGGGCGAACACGTTCGCGCCGCTCTCGGTGGAGGAGCTGACCACCTTCGGGGTGTGGATCTCCACGAAGTCGTGGGCGTCGAGGGCGGCCCGGAACCCGGCGACGGCAGCCGCCGAGATCCGCAGCGCGGCCGACCGGGTCGGGTGGCGCAGGGCGGTCGGCGCGTTGTCGAGTTGGGTGGGCAGGCTCGCGGTGAGTGTCGGCCGGTACAGGTCGAACGGGGGCGGCACGGCGGGCGGCCCGAGCAGACGTACCGTCGGGTCGGTCAACTCGACCCCGGCGGGCGCCGTGCCGTTCGCGGTGGCCGTCGCGGTGACCTCGACGACCGTCTCCTCGGGAAGTTTCTCCAGCTCGGCGCGGACGGCCGGGTCGGTCACGACCACCTGGGCCAGGCCGGCGGCGTCCCGCACGATCAGGAAGGCCACCGACTTGAGCAGTCGACGGCGGTGCACCCAGCCGGCGATCCGCACGGTCGTGCCGATCTGGGCGGGCAGGTGGTGGGACAGGGTTCGTCGCATGGCGGGCTCCTCGGTCGATCGCCACGCCGTCGCCGCCCCGGGGCGGCGAAAGCGTCGCATCAGCCCCAGGGAGGTGTGGGCGAGCGGGATCCTCGCGGTGCCACCACACCTTCACCCCCGCCGGAGCGGGGGCCTCGTTCGTCGCCTGATGACCGGGGCCAGCCGGGCGGGCTCTACTGGGCACGAGTGAGGAGTGCCGTTCTTCCCGCAGCTCAGGAGGGTCTTCGCACCCCGGTGCCAGACCGCCTCTCAGCACCGGCGGCTCTCTGCACTGGCGGGTCGGGGCGCTACTCGGCTCCGTCGTCGCTGTTGGCGGTGACCGTAGCACCGGATTCCGACGCGTGTGACGCCCTTTTTCGACTACCCGGTGTCCGGCGTCACAACGTTTGGAGCGTGACGCCGGTCGCCTGGCGTACATAGACACCTGCCGTCCGGCGTAGGCTCGTTTTCGTGACGATCGAGCACTCCGCGCCGACGACCGGCCAGGCAGCGCGCACCGCAACGGCGGCCCCCGAGGGGCGGCGTCTGCTGCGCATCGAGGCGCGCAACGCCGAGACGCCGATCGAGCGCAAACCGCCGTGGATCAAGGTCAAGGCCAAGATGGGCCCGGAGTACACCCAGCTGCGCGGGCTCGTCTCGCGCGAGGGGCTGCACACCGTCTGCCAGGAGGCCGGCTGCCCCAACATCTACGAGTGTTGGGAGGACCGGGAGGCCACCTTCCTCATCGGTGGTGACCAGTGCACCCGGCGCTGCGACTTCTGCCAGATCGACACCGGCAAGCCGGCCGAGTTCGACGCCGACGAGCCGCGCCGTGTGGCCGAGTCGGTGGTCGCGATGGGGCTGCGCTACGCCACCATCACCGGCGTCGCCCGTGACGACCTGCCCGACGGCGGCGCCTGGCTGTACGCCGAGACCGTCCGCCAGATCCACGCGCTGCAGCCCGGCTGCGGCGTCGAGCTGCTCATCCCGGACTTCAACGCCGTGCCCGCGCAGTTGGCCGAGGTCTTCGGCTCCCGCCCCGAGGTGCTGGCCCACAACGTGGAGACGGTGCCGCGCATCTTCAAGCGCATCCGGCCGGCGTTCCGCTACGACCGCTCCCTGGACGTGATCCGGCAGGCTCGCGCCGACGGCCTGGTCACCAAGAGCAACCTCATCCTGGGCATGGGCGAGGAACGCGCCGAGATCTCCCAGGCGCTGCGCGACCTGCACGAGGCCGGCTGCGAGCTGATCACCATCACGCAGTACCTGCGCCCCACCCCCCGGCACCACCCGGTGACCCGCTGGGTCAAGCCGGAGGAGTTCGTGGAGCTGCGCGAGGAGGCCGAGGAGATCGGCTTCGCCGGAGTGATGAGCGGGCCGCTGGTGCGCTCGTCGTACCGGGCCGGTCGGCTCTACAAGCAGGCGCTCGACGCCCGCGCCGCCACGCCTGTCGTTCCCGCCGGCTGACCCCGGGTCCGATCGGTCGAAGCGGCGCGAGGGCGCGGAAAAGGAGCCTCTCGCCGCTTCTCCATATCGCACGCCGTGCGGGCCGGCTTCCCTCCTACCCTGCCGGCGGATCGATTGGCCCCGCGGTGCCTAAACGCGTTTCACCAGAAGGAACGACTAGATGGCGGATTGTTCTCGCGCCCGCACATAGAGTAGGAGTCGGACTCAGTGGCCAACGGTCGGTCGATTAATCGACAGTGGCACATGTGAACGAATCATTAAGTCCACATTGCATCTATTTTGCTCTTTTTTGCACCCGAGGACAGCGCGACCGCAAGAGATCAGCTAACGTCCCCCCCGCAGCCGACCGGGCATCCTCGAAGGCCGAGTGGAGGAATAATGGGCAAACGCGTCAACACCGCTATTGCATTGACCAGTCTCATAACCACAGCAGGATTAATTGGCAGCCCTTCGTCAGCGATGGCCTCGGGTGGCGGCTGCATCGACTACTCCAAGAACGGCTGGAACGTCGGCGTCTGCAGCTCAGACAACGGCAGCCGAGTCTACGGTGACATCTACGTCAACGCCCGGGGCAGCCTCGGCTCCAGCTGCTACATCACGTTCTACATCAACAAGAGCGGCAGCGGCCTCGCCAGCAATGTGCGGCACGACGGTTGCTACTCGGGCCACCACTCGGCAACCAGCGCCCCCATGAGTAGCGGTTGCTATTACAACTCCTTCGAGGTCGTCGTCAACGAAACCATCAAGGACAGCGGTACCAGCCCCCTGAGCTGCAAGTAACAGCATCGAAGAAACCTTCGCCGATGCAAGATTGTCGGGGAAATCGGCCGGGACAACGGTTTACCGATGTCCCGGCCCGCTAACCTGCATGGCGGGTCGCCGTTCACGTTTGGGTGACCTTTTCGTAAACGCCCGCGGCAGACTCGGCAGCGCCTGTTACATTGACGACCACGCCGGCGCATCACCGCGCCATCGACTACCTCCTCAACCGGAGGTAGCCACCCAATCGGGGCGGGTGCTCGTCGATGAATTGATAGCGTAACCACCTGCAGGTGAACAGGCCGCCTGGTTCCCCCGCTCCGCGGGGTGGGTCGCCACAGCAACCACCTCCCAATGCGGGATCGGCCGAACGCATGACGCAGGCGCGGAGTGCACGCTTCGACGGCCGACTGGCAATGATGCTCGCGGCGCGCAGCCAGCCCTTCGGTCCGGGCGATCAGCGCTGACCTCCCCGCTTGACGGCGGCCGCGTGTCTGCCTCTCCGCGCGACGACCCCATCGCCGTCCCCGCATCCGTTCAGGACGCGGTCGGGACGACGCCGCGTCGGGCACCACACAACCCAGCAACCCCGGCGAGCCGATCGTCGGGGAAGCGGTGCACCCGGACGCGGATCAACGGGGCGGGCGGCGACCACTAGACTCTGCGGCATGGCAAAGCCCCAGGAGAAGGTCTCGTTCGGCCAGCGGCTGAAGCAGATCGGGATGGTGTTCCAGTTCACCGCCAAGCAGGACCGATGGTTCGCGCCGTTGGTCGCCGCCGCGGTGCTCATCCCGCTCGCCCTCACCGTGGTCGCGGTCATCCTCTGGAGCTGGATCTGGCTGCCGATCGGCATCCTGTTCGTCCTGCTCGCGGTGCTGATCGTGCTCAACCTCCGGTCCAACAAGGCGATGATGAACGCCGCCGAGGGGCAGCCCGGCGCGGCGGCGCAGATCATGGAGAACATGCGCGGCGACTGGCGGGTGACCCCGGCGGTCAGCTCGACCACCCAGATGGACATGGTCCACCTGGTGATCGGTAAGCCGGGTGTGATCCTGCTGGCCGAGGGCAACCCGCAGCGGGTGCGTGGCCTGCTCGGGCAGGAGAAGCGGCGGCTGTCGAAGGTGATCGGCTCCGCGCCTCTGCACGACTACGTGATCGGGCAGGACGAGGGCGAGCTGCCGATCCGCAAACTCCGCACGACGCTGCTGCGCCTGCCCCGCGCGCTCTCCGGCAAGGACGTCAACTCGCTGGACAAGCGACTCAAGGCGCTCACCGCCCGTCCGCAGATGCCCAAGGGCGCGATCCCGAAGAACATGCGGCCGCCAGGCGCCTCCCGCCAGTCGCGGGGCCGCTGACCCCCCAGGTGTACGCGTAAAGAGCCGGACCCGCACGGGTCCGGCTCTTTGCCATCCGCACCCCACATCCCTGAAGTTGCCTGGATCTTGCCCAGATGTGGACGCGTGGACCGCCGGAACGTCGGCTTCGGCTCCGTCGCCGGTCAAGATCGTGCTCGATCCTGGATCCAGTGGCCTCAAGACGCCGGGACACCACTACATCCTGGTCAGCGCCGTTGCGTTAGGTGGACCGGCTGTTCGCCAACCAGCACTGCCTCGCCGATCATGGAGTTGTGGTGGGTAACAGAACGCCCGTAAAACCCCCAAAGTCGGCACCACAACTCCATGATCGCCAAGCCGGGCCCAGCCCGCTCCCCGATCGGGCACTTCCCGTCCCGGGTTGACCCGCCGGCTACAGGCCTAACGCAACGGTGTTGACATCCTGGTGCGAGCACGATCTTGGGCGGGCGGGCGGGCGGACTGGGCGGGGCCGGGCGGCGGGGCGGCGGCAGGGACGGGGCGGGCGCGGCGGGCGCGGCGGGGCCGGGCGGCGGCCGGGGCGGGAGGGGCCGAGGGCGTGGGAGGGCCCGGGACGCCGGGCGGGCCGGGGGTCAGCCTCGGGGGGCGTCGACGACGACCGAGTCGGCGAGTCGGTCGTGCAGGCCACGGCGGTGCTCGTCCATGATCAGCGCGGGGACGACGAGCGCCAGCAGCAGGCCACGGATCAGCCCCCGGAGCACGCCGATCCGGCCGCCGTCGTGCCAGCTCACGCAGCGGATCTTCGTGATGTACATGCCCGGTGTCTGGGCGAACAGGCCGAGGAAGACGCCGTACACGAGTACCAGCACCAGCACCGGCGCCCAGCCGTCGCGTACCGGGTCGGCGAAGAAGTTGGACACCAGCAGGCAGAGCACCCAGTCGATGATCAGCGCACCGAACCGCTTGCCGAGGCTCGGCGGGGTGAAGCTGGGGTCGGTGGCCGGCGCTGCCGGGGCGTGCGGATTGGTCACAGCGGTCAAGGGTATCCGCGTCGGCACGACGGCTTGCCGGGGCCGCCGCCACGGTGTGCTGATTCGGGCCAAAGGCATCAGATGTCACTACACTGGCACAGTCGGTACGGCGTTCGTGGCGGGCCGGAGGCGTGGACGAGAGCGTCACCCACGTTCCGCGAGGGACGTAACACGGCAGAAACAACGGAGACACGGCCGGGCAACCCCCCGGCCCTAGCGTCGCCAGAAGCCTAGCCACCCCGTGGACGTGCCAGGAGGATGTGTGTTCGCCAATCCCGAGGAACTGCTGCGATACCTCAAGAACGAGGACGTGAAGTTCGTCGACGTTCGTTTCTGTGACCTGCCCGGCGTGATGCAGCACTTCAACCTGCCGGTCGAGTCCGTCAACGACGACCTCTTCACCGACGGCCTCGCGTTCGACGGTTCGTCGATCCGCGGTTTCCAGGCGATCCACGAGTCGGACATGCTCCTGCTCCCGGACGTCGCCACCGCGTTCATCGACCCGTTCCGCGCACAGAAGACTCTCGCGCTCAACTTCTTCATCCACGACCCGTTCACCCGCGAGGCCTACAGCCGCGACCCGCGCAACGTCGCGAAGAAGGCCGAGGCGTACCTGGCGGCGAGCGGCATCGCCGACACCGCCTACTTCGGCGCCGAGGCGGAGTTCTACATCTTCGACTCGATCCGCCACGAGACCTCGGCGCACCAGTCGTTCTACTACATCGACTCGATCGAGGGCGCCTGGAACACCGGCCGCGAAGAGCAGGGCGGCAACCTCGGTTACAAGACCGCGTACAAGGGTGGCTACTTCCCGGTGCCGCCGGTCGACCACTACGCCGACCTGCGTGACTCGATCGTGCGCCGGCTGGTCGACACCGGTTTCAACGTGGAGCGCTCGCACCACGAGGTGGGCACCGCCGGCCAGTCCGAGATCAACTACCGGTTCTCCACCCTGCTGCACGCCGGTGACCAGCTCCAGCTCTTCAAGTACATCGTGAAGAACGAGGCCTGGGCCAACGGCAAGACCGCGACCTTCATGCCCAAGCCGCTCTTCGGTGACAACGGCTCCGGCATGCACACCCACCAGAGCCTCTGGCTCAACGGTGAGCCGCTCTTCTACGACGAGACCGGCTACGCGGGTCTGTCCGACATGGCCCGCTGGTACATCGGCGGTCTGCTGCACCACGCGCCGTCGCTGCTGGCCTTCACCAACCCGACGGTCAACTCGTACCGTCGCCTGGTGCCGGGCTACGAGGCGCCGGTCAACCTGGTCTACTCGCAGCGCAACCGGTCCGCCTGCACCCGCATCCCGGTGACCGGCAGCAACGCCAAGGCCAAGCGCGTCGAGTTCCGCGTTCCGGACCCGTCGGCCAACGTCTACCTGGCGTTCTCGGCCATGATGATGGCCGGCCTGGACGGCATCAAGAGCAAGATGGAGCCGCCGACGCCGATCGACAAGGACCTCTACGACCTCCCGCCGGAGGAGTGGGGCGACGTCAAGCAGGTGCCGGGCTCGCTGCCGGCCGTGCTCGACTCGCTGGAGGCCGACCACGACTACCTGCTCGACGGCGGCGTCTTCACCCCGGACCTGATCTCCACCTGGGTGGACTGGAAGCGCGCCAACGAGGTCGACCCGGTGCGCCTGCGCCCGACCCCGCACGAGTTCGCCATGTACTACGACTGCTGAGCCTGATCAAGGCTCTGACCTGCACCAACAGGATCACTACTGATCTTGGGTACAGGTTGGGTACAACCTCACGGACGGCGGTCATGCCCGGCTCACAGCCGGCGTGGCCGCCGTTTCGTGTTGGCCGAGCGCACCGTCGATGAGCAGCCGGGTCCGGTCGAGCACGTCCGGCCACTCGTGCACGTAGGTGTTGAGCGTGATGGTCGGTGTGCTGTGTCCAAGCGCGAGCTGCACCGTCTTCACCGATGCGCCCGCGTGGATCAGGACTGTTGCGTAGTAGTGCCGCAGTCCGTGTATCCCCCACCGCGCCTGCAGGCCGACCGCATCGCGGGCGCTCGCCCACGTCCGCGAGAAGGTCGCCGCGTTGACTGGCTCGCCGCCGACGCCGAGCCAGACGACTTCTACAAGGCCCTCATCGCGACCACGTTCGGCACCGTCACCGCTGCATTCTTCCCAAGACGTGGCCGCGACGACGTCGACAAGATTTTGATGGCCGGCACTGGCCTGGACACCCTCGAAATCGTCACTCGCATGCGCGCGTCGGATGTGTCCCAAGCGACCCTCGAAGGGCTGAGGATCACCGCCGACAGACTGTGCAGCGAGTACTCCTACGCCGACTCGGCAGACCTGCGAGTCGAGGGACACGCGTGGCTGCGCCGCATGACGGCCCTTCTCGATGCTCGCCTCACGCTTGCTCAGCACCGGGAGCTGCTCACCTTGGCGGGAACGGTTGCCCTCTTGGTGGGTTGCGTTGAGTACGACATGGGTCGGCGGACCGAAGCTGAGGCGACTCGTCGGGCAGCGTTTCAGCTCGGACAAGAGTCCGGCGACGTGAATGTCATCGGTTGGGCGTAGGAGATGCGAGCGTGGTATGCGCTCACCGCAGGTGACTTTCGCGGCGTAGTCGCCGCCGCCGAAGCGGGCGAGGCAGCCGCGCCGCACCACAGCGTCGCAGTTCAACTGGCCGCCCAGCGGGCGAAGGCGTGGGCACGCATGGGGGACCGGCGTCAAGTCGAGCTTGCTCTCGACCAGGGCCGCCGCATTCTTGAAGGGCTGCCGTACCCGGAGAACCTGGATCACCACTTCGTGGTCGACCCGGCCAAGTTCGACTTCTATGCGATGGACTGCTACCGGATCGTCGGCGAGAACGGGCTTGCCGAGGTCTACGCGGACGAAGTCATCCGCTCGTCCACGGACAGCAGCGGCATCGTGCGCAAGCCGATGAGAGTCGCGGAAGCGCAGATCACCCATGGGGTCGTGGCCGCACGAGCGGGCGACTTGGATCGCGCCGTCGACCTCGGCCACCAGGCGCTCAACGGGAACCGGCGGTCGCTGCCATCACTCGCCATGGTGGCCACGGACCTATCAGCAGTGCTGACGAAGCAGTACCCGGACGCGCCAGAGACGCGGGACTTCGCGGACGAGCTGCGGGCGGTCAAGGCTGGTCCGAGCGCCTAGCGTTCAGCGTCATCGCCCGAGGGCGGTTGAACCTCCGCCCGCGCCCTGCCGCCGACACCGGGCCGGGGTCGCGCCTCATGCCAGCTGACAATGTGCGCCGGCCGCCACACGTGCGTCCGTCCGACGGTCAGATCGGGCGCAGGCATCTGCCCCCGCTTCCGGTACGTCGCCACCGTGCCAACCCGCACCCCGAGGTACGCGGCGACGTCCGAGGTCGTCCACCACTCCGCGTCGGGGTCAGGGTTCGTCACGTCCGCCATTCTGCCCGCGTTGGAAGTTCAACGCACGTACGCACCGGTTCACTGACTGGGTACATGCCGCGGACGCGTGAAGGACACGGATGATCTTACGCATAGCGATCAATATGCCCGCCGCCGGCCGACCTGGGGTTTCTTGGCCACAACCGAAGGCGCGCCTTGAGGGTTAGTAGGTCTCGAATTCAGCGAAGCGGTCAATGTCAACCTCCACATCCGTATCAAAGTTGCCACCAATCACCAGCTTCCCCTCCTGCTTGTGGATCATGTCAAACCTAAAGCTCTTCCAGCAAGGAACCATAGGATTGATGAGCACTTCCCCGCCCGCCAGGTGAAAGGTATTGAAGCTCACGTTAAGCATGCCGGGGGTGTCTCCTGACGGCCTGATACGCAGATCTCTTCCGGTGAACTTTCCCGGACCAATTCGAATCTCTGTCGGACCGTCCGCTTTAACATCAAGGTTTACGTACGAATCGCCCGATATCTGAGAGGGTACCGAGATTTTTGTTTTTTGAGTCGCAACATCATTCAGAACAAGGCGACCGGTTAGCTTATAGGCATGCATGGAGAGTCGTGTACGGGACAGCCGACTCTCTGAGAGATCCACCTCTCCGTCAATCACTGAATGCCGCTGCTGGAAGAAGAACACTTCGCTATCCGCGTCAAACTTCAGTGCGGAGTCCGAAACCTGGGCCTGTCTCAGCAGGAAATGGCTGCTAGATCCGATTCTCATGCGGTCTAGCTCAAAGGCGGATTCGGTGACGGTCGCCTCATCGAAGCAAAGCACGCTTTCTCCCCCGAGTTCCGTGCCTTGCATCAAGATCTTGAAGTTGTGGAAGCTTGATCCAGTGAAGTCCAAGACAGCATCCTGGAGTTTTGCCGCCCTAAGCCTCATTTCGCCGTTTCGGAAGACGCAGTTTCGGAATTGAAGGCGGACTTCGTCGAGTTTTACCTGATCCAAATCCACATTGTTAAAGTGCCCTCCAGAGAAGTCGAGCTCTTGCGAGTGCCAAGCGGCGCTGCTGCCTGGGTCCAGCAAGCGGGCACGAACCGCTTTCCAGGCGGTTCGACGAACCTCGCTCTCGCCGAGATCTGGAGTATCTGATTTCAGATCAAGCGTAGGTAGCCGCAGGTATGAGCAAATGGCCATGACGCAGGGCGTTCGCCCTTCGAGCCAGTCATCCGCAAGGACCGCCATGGAGTGCAAGCCGGCGAGGCGGGCGGAGGGGCGCTCATGGGACAGCAGTTCGGCAGCTTTTACATATCGGTCCGAATATACCTGCTGGTCCGCGCGGAGTCCTTCGCGTTCCGCTAGAACCTGCTTTCGGAATGCATATACGGCACCAAGTGACGCTCCGGTGAGAGCAGTCAGACTGACTGCAGCCGTCAAAACGGCTGGCAGGGTCTTGTCATTCGGAGCCCTGAAGCCGGAGAGGATAGCGACGGTAGTCCAAAGAAACAAGAAAAACGTGACGAACAAGACGACGGCAGCCATGGCCGCGACAGGAAGGAGGAGGTGTAAACCTCCGTCGAGACGCGGATTCCCCAGCTCCGAAACCCCCTTCACTACTGCTGACCTGGTCCGCCGCAGGCGCTGCCCAAAGGTCGGTGACGAGGACATGTCCGCTATACCGGTCACCGCTTCTCCCGTTCCGATACTGATGCATCGCGCCGAATCCGCTACGGGCATTGCCGCAGCCGGCGACCAGCGCTCAGGATGTCACTGTCTGCCGGTGTTCCGCACGCCGCGTGGAACGTGCCAGAGCCTTCCCGTCGCGCCCGCACGGTTCTACCTGCCTTTTCGCCGGTGAGAACTTTCCATACGTCTTCAAGGCGGCCCTTCGGGCCGCTGCGCGCCGCTCGGGGCACGCCGCGCCTTGCCGCTTCGCTCCCGGCGCGGCGACCCCGGCAACGCGCCGGCCTCCGGCGGACACGACGATGTCCCATGCTCATCGAAACGCGAGCACGGGACATCTCCACCGACGCTTCAGCTACGTGGCGTCGGCCGGCGCGCCGGCACCGTGTGCGGCGGTCTTCCTCTGTCCAGCAGGTGAGGCGCCCTCGTGATCCTTGGCGCGGATGACCTCACGTAACAGCTCGGCTCCGGGCGTGCTGCTCGAAAGAACCCACCCCGACGGTAGCTCGGCGGCAGGCATGGCGCGCGCCTCCGACAGATCGACGCCATGGCCGAACTGCGCCTCGCGCAGGCCGGCGTCGCCGTGGAACTGCGCCCCGCGCAGGTAGGCGTCGCCGTGGAACTGCGCCGCAACCAGGTTGGCGTCGCCGTGGAACTGCGCCCCGCCCAGGTCGGCGTCGCCGTGGAACTGCACCTCGCTCAGGTAGGCGTCGCCGTGGAGCTGCACCTCGCTCAGGTAGGCGTCGCCGTGGAACTGCGCGTCGCTCAGGTTGGCGTCGCCGTGGAACTGCGCCCCGCCCAGGTCGGCGTCGCCGTGGAGCTGCGCCCCGCGCAGGTAGGCGTCGCCGTGGAACTGCGCCCCGCCCAGGTCGGCGTCGCCGTGGAACTGCGCCCCGCCCAGGTCGGCGTTGCCGTGGAACTGCGCGTCGCTCAGGTAGGCGTCGCCGTGGAACTGCGCCCCGCCCAGGTCGGCGTTGCCGTGGAACTGCGCCCCGCTCAGGTCGGCGTCACCGTGGAACTGCGCCCCACTGAGGTCGCCCTGCTCGATCTCGCACGAGGTGAGGCTGAGCTTGACCAGGACAGCGCCGACCAGATCGATCGTCATCCGGTTGCCCCTGGCGTCGATCCAGTACGCGGTTTCATCGGTGTCGGTCTGCGTCCGCCGCAGATGCGCTGCGAGCAGCCGCTGCGCCGTTAGACGCACCTGCAACTCCTCGCGGCGCTCGGCCTCCGCCTTTGCGTCCGGGACTTCGGTGTCATCGGACGGATGCTCCGGCGGCTGCTTGAGGTTTCCGCGCAGCACCTCGACCGGCGGGATGTAGGGCATCCGTAGATAGGCGCACCACACGTCCACCACCGTCTGCCGCAACTTCGGGTTGTCCTGCCCCAGCCGCTCCAGGGCGTACAAGCCGGCCAGACGGACCGCTGCCTTGTCGCTGCCGAGTTGACCCGCCGCCGCCACGTACAAGGTCGTGGTCCGCTGCTCCAAAGCATCACTTTCTGCGAACCGCTGCGCTCGCTCGCTCAGGGCTTGGCGACGCAGGGTCATCAGCAACGTCACTCCCGCAGCCAGACCAGCCGCGACCGTCAGAGCGGTCTTGATCCGATCCAGCCGGAACCGCTCCGCGGCGAGCGCGGCCTGAGGCGGGGGCGACCACACGCCGAGCAACCACATGGCCGCGCCACCACCCAACAGCACCACCAGGACGACCGCCACCATCACCGGGAGAAACGGCATCGGCCGCAGCGGCGCATCGTGGGACGCCACGCCTCGGGTGGCACCCCTACCATTTCGCCAACGCTTCAGGAACCTCACGGTTGTCATTGTGACCATCCGTGTCCACGAAGACGACCATCAGCTAACCCGAGCGTTTTGGACCGAGCAGGCACCAGCGTTGATGGCCGGTGCTGCGAAGTCTTGCCTCCGGCGGGTAGGGCCTCCGGCCCTACGACCCGGGGATGGCCTCCGGCGGTCGGGGCTACTCGCCCCGAACCCTCGGCGACTCTGGGATGCCCCGGCCGCGACCGGGTACCCGTCGCACACCGGAGGCCACCAGACCGCGCCGACCTGGTCCAGGTCGTTCGTCCGGCGGGGCGCTCCACCTGGACCAGGTCGGCGCGGCCCGGCAGGGCGGAGCCTGCGCGACGGGATGCCACACCGGCCCACTTCCGAGCCACCGGCAGACAGCACCAGCCCATGATCGTTAGGCACACGACGGGTACAAGGGCCACCAGGAAACAGCGAATAACGATGGAAGTTGATATACGGCGTACGACCTGCTCAGCGGCTTGATCGACACCACTCCCCCAGGTCAGCCGCCACGCGCGGTTAGTTCGCCATGTACTACGACTGCTGAGCAGTCACTGCACGACCGACTGCTCAGCAGTCACCTCACGACCGACTGCTCAGCAGTCACCTAACCACCGACTGCTGCGCAGTCACTTCACCACCGGCCGGGCCGGCACCGCGATCGCGCCCGGATTCCGGGTCAGGTGCTCGTCCGGGGACCCGGGCGGGGCACGGTCGGCTACTGCGGTCTGA
>NZ_JBEZED010000049.1:0-24455 GCF_040648675.1 Micromonospora sp. NPDC049101 | reverse complement strand
TTATTGGCGGTACCCCGCCGTGGGGGTGTCGGGGGGGGGGGGGGCGGGGGCCAGCGCCGGGGGCGGGCGCGCCCCGCGCTGGGTCCTGGGGTTGGGGGGGGGGGGGGGGGGGGCGGCCCCCCCCCCCCCCGACCCCACCCGAGAATTAGCAGTACAGACGACGACATAGGGGACATAGTGCTCGACGTCAACTTCTTCGACGAGCTGCGCATTGGTCTCGCCACCGCCGACGACATCCGTCAGTGGTCGCACGGCGAGGTCAAGAAGCCTGAGACGATCAACTACCGCACCCTGAAGCCGGAAAAGGACGGGCTCTTCTGCGAGAAGATCTTCGGTCCGCAGCGGGACTGGGAGTGCTACTGCGGTAAGTACAAGCGCGTCCGGTTCAAGGGCATCATCTGTGAGCGCTGCGGCGTCGAGGTGACTCGCTCCAAGGTCCGTCGTGAGCGGATGGGGCACATCGAGCTCGCCGCTCCGGTGACCCACATCTGGTATTTCAAGGGCGTGCCGAGCCGGCTGGGCTACCTGCTGGACCTCGCCCCCAAGGACCTCGAAAAGATCATCTACTTCGCCTCGTACGTCGTGACGAGCGTGGACGCGGAGTCGCGTCACCGTGACCTCTCGACGATCGAGAACGAGATCCTGGCCGAGAAGCGGCAGTCCGAGAACAGCCGCGACTCGGAGATCGAGAAGCGGGCCGCCAAGCTCGAGGCCGACCTGGCCGAGCTGGAGGCCGAGGGTGCCAAGGCGGACGTCCGGCGCAAGGTCAAGGAGGGCGGAGAGCGCGAGATGCGCCAGATCCGCGACCGGGCCCAGCGCGAGATCGACCGCCTGGACGAGGTGCTGGACACCTTCCGCAAGCTGGAGCCGAAGCAGCTGGTCACCGACGAGCTGCTCTACCGCGAGCTGCGCGACCGGTTCGGTGAGTACTTCACCGGTTCGATGGGCGCGGAGGCGATCAAGGCGCTGGTCCAGAACATGGACCTCGACGCCGAGGCCGAGAGCCTGCGGGAGACCATCCGCTCCGGCAAGGGCCAGCGGAAGATCCGGGCGCTCAAGCGGCTCAAGGTTGTCGCGGCGTTCCTGAACACCCGCAACTCGCCGCTCGGCATGGTGCTGGACTGCGTCCCGGTCATCCCGCCGGACCTGCGCCCGATGGTGCAGCTCGACGGTGGCCGCTTCGCGACCTCGGACCTGAACGACCTGTACCGTCGCGTGATCAACCGGAACAACCGCCTCAAGCGGCTGATCGACCTCGGCGCGCCCGAGATCATCGTCAACAACGAGAAGCGGATGCTCCAGGAGGCCGTCGACGCGCTGTTCGACAACGGCCGTCGCGGCCGGCCGGTCACCGGTCCGGGTAACCGCCCGCTCAAGTCGCTGTCCGACATGCTCAAGGGCAAGCAGGGCCGGTTCCGCCAGAACCTGCTGGGCAAGCGCGTCGACTACTCCGGCCGTTCGGTCATCGTGGTCGGCCCGAAGCTCAAGCTGCACCAGTGCGGTCTGCCCAAGCAGATGGCGCTGGAGCTGTTCAAGCCGTTCGTGATGAAGCGGCTGGTCGACCTCAACCACGCACAGAACATCAAGTCCGCCAAGCGGATGGTCGAGCGTCAGCGCCCGGTCGTGTGGGACGTGCTGGAAGAGGTCATCGGCGAGCACCCGGTGCTGCTCAACCGGGCGCCGACCCTGCACCGCCTGGGCATCCAGGCCTTCGAGCCGCAGCTGGTCGAGGGCAAGGCGATCCAGATCCACCCGCTGGTCTGCACCGCGTTCAACGCCGACTTCGACGGTGACCAGATGGCGGTGCACGTGCCGCTGTCCGCCGAGGCTCAGGCCGAGGCACGGATCCTGATGCTGTCGTCGAACAACATCCTCAAGCCGGCCGACGGCAAGCCGGTCACCATGCCCACCCAGGACATGGTCATCGGTCTCTACCACCTCACCCACCTCACCGCCGGTGAGAAGGGCGAGGGCCGGGCGTTCAGCTCGGACGCCGAGGCGCGGATGGCCTTCGACAACGGCGAGCTGCACCTGCAGGCGCCGGTGAAGATTCGCCTGCGTGCCGTGGTCGGTGTCGACAACGGCGCCGGCGCCGAGACGTGGACCGCCCCGGAGGGCTGGGTCGAGGGTGACCCGCTGACCGTGGAGACCACCCTGGGTCGGGTGCTGTTCAACGAGACGCTGCCGCAGGGCTACCGCTTCGTGAACTACGAGATCCGCAAGGGTCAGCTCTCCGCGATCGTCAACGACCTCGCCGAGCGCTTCCCCAAGGTGGCGCTGGCCGCCACCCTGGACGGGCTCAAGGAGGCCGGTTTCCACTGGGCCACCTGGTCCGGCGTGACGATCGGCATGGAGGACGTCATCGCGCCGCCGCGCAAGGCGGAGATCCTGGCGCGGTACGAGAAGGAAGCCGACCAGATCGACAAGCAGTACCAGCGTGGTCTGATGACCGCCGAGGAGCGTCGCGGCGAGCTCATCACGATCTGGACCAGGGCGACCAACGAGGTCGCCAAGGAGATGGACACCGCGCTGCCACAGGAGAACCCACTGTGGAAGATGATCAACTCGGGTGCCCGCGGTAACCTGCTCCAGCTCCGCCAGATCGCCGCGATCCGTGGTCTGGTGGCCAACCCGAAGGGCGAGATCATCCCGCGGCCGATCAAGGCCAGCTACCGGGAGGGTCTGTCCGTGCTGGAGTACTTCATCTCCACGCACGGTGCCCGTAAGGGTCTCGCCGACACCGCGCTGCGGACCGCCGACTCGGGTTACCTGACCCGTCGTCTGGTGGACGTCTCGCAGGACGTCATCATCCGCGAGGAGGACTGCGGCACCGACCGGGCGATCCCGATGCAGATCGGCGAGAAGCTCGACGGCAAGCTCGTCGTCCACACCCACGCCGAGACCAGTGTGCACGCCCGGACCCTGGCCGACGACATCAAGGGGCCGGACGGCACCGTGGTGGCCGAGCGCGGTCAGGACATCAACTCCATCGGGGTCGACAAGATCGTCGCCGCCGGGGTGGAGACGGTCCGTGTGCGCAGCGTGCTCACCTGTGAGTCGAAGCTGGGCGTCTGCGCGGCCTGCTACGGCCGGTCGCTGCCGACCGGCAAGTCGGTCGACATCGGCGAGGCGGTCGGCATCATCGCCGCCCAGTCCATCGGTGAGCCCGGTACGCAGCTGACGATGCGTACCTTCCACACCGGTGGTGTCGCGGGTGAGGACATCACCCAGGGTCTGCCGCGTGTGCAGGAGATCTTCGAGGCTCGGGTCCCGAAGGGTAAGGCGCCCATCGCCGACACCCCGGGTCGGATCCGGATCGAGGACGGCGAGCGCTCGCGCAAGATCATCGTGGTGCCGGACGACGGCAGCGAAGAGATCGTCTACGACAAGATCTCGAAGCGGGTCAAGCTCCGTACCCACGACGGCGGTCACGTCGCGGTCGGCGAGAAGCTGACCGAGGGCACCATCGACCCGCACGAACTGCTGCGGATCATGGGTCCGCGGGCGGTCCAGGTCCACCTGACCAGTGAGGTCCAGGAGGTCTACCGCTCGCAGGGTGTGCTCATCCACGACAAGCACATCGAGATCATCATCCGCCAGATGCTCAAGCGGGTGACGGTCATCGACTCCGGCTCGACCGAGTTCCTGCCGGGCGTGCTCGTCGACCGGGCGCTGTTCGAGTCGGAGAACCGCCGGCTCGTGTCGGAGGGCGGCGAGCCCGCCGCCGGTCGTCCGGTGCTGATGGGTATCACCAAGGCCTCGCTGGCCACCGACTCCTGGCTCTCGGCGGCCTCCTTCCAGGAGACCACCCGGGTGCTGACCGACGCTGCGATCAACTCGCGCAGCGACTCGCTGGTCGGCCTCAAGGAGAACGTGATCATCGGAAAGCTCATCCCGGCCGGTACGGGCATCAGCAAGTACCGCAACGTCCGGGTCGAGCCGACCGAGGAGGCCAAGGCCAAGGTCTACTCGATGACCGGGTACCCGGAGACCGACTACGGCTTCGGGCCGGCCAGCGGGCAGGCTGTGCCGCTGGACGACTTCGACTTCGGGTCGTACCGCTAAGCACCAGGCGCACGACGAGGCCCCCGGCATCCGCCGGGGGCCTCGTCGTGTCCGGACCCACCCAGCCCTGGTCCGAGTTCGGCATGATGGGGGGATGACGACCGCACCCGGGCAGGTGTCCGTCGCGCAGCAGGGGCTGCGCCACCCGTTGGATCCGGATCCGGCCCGTGCCACGAAGGCTCGGGCGGTTTTCGCTCTCGGGCTGCTCGGCCTGCTGACCGGGTTGTTCATCGGCGGGGTGGTGCCGGCGACGGTGGCACTGCAACTGGCCCGGCAGGCGCGCCGTGAGGCGTACTCCTCGGGGGGTTTCCTGACCGGCGGCGTCTGGCTGCGGCGCGGCGAGCGGATGGCGTGGGCCGGTCTGGTCCTGGTCGCGGTCAGCGTGGTGGCCATGGTGGTGATCGGCGTGGTGCGGTTGGCCGGCTCGCCGTTCGGCCACGACTACCCGGCGAACATGGACTGAGCCACCGCGCCCGGCACGGGCGCCGGCGCTCTCGGCGGTAGCCTGGCCGGTGTCCGTCGCGCGGGGGTGGCGGCCTTTCGACAGGAGGACCTCGTGACGGATCCGGCGCGGCCCCCTGCGGACGAACCGGCCGACCAGCCGGCTGCGCCGGCACCGGCCGACCAGCCGGCTGCACCGGCCGAGCCGAGTGACTGGGCGCAACCGAGCAGCGAGCCGTATACCCCCGCGTCCACGCCGGAGTGGGGCAGGCCGCATCCCGGCTGGGGTACGACGAGTCCGTCCGGCTCCGGTCAGCCCGATCCGGTCTCCGGGGTGCCCACCCCGACACCGCCGGGTTGGGGCCCGCCGTCGTCCGGGGCTGGTGTGCCGCCGCCGTCGTCTGGGGCTGGTGTGGCACCGGGTTGGGGTCCGCCGCACCCTGGGCGTGGTGTGCCGCCCGGTTGGGGTGCGCCGTCGTCCGGGCCTGGTGTGGCACCGGGTTGGGGTCCGCCGCACCCTGGGCGTGGTGTGCCGCCCGGTTGGGGTGCGCCGCCGTCTGGGGCTGGTGTGGCACCAGGTTGGGGTCCGCCGCGCCCTGGGCCTGGTGTGCCGCCCGGTTGGGGTGCGCCGTCCGGTCCCGCACCTGCCGGGGCGGGAATGCCGGGCCATCCGGTGCCGCCGCCCACCGACGACCAGCGTCGGCCGCCGAAACGGGTGGAGGCGGTGCCCGGTACGCCGTTCGGCGTCGTGCACCTGGACGTGGCGCCGGTCACGTCCGGGCTGGCCATCGGGTCGCTGGTGGCCGGAGTCGCGTCGGTCCTGGTGTCGCTGTTGGTGATCTGTTTCGGCGTGGCCTTCGCGAACGACGGCGGGGCCTGGGCCTCCGGAGCGTTCGCCGCACTCGGGTTGCTGGCCGGCGGGGCGGCGGTCGTCACCGGCCTGCTCGGTCAGCGGCAGATCCGCCGGCCGGCCGCGCCTCCCGCGGTCCGGTTCACCGGCCGCGGGCTCGCGCTGGCCGGGATCAGCTGTGGCGCGGCGGGAGCCGTGCTCAGCATCCTGGGTCTGGGCCTGGCGTTGCTTCTCGCCCTGACCTGAGGTAGGTCGCCGTCCGGCCCGGGCTCTCGCCCTCCGGCCGCTGCCCCACTCGGGGGCGACGGGTGGTCCCGCGGGGAAGCCGGTACACTTGTGTTCGTAGGTGCCCATCGCGGGCGACGGGGCAGGACGAGATTCGGCCGGCGGGTGTGCGACAGTCGCCGGGCCCTTCCGTTTTGACCTGGGCGGTTGTGGTAGGTACTCTTTCCCCTTGTGCCCGGGCATGCCCGGGCAACTCGTGCGTGCGCTGTTTCCGAATCCCGGGCGGCGGCACGGCAAGCCAAGGATCCGGGGCGGGGCGACCCGCGCGCCGGTGACACAAACCCGATCGCACGCGCAAGCGTCCGCAACGGGACCGTGGGCAGGGCGACACGCCCGACCGCGGGTGCCGGGGTCTCCGTGAGGTGGCCCTGGTCGGAATGTAGGAGAGCCGGTCAGCAGGCCGGTTAACGAGCAGACGGCGCGGCCGCGAATGCGGCCGAAGGGAGCGGAGAAACCCGGTGCCCACCATTCAGCAGCTGGTCCGAAAGGGCCGTCAGGCCAAGACGACCAAGACCAAGACCCCGGCGCTCAAGGGGTCTCCCCAGCGGCGCGGCGTGTGCACCCGCGTGTACACCACGACCCCGAAGAAGCCGAACTCGGCGCTGCGCAAGGTCGCTCGTGTGAAGCTCAGCAGCCAGATCGAGGTGACCGCCTACATCCCCGGCGTCGGTCACAACCTGCAGGAGCACTCGATCGTGCTCGTTCGCGGCGGCCGGGTGAAGGACCTCCCCGGCGTGCGTTACAAGATCGTTCGCGGGTCGCTGGACACCCAGGGTGTCCGCAACCGCAAGCAGGCGCGCAGCCGTTACGGCGCGAAGAAGGAGAAGAGCTGACATGCCGCGTAAGGGACCCGCTCCGCGGCGGCCACTGGTCGCTGACCCGGTGTACAACTCGCCGCTGGTCACCCAGCTGGTGAACAAGATCCTGCTGCGCGGCAAGCGCCAGCTCGCCGAGACCATCGTGTACGCGGCCCTTGAGGGCTGCCGCGAGAAGTCCGGCACCGACCCGGTCGTCACCCTCAAGCGGGCGATGGACAACGTCAAGCCGACCCTCGAGGTGCGCAGCCGTCGTGTCGGTGGCGCCACCTACCAGGTGCCGGTCGAGGTCCGCCCGACCCGGGCGACCACCCTGGGCCTGCGCTGGCTGGTCACCTACTCTCGCGCCCGGCGCGAGAAGACCATGGTCGAGCGGCTCATGAACGAGCTGCTGGACGCGAGCAACGGCCTCGGTGCCGCCGTCAAGCGGCGCGAGGACACGCACAAGATGGCCGAGTCGAACAAGGCCTTCGCGCACTACCGCTGGTAACACCCTGGTTCCGGCGCCTCCGGGCGCCGGAACCGCCACCAGTTGAGTCGAGACGACGATAAGTAGGGATTGAAGTGGCCGCCGCAGACGCGCTCGCCAAGGTACGCAACATCGGCATCATGGCGCACATCGATGCCGGTAAGACCACGACCACCGAGCGAATCCTGTTCTACACCGGCATCACGTACAAGATCGGTGAGGTTCACGAGGGCGCTGCCGTCATGGACTGGATGGAGCAGGAGCAGGAGCGTGGTATCACCATCACCTCCGCTGCTACCAAGTGTGAGTGGAAAGACCACACGATCCAGATCATCGACACGCCCGGTCACGTCGACTTCACGGTCGAGGTCGAGCGGTCGCTGCGGGTCCTGGATGGTGCGGTCGCGGTTTACGACGGTGTCGCCGGCGTGGAGCCGCAGACGGAGAACGTCTGGCGGCAGGCCGACAAGTACAACGTCCCGCGGATGTGCTTCGTCAACAAGCTCGACCGGACCGGCGCCGACTTCTTCCGCTGCGTGCAGATGATGATCGACCGGTTGAACGCCACCCCGCTGGTGCTCCAGATCCCGATCGGGCTCGAGGGTGACCACATCGGTGTCGTCGACCTGATCGGCATGCGCGCGCTCACCTGGCGCGGGGAGACCCAGAAGGGTGAGGACTACGCGGTTGAGGAGATCCCGGCCGAGCTGGCCGACTCCGCGGCCGAGTGGCGCGAGAAGCTGATGGAGACCCTGGCCGACGTCGACGACGCGGTGATGGAGAAGTACCTGGAAGGCGACGAGATCTCCGTCGAGGAGATCAAGGCCGCCATCCGGCGTGCGACCATCGCCGGCAAGGCCAACCCGGTGCTGTGCGGCTCGGCGTTCAAGAACAAGGGCGTCCAGCCCATGCTCGACGCCGTGGTCGACTTCCTGCCGTCGCCGCTGGACGTTCCGGCGATCGAGGGTACGGCCACCGACGGCGAGACCCCGCTGCTGCGCAAGCCGTCCAACTCGGAGCCCTTCTCCGGCCTGGCGTTCAAGATCCAGACGGACAAGCACCTGGGCAAGCTCACCTACGTCCGGGTCTACTCCGGCACGCTCGACTCCGGTTCCCAGGTGGTCAACTCCACCAAGGACCGCAAGGAGCGGATCGGCAAGATCTACCAGATGCACGCCAACAAGCGGGAAGAGCGTCCGTCGGCGCAGGCCGGTGACATCATCGCCGTGCAGGGTCTCAAGCAGACCACCACCGGCGACACTCTCTCCGACCCGGCGAACCCGGTCATCCTGGAGTCGATGACGTTCCCGGAGCCGGTCATCTCGGTGGCGATCGAGCCGAAGACCAAGTCCGACCAGGAGAAGCTGGGCACCGCGATTCAGCGCCTGGCCGAGGAGGACCCGACCTTCCGCGTCCAGCTGGACGAGGAGACCGGTCAGACGGTCATCTCCGGCATGGGTGAGCTGCACCTGGACATCCTGGTCGACCGGATGCGCCGCGAGTTCAACGTCGAGGCGAACGTCGGTAAGCCGCAGGTGGCGTACCGCGAAACCATCCGCCGCAAGGTGGACAAGGTCGAGTACACCCACAAGAAGCAGACCGGTGGTTCCGGCCAGTACGCCCGCGTGATCGTGAGCGTGGAGCCGCTGCCGCTGGACAACGAATCGCCGACCTACGAGTTCGCCAACGCCGTCAGCGGCGGCCGGATCCCCCGGGAGTTCATCCCGTCGGTGGACGCCGGTGCGCAGGACGCGCTGCAGTACGGCATCCTCGCGGGCTTCCCGCTGGTCGGTGTGAAGCTGACCCTGCTGGACGGCCAGTACCACGAGGTCGACTCGTCGGAAATGGCATTCAAGATCGCCGGCTCGATGGTGATGAAGGACGCGGCCCGCAAGGCCGACCCGGCGTTGCTCGAGCCGATGATGGCCGTTGAGGTCACCACTCCTGAGGAGAACATGGGTGACGTCATCGGCGACCTCAACTCCCGCCGCGGCATCATCCAGGCGATGGAGGAGCGCAGCGGCGCCCGCATCGTGAAGGCTCTGGTGCCGTTGTCGGAGATGTTCGGCTACGTCGGCGACCTGCGGTCGAAGACCCAGGGCCGGGCTAGCTACAGCATGCAGTTCGACTCCTACGCCGAGGTTCCGCAGAGCGTCGCGAAGGAGATCATCGCGAAGGCAACGGGCGAGTAACGCCCTGAGCAGGTGATTCGTGGTTGGTCGCGGGAGGTTCAACCCGCCGCGGCCACCACGATCGGATCGCGTGAGACCGGGCCTGTAGGCTTCATCGCCGCAGAACCCACAATGGCTTCCCGGCCGTCAGGCCGGAAAGGCTGTCGACAGAGTCCTAAGCGCCGACCGGCGCGCCGGGCGTACGAACCAAGAAGTCCACAGGAGGACACCAGTGGCGAAGGCTAAGTTCGAGCGGACTAAGCCGCACGTCAACATCGGCACCATTGGTCACATCGACCACGGTAAGACGACGCTGACGGCGGCCATCACCAAGGTCCTGCACGACCAGTTCCCGGACCTGAACCCCTACACGCCGTTCGACGAGATCGACAAGGCGCCGGAGGAGAAGGCCCGCGGCATCACGATCTCGATCGCGCACGTCGAGTACCAGACCGAGGCGCGGCACTACGCGCACGTCGACTGCCCCGGCCACGCGGACTACATCAAGAACATGATCACCGGTGCCGCGCAGATGGACGGCGCGATCCTGGTGGTCGCGGCGACCGACGGCCCGATGCCGCAGACCCGCGAGCACGTGCTGCTGGCCCGTCAGGTCGGTGTGCCGTACATCGTCGTGGCGCTCAACAAGAGCGACATGGTCGACGACGAGGAGCTCCTGGAGCTCGTCGAGCTCGAGGTCCGCGAGCTGCTCTCCTCGCAGGAGTACCCGGGTGACGACCTGCCGGTCGTTCGGGTTTCGGCACTGAAGGCCCTCGAGGGTGACCCCGAGTGGACCGGCAAGCTGCTGGACCTGATGACCGCTGTCGACACCTCGATCCCGCAGCCGGAGCGCGAGGTCGACATGCCGTTCCTGATGCCGGTTGAGGACGTCTTCACGATCACCGGTCGTGGCACCGTCGTCACCGGTCGCGTGGAGCGTGGCGTTCTCCTGCCGAACGAGGATGTCGAGCTCGTCGGTATCAAGGAGAAGAGCTTCAAGACCAAGGTCACCGCGATCGAGATGTTCCGGAAGACCCTGGACGACGCTCGCGCAGGCGAGAACGTCGGCCTGCTGCTGCGTGGCACCAAGCGCGACGAGGTCGAGCGCGGCATGGTCGTCGTGAAGCCGGGCTCGAACACCCCGCACACGGAGTTCGAGGCGACGGTCTACATCCTCTCCAAGGAGGAGGGCGGCCGGCACACCCCGTTCTTCCAGAACTACCGCCCGCAGTTCTACTTCCGGACCACGGACGTCACCGGTGTCGTCACCCTCCCCGAGGGCACCGAGATGGTCATGCCGGGTGACAACACCACCATGTCGGTGAAGCTGATCCAGCCCATCGCCATGGAGGAGAACCTCAAGTTCGCGATCCGCGAGGGTGGCCGCACCGTCGGCGCCGGGTTCGTCACCAAGATCATCAAGTGAACTAGGTAACCCCGATTAGACCCGCCGCCGGTCGTGCGGCATACTAGTCAGGTTGCGTAACGACAGTTCGTCGCCTGTGTTCGGCTTTCGCTGAACCTCCGGGTGGCGAGGCAGTCGAGCGTAGGGTGGTTGGCGGCCCAGTCGCCAACCACCCTCGCACGGCGTTCAGGTCGCGGTAATGCGATCGGCGCCTTGACCCACCGCGCGGTCAGCACCACTCCGGAACCACGGGGCGGAGCCCGGCCCGAGGGCGCGACACGCCCGACCGCGGGGGTCGGCGAAGTGGGCCTGTGCCAGCCGGTACAGGCGCCCGCAACACAGCGGCATCGAGAGAAGGAACAGAAGCCACCATGGCGGGACAGAAGATCCGCATCCGGCTCAAGGCCTATGACCACGAGGTCGTCGACTCCTCGGCTCGGAAGATCGTCGAGACGGTGACGCGCACCGGGGCGCAGGTCGCGGGCCCGGTGCCGCTGCCCACGGAGATCAACCGTTTCTGCGTTATCCGCTCGCCGCACAAGTACAAGGACTCGCGCGAGCACTTCGAGATGCGCACGCACAAGCGGCTGATCGACATCATCGACCCGACCCCGAAGACGGTCGACTCGCTCATGCGCCTCGACCTGCCGGCTGGCGTCGACATCGAGATCAAGCTGTAGGGACCGGACAAATGGACAGGCAAGTCAAGGGGATCCTGGGCGCCAAGCTCGGCATGACCCAGGTCTGGGACAACAACAAGGTTGTTCCCGTGACCGTGGTCGAGGCCGGCCCGTGCGTCATCAGCCAGGTTCGTAGCGCCGAGAAGGACGGTTACTCCGCGGTCCAGCTGGCCTACGGCACCATCGACCCGCGCAAGGTCAAGAAGCCGATCAGCGGGCACTACGCCAAGGCGGACGTGGCACCGCGCCGGCACATCGTCGAGCTGCGCACCACGGACGCGGGGGAATACTCGCTCGGGCAGGAAGTCACTGTCGAGGAGTTCCCGGCCGGCCTCACCATCGACGTGACCGGCAAGACCAAGGGCAAGGGCTTCGCCGGCGCCATGAAGCGGCACGGCTTCCACGGTCTGGGCAGCAGCCACGGTGTCGAGCGCAAGCACCGCTCGCCCGGTTCCATCGGCGCCTGCGCCACTCCCGGTCGTGTCTTCAAGGGCACCCGGATGGCCGGCCGGATGGGTGGCGTTCGCTACACCGTGCAGAACCTGACCGTCCAGGCGGTCGACACGGAGAACAACCTCCTGCTCGTCCGGGGTGCCATTCCTGGCCCCAAGGGCGCGCTGGTTCTGGTCCGTACCGCGGCCAAGATCAAGGTGAAGAAGGGCGGTGCGGCCAAGTGACCACCGTTGACGTGCGCACCGTCGAAGGCACCACCAGCAGCTCCGTCGAGCTGCCGGCGGACATCTTCGACGTGCAGGCCAACGTCGCGCTGATGCACCAGGTCGTGGTGGCCCAGCTCGCGGCGGCCCGACAGGGCACGCACAAGACCAAGACCCGCGCCGAGGTCGCTGGTGGCGGCAAGAAGCCGTACAAGCAGAAGGGCACCGGTCGCGCCCGGCAGGGCTCGATCCGCGCGCCGCAGTTCGCCGGCGGTGGCGTCGTGCACGGTCCCGTGCCGCGCGACTACAGCCAGCGGACCCCGAAGAAGATGAAGGCCGCCGCTCTGCGGGGTGCCCTCTCCGACCGGGCCCGCGCCGGGCAGGTGCACGTCGTCGAGGCGTTCGTCTCGGGCGAGAAGCCGTCGACCAAGGCGGCCCTGGCCACGCTGACCAAGCTCACCGAGGCCCGTCGGGTCCTGGTCGTGCTGAGCAGCACCGACGAGCTGAACTGGGTGTCGCTGCGCAACGAGCCGCGCGTGCACCTGATCGAGTCCGGCCAGCTGAACACGTACGACGTGCTGGTGGCCGACGACGTGGTCTTCACCAAGGACGCCCTGGACGAGTTCCTGGGCGTGCCCGCCGAGACCACCGAGGAGGGTGGCAAGTGAGCACGATCGCCGACCCGCGCGACATCATCGTGGCGCCGGTCGTCTCGGAGAAGAGCTACAGCGAGCTGAACCGGAACTGGTACACCTTCCTGGTGCACCCGGACGCGAACAAGACCGAGATCAAGATCGCTATCCAGCAGATCTTCAACGTCCGCGTCCTGACGGTCAACACGCTCAACCGCCAGGGTAAGCGCAAGCGCACCAAGACCGGCTTCGGTCAGCGCAAGGCGACCAAGCGGGCGATCGTGAAGCTGGCTGACGGTGACCGCATCGAGGCCTTCGGCGGCCCGGTCAGCTGAGGGGTGTAGACAATGGCTATCCGTAAGTACAAGCCGACGACGCCGGGCCGACGTGGCTCGAGTGTCGCTGACTTCGCCGAGATCACCCGGTCCACGCCGGAGAAGTCGCTGCTGGTTCCGCTGCCGAAGAAGGGCGGGCGTAACGCCCACGGCCGGATCACCACGCGGCACCACGGCGGCGGTCACAAGCGCCAGTACCGTCTGATCGACTTCAAGCGGGTCGACAAGGACGGCGTGCCGGCGAAGGTCGCTCACATCGAGTACGACCCCAACCGCACGGCGCGCATCGCGCTGCTGCACTACGCCGACGGCGAGAAGCGGTACATCATCGCGCCGAAGGACCTGAAGCAGGGCGACCGCGTCGAGTCCGGTCCGGGCGCCGACATCAAGCCGGGTAACAACCTGCCGCTGCGCAACATCCCGGTCGGTACCACGATCCACAACGTGGAGCTGCGTCCGGGTGGCGGGGCCAAGCTGGCCCGTTCCGCCGGTGTCGGCATCCAGCTGCTCGGCCGCGAGGGCGCGTACGCGACCCTGCGTATGCCGTCCGGCGAGATCCGGCGGGTGGACGTGCGCTGCCGCGCCAGCGTCGGCGAGATCGGCAACGCCGACCAGTCGAACATCAACTGGGGCAAGGCCGGCCGGATGCGGTGGAAGGGCAAGCGCCCGACCGTCCGTGGTGTCGCCATGAACCCGGTCGACCACCCGCACGGTGGTGGTGAGGGTAAGACCTCCGGTGGTCGCCACCCGGTCAACCCGCAGGGTAAGCCCGAGGGCCGCACCCGCCGTAAGGGCCAGCCGAGTGACCGGCTGATCGTCCGCCGTCGCTACGCCACGCGTAAGCGCGGCTGAGGGAGATAAGACATGCCTCGCAGCCTGAAGAAGGGCCCGTTCGTCGACGACCACCTGCTCAAGAAGGTGGAAGTACAGAACGACAAGGGCTCCAAGAACGTGATCAAGACCTGGTCGCGGCGCTCGACGATCATCCCCGAGATGCTGGGGCACACGATCGCCGTGCACGACGGACGCAAGCACGTCCCGGTGTTCGTGACCGAGGCGATGGTCGGGCACAAGCTCGGCGAGTTCGCGCTGACCCGCACTTTCAAGGGTCACGAGAAGGACGACCGGAAGAGCCGTCGGCGCTGACGCCGCGGGCATACGGATAGAGGGAACAAGGGGTTACAGCGATGCCAGGAAAGGGCGACGCTCCGGTGCTTCCGGGCGCGCGGGCGGTTGCGCGGCACGTGCGCATCTCGCCGATGAAGGCGCGCCGGGTGGTCAACCTCGTCCGCGGCCTGCCCGCGAAGGAGGCGCTAACGGTGCTGCAGTTCGCGCCGCAGGCTGCGAGCGAGCAGGTGTACAAGGTGCTCGCTAGCGCGATCGCCAACGCGGAGAACAACGAGCGGCTGGACCCCGACGCGCTGCTCGTCAGCGAGGCCTTCGTGGACGAGGGCCCGACGATGAAGCGGTTCCAGCCGCGGGCGCAGGGTCGGGCGTACCGAATCCGCAAGCGCACCTGCCACATCACCGTGGCGGTCGAAGCGGTCGCGCCGGCAGCGCCGAGGAAGGCCGCGGCGAAGAAGGCCGCCCCGGCCACGGAGGCCGCACCGGCCGAAGCGCAGAGCAAGACGGAGGACGCCGAGTAATGGGTCAGAAGGTTCACCCCACTGGGTTCCGGCTCGGCATCTCGACCGACTGGAAGTCCCGCTGGTTCGCAGACAAGCTCTACAAGGACTACATCGGCGAGGATGTCAAGATCCGCCGCATGATGTCCAAGGGCCTCGAGCGTGCCGGGATTTCCAAGGTCGACATCGAGCGCACCCGCGACCGGGTCCGGGTCGACATCCACACCGCCCGGCCGGGCATCGTCATCGGCCGTAAGGGTGCGGAGGCCGACCGGATCCGCGGTGAGCTCGAGAAGCTCACCGGCAAGCAGGTTCAGCTGAACATCATCGAGGTGAAGAACCCCGAGTCGGACGCTCAGCTCGTCGCGCAGGGCGTGGCCGAGCAGCTGTCCAGCCGGGTCAGCTTCCGTCGGGCGATGCGCAAGGCCATGCAGTCGGCGATGAAGAACCCGGTCTGCAAGGGCATCCGGGTTCAGGTCTCGGGTCGCCTCGGCGGCGCCGAGATGAGCCGGACCGAGTTCTACCGTGAGGGCCGGGTTCCGCTGCACACGCTGCGGGCCAACATCGAGTACGGCTTCTTCGAGGCCCGTACCACGTTCGGCCGGATCGGTGTGAAGGTCTGGATCTACAAGGGCGACGCCGTCCCGGGCCGGGAGGCTCCGGCCGAGGCCGGTCCGTCCCGCCCGCGTCGTGGTGAGCGTGGCGACCGTCCCGAGCGTCCGCGTCGTGGCCGGTCGGGTTCGTCCGGCACCACGGCCGGTGGCACCGAGGCCGGGCGGGCTGCTGCGACCACCATCGCGCAGCAGGCCGAGACGCCGAGCGGCGAGCCGGTCGACAGCGCAGCTGTCGCGGCCGCGGCTGCTCCGGCAGAAACGCAGCAGGAGGGCTGACAGATGCTGATGCCGCGCAAGCCCCCGAAGGGCTTCCGCAAGCCGCACCACCCGGACCGCAGTGGCGCGTCCAAGGGTGGTAACCGGGTGGTGTTCGGCGAGTTCGGGATCCAGGCTCTCGAGCCGGCGTACGTGACGAACCGGCAGATCGAGTCGGCACGTATCGCGATGACTCGCCACATCAAGCGTGGTGGCAAGGTCTGGATCACGATCTTCCCGGACCAGGCCCTCACCAAGAAGCCTGCCGAGACCCGGATGGGTTCCGGTAAGGGTTCGCCCGAGTGGTGGGTCGCCAACGTCAAGCCGGGGCGGGTTCTCTTCGAGATGTCCTTCCCCAACGAGCAGACCGCGCGAGAGGCCATGCGTCGCGCGATCCACAAGCTCCCGATGAAGTGCCGCATTGTTACGCGCGAAGTGGGTGAATCCTGATGGCAGCGGGCGTTAAGGCGACCGAGCTGCGTGAGCTCTCCGAAGAGGAGCTGGTCACGAAGCTGCGGGAGGCCAAGGCGGAGCTGTTCAACCTCCGCGTGCAGGCCGCAACCGGGCAGCTGGACAACAACCGGCGGTTGCAGGTCATCCGTCGGGAGATCGCCCGGATCTACACGATCATGCGTGAGCGCGAGCTGGGGCTCTCGGCCGCGCCGACTGAGGTGACTGCATCATGACCGAAGAGACCGCCACCGCCGCCGCGCGGTCGCGCCGCAAGGTCCGCGAGGGCCTGGTGATCAGCGACAAGATGGACAAGACCGTCGTCGTCGAGGTCGAGGACCGGGTTCGGCACGCGCTGTACGGCAAGATCATGCGCCGTACGGCCAAGCTGAAGGTGCACGACGAGCAGAACGCCGCTGGCACCGGTGACCGGGTTCTCATCATGGAGACCCGGCCGCTGAGCGCCACCAAGCGTTGGCGGATCGTGGAGATCCTGGAAAAGGCCAAGTAGCGAAGGCTCGAGCTCGCCCGGCGTTGCGTCGGGCGTAGGTTCCGCCAGGCTCCGGCCGCTACGGCGGCCGGAGAACCGGCA
Organism: Micromonospora sp. NPDC049101; assembly: GCF_040648675.1. Lineage (NCBI taxonomy): Bacteria > Bacillati > Actinomycetota > Actinomycetes > Micromonosporales > Micromonosporaceae > Micromonospora > Micromonospora sp. NPDC049101. The sequence goes on along the minus strand of NZ_JBEZED010000049.1, from coordinate 8,115 downwards.
GACATAGGAGATAGACGTGATTCAGCAGGAGTCGCGACTGCGCGTCGCCGACAACACGGGTGCCCGGGAGATCCTGTGCATCCGGGTTCTCGGTGGCTCGGGTCGGCGCTACGCGAGCATCGGCGACGTCATCGTGGCCACGGTCAAGGACGCCATCCCGGGTGCCGGTGTGAAGAAGGGCGACGTCGTGAAGGCTGTCGTCGTTCGCACGGCCAAGGAGAGGCGTCGGCCGGACGGCTCGTACATCCGCTTCGACGAGAACGCCGCCGTCATCATCAAGGACGGTGGGGACCCGCGTGGTACCCGTATCTTCGGCCCGGTGGGCCGGGAGCTGCGGGACAAGCGGTTCATGAAGATTATTTCCCTCGCGCCGGAGGTGTTGTGACCGTGAAGGTCAAGAAGGGCGACACGGTCGTCGTCATCGCCGGCAAGGACAAGGGTGCCAAGGGCAAGGTCATTCAGGCCTACCCGCGGCAGGACAAGGTCCTGGTCGAGGGCGTGAACCGGGTCAAGAAGCACACCCGCATCAGCACCACCCAGCGTGGCGCCAAGACCGGCGGCATCGTCACTCAGGAGGCCCCGATCCACGTCTCGAACGTGCAGGTCCTGGACTCCGACGGCAAGCCGACCCGCGTCGGTTACCGGATCGACGACAACGGCCAGAAGGTCCGCATCGCGCGTAGCACCGGTAAGGACCTGTGATGACCACGGCTACCGAAAAGACCCTGCCGCGCCTCAAGGAGCGGTACCGCAACGAGATCGTGGCCCAGCTGCGCGAGCAGGGCAGCTACGGCAACCCCATGCAGGTGCCGCGGCTGGTCAAGATCGTCGTCAACATGGGTGTCGGCGAGGCTGCTCGCGACGCCAAGCTGATCGACGGCGCGGTCCGCGACCTCGCCACGATCACCGGCCAGAAGCCGCAGGTGCGGCGGGCGACCAAGTCCATCGCGCAGTTCAAGCTCCGCGAGGGCATGCCGATCGGTGCGAAGGTGACCCTTCGCGGCGACCGGATGTGGGAGTTCCTGGACCGGCTGCTGTCCATCTCGCTGCCGCGTATCCGCGACTTCCGCGGTCTGGACGGGCGCAAGCTGGACGGGCACGGCAACTACACGTTCGGTCTGACCGAGCAGTCGGTGTTCCACGAGATCGACCAGGACCGGATCGATCGCCAGCGGGGCATGGACATCACGGTGGTCACGACCGCCACGACCGACGACGAGGGCCGGGCGCTGCTCAAGCTCCTGGGCTTCCCGTTCAAGGAGAACTGAGATGGCCAAGAAGGCGCTGATCATCAAGGCGGCCGCGAAGCCGAAGTTCTCGGTTCGCGCGTACACCCGCTGCCAGCGGTGCGGGCGTCCGAAGGCGGTCTACCGCAAGTTCGGGCTCTGCCGGGTCTGCATCCGGGAGATGGCTCACCGCGGTGAGCTGCCGGGCGTGTCCAAGGCTTCCTGGTAAGGGCGACCGCGTCCCGGCCGTCGGCCGGGAACTCCTGCACCGATTAGGTATTGCTCTTCGCCGTAGGCCCGGGGCTGATGCCCCGGGAACCCCGGCGAGAAAGGCTGACGAAATCCATGACGATGACCGACCCGATCGCAGACATGCTCACGCGTCTGCGTAACGCCAACCAGGCGTACCACGATCAGGTGAAGATGCCCTACTCCAAGATCAAGGCGAACATCGCCGAGGTCCTGAAGGCCGAGGGTTACATCGCCACCTGGTCGGTCGAGGAGCCCGAGGAGGGTGCCGTCGGCAAGCGACTGGTCGTCGAGCTGAAGTACGGCCAGAACCGCGAGCGGAGCCTGGCCGGCATCAAGCGCGTGTCCAAGCCCGGTCTCCGGGTGTACGCCAAGTCGGACGGGCTCCCGCGGGTGCTCGGTGGGCTGGGCGTGGCGATCATTTCGACGTCCCAGGGGCTGCTGACCGACCGGCAGGCCCGCAAGCGGAGTGTTGGCGGGGAAGTCCTCGCCTTCGTCTGGTAACGGGAGACTGGTAGAAATGTCGCGAATTGGACGTAAGTCGATCCCGGTACCAGCCGGCGTCGACATCACGATCGACGGGCAGACCGTCAAGGTCAAGGGCCCCAAGGGCCAGCTTGAGCACACCCTCGCCGAGCCGATCACGGTCGAGCGGGCCGAGGATGGGCAGCTCAACGTCAACCGGCCGAACGACGAGCGCAAGGCCAAGGAACTCCACGGCCTGAGCCGTACGCTGGTTGCCAACATGATCGTCGGGGTCACCGAGGGCTACCGCAAGAGCCTGGAGATCGCCGGCACCGGTTACCGGGTCACCGCCAAGGGTTCGGACCTCGAGTTCGCGCTCGGGTTCTCGCACCCGGTGGTCGTCCCCGCCCCGGCGGGCATCACCTTCACGGTGGAGCGGCCGACCCTGTTCCACGTGGCTGGCATCGACAAGCAGCAGGTCGGTGAGGTCGCCGCCAACATCCGGAAGATCCGCCCGCCGGAGCCCTACAAGGGCAAGGGCGTGAAGTACCAGGGCGAGGTCATCCGCCGCAAGGCTGGAAAGGCAGGTAAGAAGTGAGCGCCACGCTGCTCAAGCGCCGCCGCGGCGTCGCCGCCAAGCGCGCCGTTGGGCGTGCGCGTCGGCACTTCCGCGTCCGCAAGAACGTCAGCGGTACGTCCGAGCGTCCGCGCCTGGTCGTCACCCGTTCGCTGCGGCACATGGTCGCCCAGATCGTCGACGACACCAAGGGCCACACCCTGGCGTCGGCGTCGACCCTGGACGCCTCGCTGCGCGGTACGGAGGGCGACAAGAGTGCCCTCGCCGGCAAGGTGGGCGCGCTGCTCGCCGAGCGGGCCAAGGCCGCCGGCGTCTCCAAGGTCGTCTTCGACCGCGGCGGCAACCGGTACGCGGGGCGAGTCGCCGCGCTTGCCGACGCCGCCCGCGAAGCCGGGCTCGAGTTCTAACAACCCCGTCACGAGAGATAAGGAAGGCTGCTGATGCCAGGTCAACAGCGCCGTGGCGGCGGGTCCGGTGGCAACGAGGGTGGTCGCCGCGACAACCGCCGTGAGGGCGGCCGCGGAAACGCGCCCGTCGAGAAGACCCCGCACCTTGAGCGGGTCGTCGCGATCAACCGCGTCGCCAAGGTCGTGAAGGGTGGTCGTCGCTTCAGCTTCACCGCCCTGGTGATCGTGGGCGACGGCGACGGCACGGTCGGCGTGGGCTACGGAAAGGCCAAGGAGGTGCCCGCGGCCATCGCCAAGGGTGTCGAGGAGGCCAAGAAGCACTTCTTCAAGGTTCCGCGGATCGGTCAGTCGATCCCGCACCCGGTGACGGGTGAGGACGCCGCTGGTGTCGTGCTGCTCAAGCCGGCCTCGGCCGGTACGGGTGTCATCGCCGGTGGTCCGGTGCGTGCCGTGCTGGAGTGCGCCGGGATCCACGACGTGCTCTCGAAGAGCCTCGGCTCCTCGAACCCGATCAACATCGTGCACGCCACCGTGGCGGCCCTGAAGGGGCTTGAGTCCCCCGAGCAGGTCGCGGCGCGTCGTGGCCTGCCGGTGGAGGACGTCGCGCCGGCCGCCATGCTGGCGTCGCGTGCGGGGGTGGCGCGCTGATGGCACGCCTGAAGGTCACCCAGCTCCGGTCCGGTATCGGGACCAAGCACAACCAGCGTGAGTCGCTGCGTTCGCTCGGTCTCAAGCGGATCAACGACGTGGTGGTCAAGGAGGACCGGCCCGAGATCCGCGGCATGATCTTCACTGTGAGCCACCTCGTGAAGGTCGAGGAGGTCGAGTAATGACGATCAAGGTGCATCACCTGCGCCCGGCGCCCGGTTCCAAGACCGCGAAGACCCGTGTGGGTCGCGGTGAGGGTTCCAAGGGCAAGACCGCTGGTCGCGGTACCAAGGGCTCCAAGGCCCGTAAGAACATCTCGGCGGCGTTCGAGGGTGGGCAGATGCCCATCCACATGCGCCTGCCGAAGATGAAGGGCTTCAAGAACAGGTTCAAGGTGGTCTTCCAGGTGGTCAACCTGGACCGACTGGCTGAGCTGTTCCCGAATGGTGGTCAGGTCGGCCCGCTGGAGCTCGTCGAGTCCGGCGCGGTCCGCAAGGGTCACCCGGTCAAGGTCCTCGGCACCGGGGACCTCGGCGGTGTGTCGCTCCAGGTGTCCGCGCACGCGTTCAGTGCGTCGGCCAAGGAGAAGATCGCTGCTGCCGGCGGCTCCGCCACCGAGCTGTAAGGCGTTCTACCCATGGCGCCCGTCCAGTTGTGAGCAACTGGCGGGCGCCATGGTCTGCCTGGGCTTCGTGCACCCGGTAATATCGGAATCGATTTATGTAGTCGGGCACATCTGCCCGGACCGGGGTGGGGCTGTTAGAGTCCCATCCCAGCCATGGATTGCGGGCACTCGCTCGTGATCCACCCCCACCCGCCAGGGTTCACCGGCGGCCCGCCTCGCGCAGGAGGAAGAAGTTGCTGTCCGCCTTTCTCAGTGCGTTCCGTACGCCTGACCTGCGCAAGAAGCTGCTGTTCACAGTAGGCATCATCGCGGTCTACCGGCTGGGTGCGACGCTCCCCAGCCCGGGCGTCTCGTACGGCAACGTGCAGAAGTGCCTCGACTCCATCTCGGGTGACACGACGGGCCCGCTGAATCTGCTCAACCTCTTCTCCGGCGGGGCGCTGCTCCAGCTCTCGGTCTTCGCGCTGGGCATCATGCCCTACATCACCGCGTCGATCATCCTGCAGCTGCTGACCGTCGTGATCCCGCGCCTGGAGCAGCTCCGCAAGGAGGGCCAGGCTGGTCAGGCGAAGATCACGCAGTACACCCGCTACCTGACTCTCGGTCTCGGTGTGCTGCAGGCCTCGGCGTTCGTGGCGCTGGCCCGCTCGGGGCAGCTGTTCCAGAACCGCTGCGACCAGTTCCCGATCATCCCGACCGGCACCGGCATCCCGGACTGGCTGACCCTGAGCATCCTGGTCATCACGATGACCGCCGGCACCGGCATGGTCATGTGGCTCGGTGAGCTGATCACCGACCGGGGCGTCGGCAACGGCATGTCCGTGCTGATCTTCACCTCGATCGCGGCCCGGCTGCCCGGCGAGGGCTGGCAGATCAAGACCAGCCAGGGCTGGGGCAAGTTCGCCCTCGTCATCGCGCTGGTTCTGGTGGTCATCACCGCTGTCACGTTCATCGAGCAGGCGCAGCGCCGAATCCCGGTGCAGTACGCCAAGCGGATGATCGGCCGGCGGATGTACGGCGGCACCTCGACCTACATCCCGCTCAAGGTCAACCAGGCGGGCGTGATCCCGGTCATCTTCGGCTCGTCGCTGCTCTACCTGCCGCAGTTGGCCCTGCAGTTCTTCGACCAGAACGACCCGGGCAAGGTCCAGGCGTGGATCCAGAACAACCTGGTCGCACCGAACAGCCCGATCTACATCTCGGTCTACTTCCTGCTGATTATCTTCTTCACGTACTTCTACGTCTCGATCACGTTCAACCCGACCGAGGTCGCGGACAACATGAAGAAGTACGGCGGGTTCGTGCCGGGCATCCGGCCGGGCAAGCCGACGGCCGACTACCTGGACTTCATCCTCAGCCGGATCACCCTGCCGGGCGCGCTCTACCTCGGCATCATCTCGATCCTGCCGAACTTCTTCTTCATCTGGCTGGACAGCCAGCAGTACCAGAACTTCCCGTTCGGTGGCACCGCTGTGCTCATCATGGTTGGCGTCGGTCTGGAGACCGTGAAGCAGATCGAGAGCCAACTCATGCAGCGGAACTACGAAGGGTTCCTGCGGTAGATGAGACTCGTTCTGGTTGGCCCGCCGGGTGCGGGTAAGGGCACGCAGGCAGAGTTCGTCGCCGCGCACCTGTCGGTACCCAAGATCTCGACCGGAGACATCTTCCGCTCGAACGTCACCCAGGGCACGCCGCTCGGCGTCGAGGCGAAGCGGTACATGGACGCAGGCGAGCTGGTTCCGGACGAGGTCACCATCAACATGGTCCGGGACCGGCTGGCCGAGCCCGACGCCAGCGAGGGCTTCCTGCTCGACGGCTTCCCGCGGACCACTCCGCAGGCGGCCGCCCTGGACAAGCTCCTCGCCGACCTGGGCACCGCGCTGGATCTGGTTCTGGAGTTGGTGGTCGACGACGACGAGGTGATCCGGCGGCTCTCCGGTCGGCGCACCTGTCGGGGCTGCGGCAAGATCTGGCACGTGGAGTTCGACGCCACCACCCGGCCGGGCATCTGCGACAGGTGTGGCGCCGAGCTGTTCCAGCGCGACGACGACAAGCCAGAGACGATCGCCACCCGGCTTCGTGAGTACAGCGAGAAGACCGCGCCCCTGGTCGACTACTACGGCGCCCAGGGCAAGCTGGTCGGGATCGACGCCACCGGCCCGGTGGAGGACGTCACCACCCGGGCCATCGACGCACTGCGGTCGTACGGCGGCTGAGGTCCCGCCGGACCACGGCGGATAGAGTGCGAACAGCGGGGTACGCGTGACGTGCCCCGCTGTTCGGCAACGAAAGGTAATCGCTCCATGCGTCGTCCCCAGCTGGACATCCAGCTGAAGACCCCGGACCAGATCGAGAAGATGCGGGCCGCCGGGCTGGTGGTGGCCGAGGCGCTTCGCCGCATGCGGGAGGCCGTCGCCCCCGGTGTGAGCACCGCCGATCTGGACGCCATCGCCGAGTCGACCATCCGCGAGGCGGGTGGTGTCCCGTCGTTCAAGGGCTACCACGGTTTCCCGGCGTCGATCTGCTCCTCGGTCAACGAGCAGATCGTGCACGCCATCCCGTCGCCGGGGCAGGTGCTCCAGGCCGGTGATCTGATCTCCATCGACTGCGGTGCGGTGCTGGACGGGTGGCACGGCGACTCCGCCATCACCGTCGGGGTCGGCGACGTCGACCCGGCACTGCTGAAGATGGCCGAGGTCGCCGAGGACGCGATGTGGGCCGGCATCGCCGCCGCCGCCCGCGGTGCGGCCAGCGGCAAGGGCCGACTCACCGACATCTCGCACGCGGTGGAGACGGCTGTCCGCAAGGGCGGCCGGTACGGCATCGTCGACGGCTACGGCGGGCACGGCATCGGCACCGAGATGCACCAGGACCCGCACGTGCTCAACCACGGCCGGCCCGGCAAGGGCCCGCGACTGGTCCCCGGCATGGCGTTGGCCATCGAGCCGATGATCACGATGGCGTCTCCGCGTACCGTCGAGTTGGCCGACGGTTGGACGGTCGTCACCCGGGACGGCTCGGTGGCGGCGCACGTCGAGCACTCGATGGCCCTGCTGCCCGACGGCGTCTGGGTGCTCACGGCCTTCGACGGCGGCCGCGCCCGCCTGGGCGACCTGGTAACCGCCCGCCAACCAGCAGCCTCAACCACCCCCTAACCCCACCCCACCCCACCCCACCTCCACCCCACCCCCACCCCGCGCGTTGATCATGAAGTTATTGTCATGACACGCCGTGAAGCGTGGCGATAACGCCATGATCGACCGGGTTTCCGGGTGGGGCGGGACTGGCGTGACGGTGGCATGCTTGCCGGCATGGACGGGCGTGACGGGATGCGGGCCGCGGACGCGGACCGTGAGGTGGTTGCCGACCGGCTACGGGTTGCCCTCGGCGAGGGCCGGTTGGACCTGCACGAGTACGACGAGCGGGTGCAGCGGGCCTACGCGGCGCGCACGTACGCCGAGTTGGACGGGCTGCTCACCGACCTGCCGCCGGTGGCGCCCGTGGAGCGTTCGGCGCTGTCGCCGCTCACCCCGGCCGCCCCGCCGAGTGTCGGCGACCAGCCTGCGCCGGTGGCGCGTGGCGTCACGGCCCGCTGGTTGGCTGACGTGTGGTTCCCGTACCTGCGGGTGATCGCCATCGTGGTGACCATCTGGGCGGTGACGTCGCTGCTGAGCCAGGATCTGCTCTACTTCTGGCCGGGCTGGGTGGCGGGGCCCTGGGGCGCGGTGCTTGTGGTCCGTACGGTCTCCGGGCTGGCCGCGAAGGAGCCCCAGCGCCAGGCCATCAAGCGCCAACGCCGCCGAGAGCGCAAGAAGGCAAAGCGCGCCACCAACCCAAACGAAACCCCCCCAACCCCCTAACCTCACCCCCCACCCCTCACCCCCCACCCCCACCCCCCCACCCCCGCCCCCCCCCGGG
>NZ_JBEZED010000048.1:0-24860 GCF_040648675.1 Micromonospora sp. NPDC049101 | reverse complement strand
CCCCCGCCAGACGCTCGACTGGGCAACCCCAGCCGAACGCCTGGACCACCTCATCGCTACCTAACGATTGCACTCACCCCTTGACCCCAAGCCGATGCGCGGAGCAATAACCCCATGATCAACTGGGCGCGAGTGGGGGACAGTAGGATCTGGGGTCGTGCGGGTTCTTTTGGTGGGTGGTGGCGGGCGGGAGCATGCGCTTGCGCTTGGGTTGGTGCGCGATCCGGCGGTCAGTGCGCTGATTGCCGCGCCGGGTAACCCGGGGATCGCGAGCGTGGCTGAGCTGCGGGCCGTGACTCCGACTGATCCGGCCGCGGTGGCGGCGCTGGCCGTGGAGACATCCGCCGACCTGGTGGTGATCGGGCCGGAGGCGCCGCTGGTCGCCGGGGTCGCCGACGCCGTACGCGCCAAGGGGATCGCCGTGTTCGGCCCCTCCGGTGCGGCCGCCCAGTTGGAGGGTTCCAAGGCGTTCGCCAAGGACGTGATGACCGCCGCCGGCGTGCCGACCGCCCGGGCGTACGTCTGCACGGACGAGGAGAGCACCGCCCGCGCGCTTGACGAGTTCGGTGCCCCGTACGTGGTGAAGGACGACGGTCTCGCCGCCGGCAAGGGTGTGGTGGTGACCGACGACCGGTCCGCGGCGCTGGCGCACGCCGCCGAGTGTGGACGGGTCGTTGTCGAGGAGTTCCTCGACGGTCCGGAGGTCAGTCTCTTCGTGGTCACCGACGGGGAGGCGGCGCTGCCGCTCCTGCCGGCACAGGACTTCAAGCGGCTCGGCGACGGCGACACCGGGCCGAACACCGGCGGCATGGGGGCGTACGCGCCACTGGCCTGGACCCCGTCCGGCCTGGTCGACGACGTCATGCGCGATGTGGTCCACCCGACGCTGGCGGAGATGCGCCGCCGGGGCACCCCGTTCGCCGGCCTGCTCTACGTCGGGCTCGCGATCACCGCCGCCGGCCCACGGGTGATCGAGTTCAACGCGCGCTTCGGTGACCCGGAGACGCAGGTGGTGCTCGCGCTGTTGGAGACCCCGCTGGGCGGGCTGCTGCACGCGGCGGCCACCGGCACGCTTGCCGAGCATCCGCCGCTGCGCTGGCGCGACGGCAGCGCGGTGACCGTGGTGCTGGCCTCGCCGGGCTACCCGGTCGCGCCCAGCACCGGCGACGTGATCACCGGCGCGGACCGGCCGGGCATCATCCACGCGGGCACCGCCCGCCGGGCCAGCGACGGCGCGTTGCTCTCCGCCGGCGGCCGGGTTCTCTGCGGTACGGCCACCGGCGCCGACCTGGCCGCCGCGCGGGACGCCGCGTACGCGCTGGTGGACGGGGTGAAGCTGGCCGGCTCGCAGCACCGCACCGACATCGCCGCCGCCGCGATCGACGACCGGATCACGATTCCCGGCTGAACCCGGGCAACCCCGGCCCTCCTCGCCGCCGTTTGAGCGGTGAGATGAGGAGGTGGCGGGAGATGCCGGTCGATGTCGAGGGCCACCGCGAGTACGTCGGTACGCGGCTGGAGCCATTTCGACGTACGGCGTACCTGTTGTGCGGTGACTGGCACACGGCCGACGACGGGGTGGCCCATGGCGCTGGTCAAGCTGCTCCGGCACTGGCCGCGGGTATCAGGCATGGCAGTCCCGACGCGTCGTCCGGCGGACCCTCTACGGAGGGGACGGCGGTCCCATCGACGTGGCTGCTCCCGAGGCGCTGCTGACCGCGCGGGAACTCGTCGAACTGGCGCGGGCGCCGGGCCTGACCCTCTATCCCTGAGCGTTTGTCGCCCTCAAGGGGCAACCCGGCGTTACTCCGGCCACGACTTAGCGGTGTCAGAGGCACCGCGACGGGAGGAGTGGGAGATGCGGGTTTGCGGACGATCACCGTGCTGTTGGTGGCCGGTGGGAGGACAGGTCCGAGGATGCCGCTGAGCCGGAGATCGGTGGAGCGGTCCGCGGCCGACGCCGAGTACACCGAGTGCGTTCGTGTTGGTCTGCCGCAGTGGCGCCGGACGGCGTACCTGATGTGTGGTGACTGGCATCAGGGCGACGACATCGTGCAGCGGGTGCTCACCGAGTTGTACCGCAACTGGTCCAGGGCACGGCGGGCCGGCAACCTGAATGCGCTGGTCCGGACGATGTTGATGCGGCGGTTGATCGACGAGCGGCGACGCGGCTGGGCTCGGGTGCTGATCACCGACCTGCTTCCGGAGCGGCCCGCACCGACCGCCCCGGATGCCACGGTGCGGCTCGATCTGGTGGCGGCACTGCGCCAGGTCGCGCCGCGGCAGCGGGCCGTCCTGGTGCTGCGGTTCTTTCAGGACCTGAGTGTGGAGGAGACGGCACAGGCGCTGGGTTGCGCGCCGGGCACCGTCAAGAGCCAGACGGCCAAGGGGCTGGCGACGCTGCGAGGACTGCTCGCCCCGGCCCGAAACGGCGTGTCGGCCACCGCGCAGACCGGCACGGCGAGTGGCGCGCCGACCAACGTGTTAGCCCACGGGAGTTCATAATGATCGATGAGATGGATGTGGCGCGGTTGATGCGCGCCGAGGTCGAGGCGGCCGAGTCGCCGTCCATGGTGAACATCGAACGGGCGATGACCGCCGGGCGGCGGCAGCGCTGGTACGCGCGCAGTGCGGGCGCCGCACTGGCGGTGGTCGCGGTGGTTGTCGGCGCTGTCACGGTGCCGGGCCTGTTCGCGCCGACGGACGGGTCGTCGCCGTCGGCGCCGCCGTCGTCACTGAACCTGTTCGGCGCCCTGGCTCCGCTGGAGCCGTACACCGGGAAGGTGCCGTCAGCCGACACGTCCCGGATCCCGGCCGCATTGGAGACGATCGACCCGACCGTTCAGTACATGCGGTTCGGTTGGTTGCCGTCGGGCCTGGCCAGACTGAGTTACGACGCGGGTGTGTCGCCCCTTGGCCTGGGTGTCTCTCTGAGCGGGGATGTCGGCGATCCGCAGAACTGGGCGGGAGTCTCGGTCGATCTCTATCCGAAGGGGGTGACGCCGCAGGCGCCGCAGGTCATGGGCATTGACCAACGGGCACCCGTCGTGAGCACGGCGCCCGCGCCCGATGTGCGGGGCGCGGCGGCGACCTTCACCCAGTACGACGTCGACGGCACTGACCGGCTCATCCTCCGCTGGCAGTACGCCCCGGACGGCTGGGCCGAGGTCGATGTCTCACCCTGGGCGCAGGGGCAGGATGCCCGCGAGATCGCCCTGCACGTGGCCCAGAAGCTCAAGTTCAGTACGACCGAGCGGGTGAAGATGCCGGCCCAGGTCAGGGGGGTGCCGCAGAACCTGCGGCTGATCAACGCCAGCGTCGATGGGCCACTGACCCCGGACGGCTGGCGGTGGTACGCCAACGTCATGTACAGCGCCGAACCCGCCAGCGCGAGCCCCGGTACGCAGTGGTCGAAGACGCTGGACGTCAGCTTCTCCCCGTACGTCGAGATGACCGACAAGATCCGGGCCGAGTTGAACGGGAAGCTGTTGCACGAGCCGCCGAACACCACCATCGACGGTCATCAGGCGGCCTTCTACGCTGCCGCCGATCCGGGCTGGTTGGAGAGGCTGGATGTGATTGACGTGCGGGGAATGGTGGTCCGCATCGACGCGCATCGCGGCACGCTCGATGAGCAGGGCACGAAGGGCCTGTTCCAGCACCTCGACCTCACCGGGGCCAAGCAGGACTGGCGGCCCTCGCTGGTGGTCGACTGACGGGCGCCGTCACCGCCCCGGAACGCGCCGGTCTTCCGCCGACGCTTCCGGGGCGGTCAGCCGTAGTAGCGGCGTAGCTCTCGGCTGAGCACCTTGCCGGTGGCGTTGCGGGGCAGGTATTTCACGAAGATCACGTCCCGGGGGACGGAGAATCGGGCCAGGTAGTGCCGGACGTACTCGCGTACCGCCTCGGGGTCGAGCGTTTCGCCCGGGTGCAGGGCGAGGAACGCGGACAGTCGCTGGCCGTACTCGGCGTCGGGTACGCCGATCACGGCCGCCTCGCGGACCTGGGGCAGTTGGGCGAGCAGGTCCTCCACCTCGGACGGGAAGACGTTCTCGCCACCGGAGACGATCATGTCGTCGGCCCGGCCGTCGACGAAGAGCAGGCCGTCGGGGTTGAGTCGGCCGAGGTCACCGGTGTCGAGCAGGCCGTCGTGGGTCTCCCGGCTGGCACCGGAGGTGTACCCCTCGAAGAGCATCTCGTTGCCGACGAAGATCCGCCCGACCTGGCCGGGTGGCACCGGCTGCCCGTTGTCGTCGAGCAGTTCCAGCCGGGTGCCGTGGGGTGGCCGGCCGGCCGTGGTGGGTGCCTGGCGCAGATCCTGGGGAGCCGCGAGGGAGGCCCAGGAGACCTCGGTGGAGCCGTACAGGTTGAACAGGACGTCGCCGTAGACGTCCATGAACCTCGGGGCGAGCCCGCCGGGCAGGGCGGAACCGCTGACCGCGACGACCTTGAGCGGGGGACGCGGGTCCGGCGCGGGCACCTCCAGGAGCCGCTGCACCATCACCGGTACGGCGAACAGGGCGTCACACCGGTGCGCGGTCAGGGCGGTGAGCGTGGCGACCGGGTCGAAGCGTCGGTGCAGCACGATGGTGGCCCGCAACGCCAGGCACACCTGGAGGGCGGCGAGCCCCCAGGTGTGGAAGATCGGTGCCGCGATCAGCACCCGGTCCCGGGCGTGCAGCGGGATGCGGTCGATGATGGACACCAGCGGGCCGAAGCCGTTCGGCGTGGGTCGGCGGGCACCCTTGGGCGTGCCTGTGGTGCCGGAGGTGAGCACGATGATCCGGCCGTCCCGCTCGGGCGGGTGCAGGTCACCCGGGAGCGCCCCGGCCACCAGCTCCTCGCGGGCCCGTTCGTCGAGACGTGGCAGCTCGGCGGGGAGGCCGAGGACCCGCTCGGCGAACTCGTCGTCGTGCACCAGCAGCCGCAGCCGCTGCTCCTCGGCCACGGTGCCGAGCTGGGCGGCGGAGAGCCCGGTGTTGACAAGCACGGCGTCGACGCCGAGCAGGGTGGCCGCGACGATCGTCTCGATCAGCCCGTGGTGGTTGCGGCAGAGCACACCGATCCGGTCGCCGGCCTGGACGCCGAGCCCCGCCCGCATCGAGCGGGCCATCCGTTCGGCCCGGTCGAGCAGATCGTGGTACGTCAGCTCGACGCCGTTCTCGTCGATGACCGCCGGCCGGCCGGGGTCCCGGGCGGCTGCCTGGCGCAGCTCGCCGGCCAGGCTCCACCCCCACGTCCGTAACGCGTTGAGCTGCGCGGCGACCCGGACGGGACTGCCGGGGGTGAGCAGCCCTCGACGGGTCAGCGTGGCAACGATGAACGGCAGGTCCATGCCGCAGACCTCCTCGGGTGGTGCGCGGACGGGCAGTGGGTGCCCCCCCGTCCAGCAGGGCGTCTTCCCTTGATCATGCACTGGGCGCGACGGAGGGCCCAGTTCGCGTCCGCGCGGGGTGACGAAGACGGCACAGCAGGTGGAATCCGCTGCCCTGCGAAGCCCCGGTGGTCGGCGTAACCACGAATCGAGTCTCACCAAACAATGCAAGAGCTGTTGGAAAAAAGCGCATTCGTCATCGCCTTGGTCGCGCCGAGTCGGAGCGGTCCAGTGATAATAAACTGTTCTTACAGACCTGCCGCGTATGTTCGTCAACGAAGACATGCGATGGCAAGGGAAATGGTCGACGTTGAGCTCCGTCGTATTCGCTTCCATCGCCCAAGTAGCGCTTCCCATTATTTGGAGGTTCGGTGAACCTGTCGAAAAAGCGTACCCTTGCCGCAGGGGTAGGAATCGTCGTAGCCGTTACCGGCTCTCTCTTCGCGATTTCTTCGCCTGCCTCGGCGGACTACGCGTGCCCGGCGAGGCAGGTGTGCTTCTTCCAGGACAAGAACGGCCACGGTAGCCCGGGCACGCTGGCGGGTCTGGTCCAGGGTGGCGGCGGCGTCGCCAACTTCTCTGATCACAAGTTCCACAACGGTGTGAACCTCAATGACCAGGCGTCCTCCGTGTTCAACAACACCAACCAGTACCTCGGGGTCTTCGAACACAACAACTACGGTGGGCGGTGGCAACGGGTCAAGCCGTACGGGTGGGCCAATTTCGGGGGTGATGTCAAGAATGACAGCGCCTCGTCCGCCCGGTTCGTCGACGAGGGGTGCACGCCAGGGCCGGAGTGGTGCCTTTAGGCCCACGGCGTCGGGCCCGGATGTCGGGCGCGCCTAATCGTCGCGGCCAAGTGGCAGAGCGAGGGCCGGAATTCGCGGCCCTCGCTCTGCCGCCCCAATGCTTCCCGGCGAGCTGCCCGACCGGCAGTCGGACCAGGGCGGGCCGGTCAGCGGATCTGCATCCCGGAGATCGCCCGGGAGATGACCAGTCGTTGGATTTCGGAAGTGCCCTCGAAGATGGTGTAGATCTTGGCGTCGCGGTACCAGCGCTCGACCGGGTGGTCACGCAGGAAGCCGGCCCCGCCGAGCAGCTGCACCGCCTTCTCGGTGACCGACACCGCCACCTCGCCGGCCTTGAGCTTGGACATCGACCCCTCGCCGGCGGTGAACGGGCGGTTGTTGCGGCCCATCCACGACGCACGCCAGACCAGCAGCCGCGCCGCGTCGATCTCCATCCGCATGTCGGCGAGCGCGAACGCGACAGCCTGGTTCTCGATGATCGGCCGTCCGAACTGGACCCGGTCCTTCGCGTAGTCCAGGGCGTACTCGTAGGCGGCCCGTGCCACGCCGAGCGCCTGCGCGCCGACGGTGGGTCGGGTCAGCTCGAAGGTGCGCATCGCGGCCTGCCCGGTGGCCCGCTGGCCGGAGCGGGCCCGGTCGAGGCGTTCCAGCAGGGCGTCTCGTCCGCCGAGCAGGCAGCGGCCGGGCACGCGGACTCCGTCGAGGAAGACGTCGGCGGTGTGCGACGCGCGCAGGCCGAGTTTGCGCAGCTTGCGGGTGGCGGCCAGGCCGGGGGTGCCCGGGGGTACGACGAACGCCGCCTGGCCCCGGGAGCCGAGCGTGGCGTCGACCGAGGCGGTGACCACGTGGACTCCGGCGATCCCGCCGTTCGTGGCGTACGCCTTCTGGCCGGTGAGCACCCACTCGTCGGTGGCCTCGTCGTAGACGGCCCGGGTGCGCATCGCGCCGACGTCGGAGCCGGCTTCCGGCTCGCTGGAGCAGAACGCGGCGACGGCGGGCGAGTCGACGTCGCCGAAGCACTGCGGCACCCATTCGACAAGCTGGTCCGGGGTGCCGGCACCGTAGATGGCGGCGACGGCGAGCGAGGTGCCGAAGATGGAGAGGCCGATGCCGGCGTCACCCCAGAAGAGTTCCTCGCTGGCGATCGGTAGGGAGAGCCCGGTGGGGTCGGCCCAGCAGGTGGCGAGGAACTCGAAGCCGTAGAGGCCGACCTTGGCGGCCTCCTGGATCACCGGCCACGGGGTTTCCTCGCGCTCGTCCCACTCGGCGGCGGCCGGGCGCACGACCTCGGCGGCGAAGCCGTGCACCCAGTCGCGCAGATCCCGCTGTTCCTCGTTCAGGTCGAGCGAGAACTCGGTCATGTCAGGCCTTGGGGATGTCGAACAGGTTGGCGATGTTGGCGGCGAGGCCGAGGTCACCCTTCGCCTTCAGCTTGCCGGTCATGAACATCATCACCGGGTTGGCGCCACCGGAGACGATCTTCAGGAACTCGACCGGGCCCATGGTCAGGCTCAGCTTCGGGTCGTGCTGCGGGGTCTCGTTCACCACGCACGTGCCGTCGGCGATGACCACCTCGTAGGTGTCGCTGCCGCCGTCGGGGCGACCGGTGATGACCCAGTGGATGACCGCGTTGGTGGAGCCGGCCCGGTCCGCCCGGAACAGCGCCGGCATCCGGCCGAACACCTCGCCCAGGACCTTGTCGCGCAGGTCACCGGACATCACCTGGGCGATCTTGTCGTCCGGGGTGGACTTGACCAGCTGGGCGAACTCCTTGGGGCCCACGTTGGCGAAGGTGGCCGGGTCGAAGTCAGTCATCAGGTGCGCCTTCCGGAAGATTTGGCTACTCGTGCGTAACCCTACGCACGAGTAGGTATGCTCGCAAGGTGTCCACCCCGCCTGCCTTCAAGCGCCTGCCACGTGCCGTTCGTGAGCAGCAGATGCTTGACGCGGCCGTCAAGGTCTTCTCCCGCCGCGGCTTCCATGCCGCCAGCATGGACGAGATCGCGGAGGATGCGGGCATTTCCAAGCCCATGGTGTACGCGTACCTCGGCACCAAGGAGGAGCTCTTCGTCGCCTGCCTGCATCGGGAGGGCACCCGGATGATGCAGGCCATCGCCGGTGCCGCCGCTCCCGACCTGCCGGCGGACGTCCGGCTCTGGCGAGGGTTGAAGGCGTTCTTCGGCTTCGTGGGCGCGCACCGCGACGGCTGGGCGGTGCTCTACCGGCAGGCTCGCGGTGAGCAGCCGTTCGCTGGCGAGTTGGCCACCATGCGGGCCCGGATGGTCGAGGTCGTCGCCGGGATGCTCGACCACGCCCTGCGCGCCGAGGGCCGGGAGATCACCGCCGTCGACCTGGAGGTCGTGGCGTACGCCCTGGTCGGCGCGACCGAGTCGTTGGCCGACTGGCTCGCCGACCACCCGGAGGCCGACCCGGAGAAGACCGCCACCCGGATGATGAACGTGGCCTGGCAGGGCGCCGGCCAACTCCTGCACGGCGTCGTCTGGCTCCCGGCCACCGACTGACCGCCCCGAGATCAGCGCACCGGCCCGGCCGCTCCCGAGATCAGCGCACCGGCACCCGGCTCACCGGCTCGGTCGTCGACTGCCCGGATCGGCGACGCCTGCCGAACCAGCGAACCACCTCGACGACCGTCGTCACCGTCAGCGCGAGGCCCAGACCGAGCAGGAGGCCGCGCAGCGGGTCCTGCTCGAAGGCCAGCCCGCCGAGGTAGCCCACCAGCCCGGAGTAGAGCCCCCACGAGCCGGCGGCGAGCGCGTCGAAGGCCAGGAACCGTCGCCGGGGGTAGTGCACCGCGCCCATGGTGAGGGTGACCGCCGTCCGGCCGCCCGGCACGTAGCGGGCCACCGTGAGGATGAGACCTCCCCGGGTGGCGATGCCCCGACGCGCCCACTCGATGGCGCGCCTGCGCCGACCCTCGGGTGGGAGCCGGTCGAGCAGGCGTGCGCCACCACCCCGCCCGATGGCGTACGAGATGTGGTCGCCGACCAGTGCCCCGGAGGCGGCCACCAGGATCACCGCGGGGAGGTACGGCGCGCCGGAGGCCGCGAACACCCCAGCGGTGATCACCGCCGTCTCGCTCGGCACCACCGGGAAGAAGCCGTCGAGCACCGCGATCGCGAAGATCGCCAGATACACCCAGGGCGAGGACATCGTGTCGTGCAGCAGGTCGAGCAGGTCCATGCCCCGATGCTGGTACGCGTGCCGGGTCCCGCCATCGGCCAGTGGTCAGCCGGGTGCCACTACTTAGGTCGCATCCGGCCCGGACGACGGGTAGGGGGCATCCCCCACCGCACCCGGGTCCGACGGCGCGGGACGACCGGAGCCGCCGACGACGCCCTACGCTCGCAGCGTGGCCCCCAGCGCCGTCGCCGTCCGGCGGGTCGTCCAGCGGTACGCCCCGCTGCTGCTCGCCGTCCTGGTCGCCGTGGCGGTCGGGGCCAGTGCGGCAGGTGACCTCGGGGTCCGCTCGCCGCTGCCGGGCGTGGTCGTGCTGGTGCTCGCGGTGGCCTCGGGTTGGGCCGCCAGCATGATCCGGACTCGCCGCTGGCCGTTGTTCCTGGCCGCGGCGGTCGGCTGGTTGGTGCTCGCCGCCGCGGCGGCCGGGGTGGTCGCCTCGTACCAGGCGGGTCTGCGGCTGCGGGGCCGGCGGCTCGCCGGCTACCTCGTCGGTGCGGCAGTGGTGTTGGCCGGCGGAGTGGTCGTCGGGCTGGCGGTGGGTGGCGTACGCCGGATCACCACCGCCACCAGCGGCAACGTCCTCTTCCTCGCCACCGGTCTGGTTGGGCTGCCGTTGGTGGTCGGCCTCTGGGTGCGGGCGCGCCGGGACACGCTCGTTGCCCTGCGCGACCGGGCCGAGCGGCTGGAACGCGAACAGGAGGCCCGCGCCGACCGGGTCCGCGCCGAGGAGCGGACCCGGATCGCCCGCGAGATGCACGACGTGGTGGCGCACCGGGTCTCGCTGATGGTGGTGCATGCCGGGGCGCTGGAGGTGACCGCGGTCGACCCGGCGACCGTCGAGGCCGCCGCGCTGATCCGGACGACCGGTCGGGAGGCGCTCACCGACCTGCGTGAGGTGCTGGGTGTGCTGCGGCAGGCCGGTCCGGCCGTGGTGCCGGAGCGGGGGCTCGACGCGCTGGACGAGCTGATCGGGGAGTCCCGTGCCGCCGGGCTGCGGGTGCACCGGCGGGACGAGGGAGTGGTGTCGGCGCTGCCGGCGACGGTGGGGCGTACGGCGTACCGGGTGGTCCGGGAGGCGCTGACGAACGTGCGCAAGCACGCCGCCGACGCCGAGACGACCGTGTGCCTGCGCTACCTGCCGGACGGGCTGGAGGTGCTGGTCCGTAACGGCCCGTCCGGGGGCGGCCAGCCCCTGCCCGGCGCCGGGCAGGGGCTGCTCGGGCTACGGGAGCGGGTGGAGTTGCTCGGCGGCCGGCTGGAGGCGACGCCCGTCGACGGCGGCTTCCTGGTCCGTGCCCTGATCCCGACGGCGGGTGCGGCGTGATCCGGGTGGTGGTGGTCGACGACGAGCAACTGGTCCGCGCGGGGCTGCGGCTGATCCTGGAGGCGGCCGACGACATCACGGTGGTGGGCGAGGCGGCGGACGGCGCTGGCGCGTTGGCGCAGGCCCAACGGTTGCGCCCGGACGTGGTGCTGCTCGACGTGCGGATGCCGGGCGTCGACGGGCTGACCGTCGCGCCCGACGTGGTCGCCGCCGGACCCAAGGTGATCATGCTGACCACCTTCGACCTCGACGAGTACGTGCACCGGGCGCTGCGGGCCGGGGCGGTCGGCTTCCTGCTCAAGGACACCCCGCCCCGGGAGTTGGCCGTCGCCGTCCGCACGGTGGCCGCCGGTAACGCGATGCTCGCCCCGACTGTCACCCGGCGCCTGATCAGCTCGTTCGCCGAGCGTGGTCCGGCCCGCCGGGAGGCGGCCCGCGAGCGGCTCGCGGCGCTCACCACGCGGGAGTTGGAGATCGTGCGGGAGGTGGCGCGCGGGCACGGCAACGCGGAGATCGCCAGGCGGTTGGCGATGAGCGAGGCCACCGTGAAGGCGCACGTCAGTCGGGCGCTGGCGAAACTCCACGTCGGTAACCGGGTGCAGCTCGCGATCCTGGTGTACGACGCCGACCTGCTCTGAGCTGGCCCGAGGCCGGTCAGTGCCGGGAGGAGGCGCGGCGGTGCGCCCGGCCGCGTATCCAACGGATGCCCTCGATGCCCAGCGTGACGAGCACCGAGAGGCCGAGTCCGGCGAGGACGCCCTTGATGGGGTGGCGCTCGAAGGCCAGCCCACCGAAGTAGCCGAGCAGGCCGCAGTACAGGGCCCAGGTGATCGTCGCGATGCTGTCGTACAGCAGGAAGGACCGCCGGGGATAGCGCACCGCGCCCATGGTGAGGGTGACCGCGGTCCGGCCGCCCGGCAGGTACCGGGAGGTGGTCAGGATCAGCCCGCCGCGCCTGTTCAGGGCGCGTCGGGCCCACTCGGAGCTGGCCCGCCGGCGGCTGCCGTCGGGAAACCCGGCGAGCCGGTTCGCGCCGCCACCGCGCCCGATGGCGTACGAGATGTGGTCGCCGGCGCAGGCGCCCACCGCGGCGGCGGCGATCACCGCCGCCAGGTTGGGATTGCCGCCGGTGGAGAGGACCGCGGCGGTGATGACGGCCGCCTCGCCGGGTACGGCTGGGAAGAACGCGTCGACCGCCGTGAGCCCGAAGATCAGCAGGTACACCCATGGTGAGGTGACGAGCTGCCGGAGCAGGTCGAGCGCGGAGTCCATGCCCCCATGCTCGCCGGGTACGACCCGTCCCGGTGCCGAAGCGGCGGTATGACCTCCACCCGGCGGGAGGGCGGGGTGGTTAGGTCGCGTGGACTAGGGCTGGTGGGGCTAGTAGCGGACCGTGGGGGGTCTTGTCGTCGGCGGTGGGGCCTTGTGAGGTCAGCACCACCGGAGTGGCCAGTTCCGTGCGCACCGCCTCGGCCCAGTTGGGCGGCGGGTCGTCGTAGATCGGGCGGGAGCGCAGCAGGCGGGCGGTGAGCGCGGCCTGCCGGCCCAGGTCGCCGGGCGGGCCGGGGACGAGCCGGTCGGTGGTGTCGTAGCGGCGGCAGATCCGCAGCTCGGGGCCGGCGAGGTCGAGATGGGTCAGCGCCAGGCCGTCCACCCCACCGGCCGCCGCGAGCGCGTACCGGTGGGCGACCGCGTCGAAGTGGCCGAACCGGAACCGGCCCTGCCACGGGTTCGTGGCGTTGTGCGCGTCGGTGAACGGCAGGCTGGGGTCCTCGGTGACCAACGGGCCGTGCCCGTGCCGGGTGGTGACCACGCGGAGCACCGCGATCCGGGTCACGTCGCCAGGCTGGCCCGCCTCGGCGAGCAGGCCGTCGACGTTGGTGAACGTGGTGGTGCTCCACGTCGTGTACGGGTGGAAGCCGTGCCACTCGTCGAGCAGCACCCCCTGTGCGCCCTCGAAGACACAGGTGCCGGCGCGTAGCGCCCCGGCGAGCCAGGTCTCGTCGACGATCGCGACCCGCCCGGCGAACCCGGTGAACGCGGGCAGGCAGTCCTCGACCGGTGGCGCGTCCAACGGGCCCAGCTCGGCGGTCAGCCGGTCCCGCAGGGCGGTCAGCCGGCGACGCAGCAGCGCGGGGCGGCGGCAGTCGGCGACCCGGGGCGCGTCGTCCGGGTGGGCGAGACCGTACGCGACGGCCTCGCCCACCCCCAGCCCGCAGGAGCCGTGCCGGTCGGCTCCCCGGGCGATCTCCCGGGCCTGGTTGGCGGCCCGGTGGTACGGCGTGGCGAGCAGTGCCGCCCCGTCGACGGTCAGCCGGTCGAGCGCGTCGGGCACCCCCACCGTGGCGAGGTGGTCGGCCTCGGCGGCCAGCGCCAGCGGGTCCACCACCACGTGCCGCGACAGGTGGGTACGAACCCCGGGGTGGAAGGTGCCGGCCCCGAACTGCGCGAAGGTGTGGTGCCGCCCGTCGCGCAGCACGACGTTGTGCGCCGCCTGCGCGCCCCCGTTGAAGCGGACCACCGTGTGCACCGGGCGGGTGGCGCAGAGCCAGTCCACCACCGTGCCCTTGCCGGCGTCGCCGTAGCCGAGGTCGACCACCGCCACGTGCCTCACAGCCGCGTCACCCCGCCGGTGGTGTCGGTGAAGGCGGGCAGCGTCGACACCTCGGCCCGCCGCCCCCGGCCGAGGCGGGCCAGGGCCTTCGACACGGTGCCGGTGGCGGCCGAGCCGGCGTGGTCCAGGTGGCGCAGGCCCTCGTCCAGGTCGATAGCCTGCTCGCCGAGGCCGATGGTGAGCGCGATGGTCTCGCAGACCGCGTCGAGGTCGTCGAGCACCACGGCGTTCTGGCCGAACAGGTCCCGCCAGAAGTCGAGCACCTTGGCGTTGCCGGCGTAGTGGCTGCCGGCGGGGAGCAGGTAGTAGGTGTCCCAGCGGCGGGTCACCTCGTCGACGATCTGCCGCAGCGGCACGTCCTCGCCCAGGTCGTCGCCGATCAGCTTGGCCACCTCCCGGGCCTTCACCTGCGGGTACGCCAGCTCGTCGCCGATGATGAACAGGTAGCCGCGCCGGCCGCGCTTCTCCCAGTTGTCGGTGGCGGTGTGCCGGGCCATGAAGTACATGGCCAGCTCGTACGACTCGCTCATCTGCCCGCCGCCACCGCCCTCCAGCACGATCCGGCCGAGGTCGTCGTCCATCCGGTTGTCCGACTCGAACTGCCCGACCTGCAACGGCACCCGGTCGCAGGTGGCGTCGCCGATCGCGCCGAACATGATCTGCGGGTCGCTGGCGTACCCCTGTCGTTGCAGCAGCCCGAGCAGCTGCGGCAGCTTGGTCTGTAGGACGCGCGGCACGTTGCGCATCGAGCCGGTCACGTCGAAGAGCACCGCGACGGGGGTGGACTGCGGGTGCTCGTCGGAGTCGCGGCTCTCGCGCATCGCGCCGCGCGGGTCGAGCGCGGTGTGCACGGTGCGCGCTCCGCTGTCGCTGTAGGAGAACGCGCTGCGGCCGGTGGTGCGGCGATAGCGGTCGGCGGCGTCGTACACGTCGGTGGACCAGATTCCACTGCCCATGACAGCTCCTTAGGGGGTGAGGGTGAAGGGACGGAAGGTGCGCGGCCCGTAGCGGCGGTCCAGCACCTGGTCGAGTTCGCGCAGCAGACGCCAGGCGTCGGCGGGTCGGGCGTGCAGGGACCGCTGCCGGCAACCCCGTGCGAAGGCGTGCAGCTCGCGGGGGGCACGCGGCCCCATCAGCCAGCTCATGCAGCGGCTGGCCATCGCGATGTCGGTGCCCGGTCCGGCGGGTCGCTTGCGGGTGACCTCCTCCGGGTACCAGTCCGAATGGCCGGGCACCAGCGCCGGGATCGTGCCGCCGACGGGGGCGGAGAAGCACCAGTCGACGAGCACCACGCCGTGGGCGTCCGGCTCGATCAGCACGTGTCGGGGCAGGACCGCGCCGTGCACCAGGCCCGCCCGGTGGGCCAGGCCGAGCACCACCAGCAGCCGCCGCCACATCCAGGCCACGTCCCGGGCGTCCAACCCGTCGGGGTACGCGTGCCGCACCTCGTCGAGGTCGTGCAGGCCGGGCGCGGTGGCGATGACGTTGATCCGTCGTTCGGCACCGGACGCGGTGTCCCGGTGCGGGAACTCGTCGACGAGCCGGGGCACGTACGGCAGGTAACGCGGGTCGCCGCGCTCGGCGATGGTGCGCAGGGCGTGTGCCTCGCGGGCCAGCAGATCGTTGTCGGTGGGGCGTCGGGGGAGCTTGAGCAGCCGGTCGTCGCCGACGTCGTAGAGGTCGGCCAGGTCACCGGAGTGGGCCGGCGTGCCGAGCCGGTAGTCGCCGAGGACGGTGACCTGTCGGGCCTGCCACCTGGTGGTGACGTGGATGAACGCGTCGAGGGCCTCGGCGCGTACCGCCGGGTCGGCCGGCAGGCGGTCGGGGTGCAGGGCCGCGACCAGCTCGCGGTAGCGGCGGGCCGGCTGGTCCGTGCCGAACAGGTCGGCGTCGGTGTGGGCCGCCGCGACCAGGCCGATGGCCGCCGCCGTCCTCATCGCACCGTCTCCTCGCGGGCGGGGCGCAGCAGCGCCGGGTGCAGCAGCCGGGCGTCGCCGGCCCGGTAGAGGCGGGCGCGGGGGCCGCCGCGGGAGCCGCCGCGCTCGGTGCTGGCGCCGGTGCTCTCCACGAAGCCGGGCACGGAGAGCACCTTGCGGTGGAAGTTGCCGGCGTGCAGCGGGTGACCCCAGACCGTCTCGTAGACGGTGCGCAGCTCGCTGATCGTGAACTCGGCGTCGAGGAAGCGCGTGGCGAGCGGGGTGTATTCCAGCTTGGACCGGGCCCGCTCCAGCCCGTCGTCGATGATCCCACCGTGGTCGAAGGCGAGCTGTCGGCTGGTCAACGCGGTGACCGGCAGCCAGATCGCCGCGTCGGCGTCGGTGCCGGCGGCCGGATCCGGCAGGTCGGGGGCGAACGCGAGGTGCGCGATCGAGACGACACGCATCCGCGGGTCGCGGTCGGGGGTGCCATAGCTGCCCAACTGCTCCAGGTGTACGCGACGCAGCCGGTCGCCGCCGAGCCCGGTCTCCTCGGCCAGCTCCCGTCGGGCGCCGGCGGCCAGGTCCTCGTCGGGTTGGACGAAGCCGCCGGGCAGCGCCCAGTGCCCGGCGAAGGGCTGCTGACCACGCTGGATCAGCAGCAGGTGCAGTGCGCCGTCGCGGATGGTCAGCGCCACCACGTCGACGGTCACGGCGACCGACGGGTAGGCCCGTGGGTCGTACGCGGCCAGGAACTCCTGCTCGTTCATCGCGTCTCTCTCAGGTTGAGAATATCTCGCTCTGAGAACAACCTAGCGCGCGACGGTGTCCCTGCCAAGCCCGGACATCGTCAGCGCACGAGACCCGCCAGGTGCGGTCGGCCGCGCGGGTCGTGCAGGGCGAACCCGCCGTCCGGCAGCAGGGCGAAGTCCACAGTGCTCGGCAGCGACACGGGTGCCTTGAAGGCGACCTCGACGGTGTAGGCGTCCGGCAGCCGGTTCTCCAGGGCGGCGAGGCAGCGCGCCTTGCTCCACATGCCGTGCGCGATGGGCCGGCGGAAGCCGAACAACCGCGCACCGAGCAGCGAGGTGTGGATCGGGTTGTGGTCACCGGAGACCCGCGCGTACGTCGAGCCGACCCGGGAACCCACCCGCCAACGAGCCGTGGCGGCCGGTGCGTCGGGGCGGGTGCTCCGCTCGCCCCCGCCGGCCCTGCGCTCCCGACCCAGGTAGGTCGAGACACCCTCCCAGACCGTCTCGCCGTCGACCGAGCCCAGCAGCACCACGTCCACCTGCCGCCCCCGGTCGTGCGGGCGCAGGTTCTCCGCGTACGTCGTGAAGTCGAGAGTCTCGTCGGCGCTGATCGGGCGGCGCAGGGTGATCCGGTTGCCGACGTGGACCAGACCGCTCAGCGGGATGGGAAACTCCGGCTCGGTCATCAGCCGCAGGGCCAGCGGGAAGCCCAGGACGTGCGGGAACGTCGCGGGCAGCCGGTCGGTGAGCCGGAAACCGCAGACCCGGTCGTACGCGGCCAGGTGCGCCCGGTCGACCCGCACCCCGCGTACGGCCAACTCGCCCGCCGGCAGGCCGGACCCGCGCCGCCGAGCGCCGAGGCCCGGCAGCGCGCCGAGCACCGCCCGCCGGTGGACCGCCCCGGTCGCCGGCAGTCGAGGCAGTTCGACCCGGGTACGACCACCGGGCTCCGGCCGAAGTGCTCTGGCTCGCGTCTCCGCCGACAGTGTCTCCGTCGGACCGTCGATCAGCTCGTGCAGGGACAGGTCGTCGTCCGGCTCCTTCCGACCGCCCATCACGCCCCCAGCAGGCTCTGGCCGCAGACCCGGACCACGTTGCCGTTGACCGCGCCGCTGGCCGGCCAGGCCAGCCAGCCGATCGTCTCGGCCACGTCCACCGGCAACCCGCCCTGGGCCAGGCTGTTCATCCGTCGGCCCGCCTCGCGGACCACCAGCGGGATGCGGGCGGTCAGCCGGGTCTCGATGAAGCCGGGGGCCACCGCGTTGACGCTGATTCCCCGCTCGCGCAGGGCTGGGGCGAGCGAGTCGACCAACCCGATCACACCGGCCTTGCTTGTCGCGTAGTTGGTCTGCCCCCGGTTGCCGGCGATCCCGGCGATCGAGGAGACCGCGACGATCCGCCCGCCAGTCGGGATCAGCCCGCGCTCCAGCAGCACGTCGTTGATCCGCTCCTGACTGGAGAGGTTGACGTCGATGACCTGGTCCCACCGGTCGGCGTCCATCCGGCCGAGCGTCTTGTCCCGGGTGATGCCGGCGTTGTGCACCACCACGTCGACCCGGCCGTGCCGGGTGGCCAGGTGGTCGGCGAGGCGGGTCGGCGCGTCCGGCGCGGTCAGGTCGAGCTGCACGGCCGTACCGCCGATGTCGTTCGCCACCGCGGCGAGGGCGTCCCCGGCGGCCGGGATGTCCAACGCCACGACCCGTGCGCCGTCGCGGGCGAGCACCTTCGCCAGTGCCGCGCCGATGCCCCGCGCGGCACCGGTGACCAGCACGACCTGCCCGTCCAGCGGGCGGTCCCAGTCGGCCGGGGCGCTCGCCTCGCCGGCGCCGACCCGGATGACCTGGCCCGAGACGTACGCGGAGCGGCCGGACAGGAGGAAGCGGACTGTCGACTCCAGGCCGGTGAGTGTGCCGGCGTTGTCGCCGTCGCGGGTGACGGAGACGAGTTGCGCGGTGCTGCCCCGGCCGAACTCCTTGCCGATGCTGCGGACCAGCCCCTCCAGGGCGCGCTGGGCGGTCGCCTCACGGGGCGTCGCGCACTCCCGCGCCGGGGTGCCGAGCACGATCACCCGACCGCTGGGCAGCAACGCCCGAGCCTGCGGGTGGAAGAAGTCGTAGAGCTGACGCAGCTGGGTCGAGTCGGTGATCCCGGTCGCGTCGTACACCAGGGCTCCGAAGCGGTCCGGTGCTGCGGCGGTGGTGGTGGTGCCGCGCAGCTCGACCCCGGCGGTGGTCAGGATCTTGGCGAGCGGCTCGGCGAGCCGGCCGCCGGTGGCCGCGCCGAGCAGGGCCGGCCCGGCCAGCAGCGGGTCGCCGGGGTGGTGTCGGCGCAGTCGGGGCGGGTCGGGCAGCCCGAGGCGCTTGACCAGCGCGCGGCCGGCGGCCGATTGGACGAAGCTCGCGTACCTGTCGGTCATGCGCGTAGCCTACTGGCGAGTAGGGTTCGAGCGACACAGGTCGAGGAGGCGGATCGTGCAGAGCATTCGGCGGGTCGCGGTCATCGGGGGCAACCGCATCCCCTTCGCCCGGTCCAACTCCCGCTACGCGGACGCGTCCAACTCGGACCTGCTCGGCGCCGCGCTGGACGGTCTGATCGCCCGGTACGGGCTGGCCGGCCAGCGGGTCGGCGAGGTGGTGATCGGGGCGGTGCTCAAACACTCCCGCGACTTCAACCTCGCCCGTGAGGTCGTGCTCGGCTCCCGGCTCGACCCGCACACCCCGGCGTACGACATCCAGCAGGCCTGCGGCACCGGCCTGGAGGCGGCGATCCTGGTCGCCAACAAGATCGCCCTCGGCCAGCTCGACGTGGGCATCGCCGGAGGTGTGGACACCACCTCCGACGCCCCGCTCGCGGTCAACGAGGAGATGCGCCGCACGCTGCTCAAACTCAACTCCGCCCGCACCCTGGGCGAACGGCTCAAGGTCGCGGCGAAGCTTCGCCCACTGCAACCGTTCAAGCCGGAGATCCCGCGCAACGCCGAACCACGTACCGGCCTGTCCATGGGCGACCACGCCGCCCGCACCGCCCTGCGCTGGCAGATCGACAGGCGACCCCAGGACGAGCTGGCGCTGCGCTCACACCAGCGGCTCGCCGCCGCGTACGACAGGGGTTTCTTCGACGACCTGATGACGCCGTACCTGGGGCTCACCCGCGACGCGAACCTGCGCCCCGACACCAGCCTGGACAAGCTCGGCGTGCTCCGGCCGGTCTTCGGCACCCGCGGCCCGGACGCCGAGCACGCGACGATGACCGCCGGCAACTCGTCGCCGCTCACCGACGGGGCGTCCACCGTGTTGCTGGCCAGCGAAGAGTGGGCCGCCGCGCACAACCTGCCGGTGCTGGCCTGGTTCAGCTGGTCGGAGACGGCGGCTGTCGACTTCGTGCACGGCGACGAGGGGCTGCTGATGGCCCCCGCCTACGCGGTGCCCCGGATGCTGGCCCGAGCCGGGTTGACCCTGCAGGACTTCGACTACTACGAGATCCACGAGGCGTTCGCGTCCCAGGTGCTGGCCACCCTCGCCGCCTGGGAGTCGCCGGAGTTCTGCAAGGACCGCCTCGGCCTGGACGCGCCGCTGGGCGCGATCGACACCGACCGGCTCAACGTCAACGGCTCGTCGCTGGCCGCCGGGCACCCCTTCGCCGCCACCGGCGGGCGGATCGTGGCGACCCTGGCCAAGCTGCTCGCGGAGAAGGGCAGCGGACGCGGGCTGATCTCCATCTGCGCGGCCGGCGGCCAGGGAGTGACCGCGATCCTGGAACGCTGACCGCGCGGATCGCCCCTTACGGGGATGTCCGCCAGCAGGCGTTAACGGCCCGTTCAGGAGTCGGCCCGCTGGTGGAGGGTTTACCACGTGATGGTGATCATTGCCGCGCCCTGGGCGCGTAATGATCGCTCCTGCGTGCGGAACGGGGCCGTAACACCATGGAGTCCGTCATGCCACGGACGACCATCCTCTCGGTGGTCATCCCCATGTTCAACGAGACCGCGGTCATCCCGGCCCTGGTCGCCCGGCTGCGGCCGGTGCTGGACGCACTCGGCGTCGACTACGAGGTGGTCGCCGTCGACGACGGCAGCCGGGACGACACCGTGTCGGTGCTCTTCGAGCATGGTCGGGACTGGCCGCAGCTGCGGGTGCTCCGGCTGCGGCGCAACAGCGGTCACCAGGCGGCGCTGACCGCCGGCCTGCACCGTGCCGTCGGCCGGTGGGTGGTCAGCCTCGACGCCGACCTTCAGGATCCTCCGGAGACCATCGCCGAGATGCTCAGGGTGGCCCGCGAGGACGGTGTGGACGTGGTCTACGGCGTCCGCGCAGACCGCAGCACCGACACCGTCTTCAAGCGCAACACCGCCCGGGGCTACTACTGGCTGATGCGCCGGCTCGTCGGCGCCGACCTGCCCGCCCAGGCCGGTGACTTCCGGATGCTCAGCCGCGACGTCGTCGAGGTGCTGCGCCGGCTGCCCGAACGCGCCCCGGTCTACCGGTTGCTGGTGCCGTCGCTCGGCTTCCCCAGCGCCGAGGTGCGCTACGACCGCGCGGCGCGGGCCGCCGGGGAGACGAAGTATCCGTTGCGCCGGATGATGGCCCTGGCCTGGGAGAGCGCGGCGAACTTCTCCGCCGCGCCACTGCGGCTGGCCACCTGGCTGGGAATGTCGAGCTTCCTGCTCTGCCTCGCGCTCATCGTGTTCGGCGTTGTCGTCCACGTCTCCGGTGCCACGATCCCCGGCTGGACCTCGATGTTCGTCGCGGTGCTGCTGCTCAGCGGGGTGCAGTTGGTCTGCCTCGGCCTGCTGGGCGAGTACGTCGGGCGGATCTACGCCACCGTGCAGAACCGACCCGCCTTCCACGTCGGGTTCGACTCACGCGACGAGGTGCCGGACGCCGAAACGGTGGCGGAGAGCCGGGCCGATTTCGGACCGGTGGTCAACGCCCGTGGCTGACACCCTGCTGGCCGAGCGGATCGACACCCCCGCCCCGGCGGCACGTCGGAACGCCCTCCTGCCGGTCCTCACCACGCTCCCGTGGGCGCTCGTCATCGCCGCCCTGCTTGTGGTCTGGTCACGCGGCGACGTGCCGGCCGCCGACCTTGCCCGGTTCTCCGCGTACTGGGCGTTCGCCCTGGTGCTCCCCGGGACCCTGGTGCATCGCGCACTGCGCGGCAGCCGGGGCAACCTTCCGGAGGATCTCGCCTTCGGTGCGGCCGCCGGCCTGCTACTCGAGATCGTCGCCTGGGCGTTGGCCGCGGCGACCGGCCAGCAGTCCCTGCTGCGGTGGTGGCCGCTGCCCGTGATCCTCGCCT
Organism: Micromonospora sp. NPDC049101; assembly: GCF_040648675.1. Classification (NCBI taxonomy): domain Bacteria; kingdom Bacillati; phylum Actinomycetota; class Actinomycetes; order Micromonosporales; family Micromonosporaceae; genus Micromonospora; species Micromonospora sp. NPDC049101. The sequence continues at coordinate 3,575 of NZ_JBEZED010000048.1, read as the reverse complement.
TCGCGGCCGTCCCCGGGCTACGCCGGCACTGGCGGGTCGGCGAGCGCCGCCCGCTGCCGGTCGGGTGGCACTGGGCGATGGGCGTAGCGCTGCTGGTGGTGGTGGCCTGGGGGTACATCCAGTGGCGGATGGTCCCGCTGCCTCCGGTGTCCGGCGGCTACTACCAGGACCTGCTCTACCACCTGGGGCTGGTGCAGGAGCTGACTCGGGCGATGCCGTTCGAGTTGCCGCACGTCGCGGGAGAGGGGCTGCGCTACCACTACCTTTCCGACGCGCACATCGCCAGCGCCAGCATGGTCACCGACATCCCGCCGGCGATGGTGCTGCTGCGACTCTGGCTGGTGCCGGTGATCGGCACGGCGGTGGTGCTCGCCGCCGGCCTCGCCCGCGACCTGAGTGGTGCCGTCTGGGTCGGGCCGGTGGTCGCTGTCGCCGGCTTCGTCGGGACGACCGTCACGCTCGGGTCGGCCGTGGGCGCGTCCGGTGAGACGCCGCTGTCGTACGCCAGCCCTTCGCAGACGTACGTGCTGGTGCCGTTGCTGTTGCTCGTCGGCCTCTGTGTCGACGTGGCGCGAGGGCGGCCCCTCGGCCTGGCCTGGGCGCTGGTGCCGGTGCTCGGCCTGGTCTGTGCGGGCGCGAAGTCCAGTGCGTTGCCACCGTTGATCGCCGGCCTGGGTCTCACCGCGGTCGTGTTCTGGTGGCGTGAGCGGCGGGTGCCACGACCTGCGCTGGTGGCGCTGGCCTGTCTCGTGGCGGCGATGGCGCTCGGCTTCCGGTTGTTCGCCGGTGGCGGGGCATCCACGCTGCGCGTGCAGGCGTTGGCGTTGCTGCACTTCATCGGCCCGTACTCCGAAACGCTCGGTGGTGGCGACGGAATCTGGCCGGCTGCGCCGCTGCCGCCGGGCATCAACGACGGCGGTGCCCTCGGCTGGCTGCTGGCGTTCTCCGTGGTCGCCTGGTGGGTGCTGGGCCAGGCGCCACGATGGGTGGGTATGACCCTGCTCGTCGAGCGGGAGCACCGGGCCGACGCGGCCGTCTGGCTGCTCGCCGGCACGGTGCTCGCCGGAGCTGCCACCACCTGGCTGTTCCAGCACCCGTCGATCAGCCAGATCTACTTCTGGATGGGTGTCATCCCGGTCGGCGCCGTGTTGACCGCCTGGTCGCTGGCCGTGGCCCGGGCACCCTGGCCGGCGCTGGTGGTGCCCGCCGTGGCCGGCGCGTTGGCGGGGCTGGCCACGGCCGGCACGGTGGTGGGCTTCGCGTGGCCGAGGATCGCCCGACCCGGCACTCCCTACACCTCGACCATCGAGGGGTGGCTGCGGGTGCTGGGCGCGTCGGCGGTCCGGTACGTGCTGTTCGTCGCGGTGGCCGCCGCGCTCGCCGTCGGGGTGGCCGCCCTGTGGCGGCGGCGCGTCCCGTCGCCGGGGGGTCGTCGGCGGGCGGCGACGATCGCGGTGGCCGGGGTCACCGCCGCGCTGCTCGGTGCCAGCGGGGCCGTCGCCGTCGGCGGGGTCGTCCGCTCGGTGCTGGCCGAACCGGTGCCGGCGACCGGGCCGCAGCCGTACGCGCTGACCGTGGACGAGATGCGCGCGGCGTTGTGGCTGGACGAGCACGCCGCCGACGACGACGTGGTCGCCACCAACGTGCACTGCCGACCGGTGCGGACCACCCAGCACTGCGACGCCCGGGCGTTCTGGGTCACCGGGCTGGGCGGCCACCGGACGGTGGTGGAGAGCTGGGGTTACACCGACGCGGTCGTGGCCGCGCACGGCGTCGACAACCTGGGGTACGCCCGACAGAACTTCCCCGATCAGGAGTTGCTCGCGCTCAACGACGGCGTGTTCACCGCGCCGACCGTCGCCGACCTGGACCGCCTCCGCACCCGGCACCGGGTCCGGTGGTTGTTCGCCGACACCAGGGCGGGCGCGGTGTCGCCGGAACTGGCCCGGCTGGCTCGGGTTCGGCTGGTCGCCGGCTCGGTCACCGTCTACGAGGTCAGCCGCCCCTGACCGTCTCCGGAGCCCGGCCCGGTACGGGTGCCGGTCGGCGGGTGCGGGACAATGAGGTACGTGACGACGATCCCCAACGTGCTGGCCAACCGGTACGCCTCACCCGAACTGGTCGCCCTCTGGTCTCCGGAGGAGAAGGTCCGGATGGAGCGGCGGCTCTGGCTCGCCGTGCTCCGCGCTCAGCGCGACCTGGGTGTGGCCGTGCCGGACGGCGTGGTCGAGGCGTACGAGCGAGTGCTCGACCAGGTCGACCTCGCTTCGATCGCCGAGCGGGAGCGGGTCACCCGGCATGACGTGAAGGCCCGGATCGAGGAGTTCAGCGCCCTCGCCGGGCACGAGCACGTGCACAAGGGGATGACCTCACGTGACCTCACCGAGAACGTCGAGCAGCTTCAGGTGCGTGCCTCGCTGGAGCTGATCCGGGACCGGGTGGTGGCCACCCTCGCCCGGTTGGCCTGGCTGGCGTACGAGCACTCCGAGCTGGTCATGACCGGCCGTTCGCACAACGTGGCGGCGCAGGCCACCACGCTGGGCAAGCGCTTCGCGTCGGCGGCGGAGGAGCTGCTCATCGCGTACGAGCGGCTGGAGGAGCTGATCGCCCGTTACCCGCTGCGCGGGATCAAGGGACCGGTCGGCACGGCCGCCGACCAGCTCGACCTCTTCGACGGCGACGCCGACAAGGTGGCCGAGTTGGAGCGCCGGGTGGCCGAGCACCTGGGCTTCTCCCGGGTGCTGGACAGCGTCGGGCAGGTCTACCCGCGCTCGCTCGACTTCGACGTGCTGGCCGCGCTGGCGCAGACCGCCGCCGCGCCGTCGTCGCTGGCCACCACGATCCGGTTGATGGTCGGCCAGGAGTTGGCCACCGAGGGCTTCAAGCCGGGTCAGGTCGGCTCCAGCGCGATGCCGCACAAGATGAACACCCGCTCGTCGGAGCGGGTGAACGGCTTCGCGGTGATCATCCGGGGTTACCTGTCGATGGTCGGCGAGCTGGCCGGTGACCAGTGGAACGAGGGGGACGTGTCCTGCTCGGTGGTCCGCCGGGTGGCCCTGCCGGACGCGTTCTTCGCCGCCGACGGGCTGTTCCAGACCTTCCTCACCGTGCTCGACGAGTTCGGCGCGTACCCGGCGGTGATCAACCGGGAGTTGGAGCGGTTCCTGCCGTTCCTGGCCACCACCAAGATCCTGGTGGCGGCGGTCCGGCGTGGCGTCGGCCGGGAGGCCGCCCACGAGGCGATCAAGGAGCACGCGGTCGCGGTTGCCCTGGCGATGCGCGAGGCGGGCTCACCGGAGAACGACCTCTTCGACCGCCTGGCGGCGGACGGCCGACTCGGCCTGTCCCGCGCCGACATCGACACCCTGGTAGCCGACCGCACCGCCTTCGTAGGTGCCGCCCAGTCCCAGGTGGAAGCGGTAACAAGCCGCATCACCAAGGTAGTCCAAACCCACCCAAACGCCGCATCATACTCCCCACCCCACCCACCCACCCTCGCCTCGCCCCGCCTCGCCTCGCCTCGCCTCGCCACCCCGCGTTGATCATGGAGTTATTGCCCTACGCACCGGCGTGTC
>NZ_JBEZED010000047.1:0-26146 GCF_040648675.1 Micromonospora sp. NPDC049101 | reverse complement strand
TATAAATCATAATTGGCACTGGCTTTACAAGCACCCTGTTGAGTTCTCAAAGAACAACCACACACCGACCAGAAGCCCCACCTCAGTGGAACCCCGTTTCGGGGCAACCGCTCAAACCTACTTGGTCGAACTTTCATTGTCAACCTCATGTTCGAGGTGATCAATCTGGTTCGTCCGGACCCACGATGACGCACGCCGTGTCCGGCGGTCGTTACTGTCGTGGGAAACCGCAGACCGGCCGATCGCCGCTTCGCGGCTCTCCGCCCGGCTCCTGCCGGCTTCAGAACTCTACCCGGTCGGCTTCGCGTTCGCAACCCCGTGCCCGGAGTGTTCCGCACCGCCCGATCCTCAGTCTCGCTCGGCGTTTCCGCCACGAGCCTGGCGCCCGTTCTCGGCCGGTTTGTCCGGCCTCCCCCGTGCAGAGAGAAAGTTACGCGGACGGCCCGGAGAAGGCAAATCAGCGTTCATCACTGGTTCGGATCTGCCGGATCGCGGCGGTGCCCGGCGCACCCGGCGACGCGGGTCGTCTCGACGTGCCAGAGTGTCAGACATGGATGAGTCCGGGCTCGGCACCAGGGTGCTCGCCGAGGAGTCGCTACTCGGCGTTCTTCTGCCGTTCTGGCAGGTGGTGATCGGTGCGGTCGTGCTGGTCGTGCTGGTGCTCTCGGTGGGACGACTGGCCCGACGGGGCAAATCCCGGATGACCACCGCGCTGCTGGTGACCGCCGCGGCCATCGCCGGGTTCGCGGTGATCGGCGTCCTCCTGGAGGGCTGAGGCTCAGAGCCGCCGGTTGGCCAGGCTGGGCAACTCGGCCCGGATCGCGGCGAGTCGGTCGAGGTCGAGGTCGGCGACGGACACCCCCGGACCGTCCGGCACCTGGGCGAGGACCGTCCCCCAGGGGTCGACCACCATGCTGCGCCCGAAGCAGGTGCGACCCGGGTCGTGATCGCCGGTCTGGCCGGCCGCCGCCACGAAGCACTGGTTCTCGATGGCCCGGGCTCGCAACAGAACCTCCCAGTGGTCCCGGCCGGTGTGCATCATGAATGCCGCGGGGACCACCAGCAGCTGTGCGCCACCGTCGGTGGCGAGCAGCCGGTAAAGCTCCGGGAAGCGCAGGTCGTAGCAGATCGACAGGCCGACTCGCACGCCCTCGATGTCCACCACCACCGGTTGGGTCCCCGGCGCGACACTCGCCGACTCACGGTAGGAGACCCGCCCGGGGATCTCCACGTCGTACAGATGAATCTTGCGATAGCTCGCGGCAAGGTGGCCTGCACGGTCGAAGACCAGCGACGTGTTCCAGGTGTGCTCCGGGTCCGGGCCGGCCTCGTGGAAGGAGCCCGCCACCACCCAGATCCCGAGCCGCCGGGCGATCTCGGCGAAGAACGTGCCCACCTCACCGTCCACCGGCTCCGGCTCGGGCATCCCGGTGGCCGGGCCGAGATAGTCGACGTACTCCGGTAGGACGGCGAGGTCCGCGCCGCCGGCGGCCGCGCGGTCCAGCAGGACCTCCGCGGCGGCCAGATTGGCCTTGCGGTCGTCCCGGGCGTTCAGCTGGCAGACGGCGACGCGCATGAGCACAGAGTACGGCGGGAAGGGCCGCTCGGACAGCGTCAGAGGCTGGCCAGCACCAGCGCACCGGCGGCGAAGCCGAGCCCGGCGATCTGGATCGCGCGCAGCCGCTCCCGGTCGACGGCCAGGGCCAGCAACACGGTGCTCGCCGGGTAGAGGGCCGCGACCGCCGCGACGATGCTCAGGTGGCCACGGGCGGCGGCGGCCAGGAAGAGCGCGTTGGCGCCACTGTCGAGCAGGCCGGCGACCGCGGCCCAGCCCAACACCCGTCGTCCGAGCCGCAGCCGCACCCCGCTGCCGACGGCCAGCGCGAGGCCGAACGCGATGGAGCTTGCCCGCACCGCGGCCACCGGCCACATGCCGGCGCTCTCGTCGGCCTGGCCGAGGAGGGTGTAGAAGATGCCGAACAGCGCCCCGGCGGCGAGGGCGAGCCCGACCAGCCGTGCCGGGACGGCTCGTCCGCCGCCGCTGTCCCCCAGGCTGACCAGGGCGATCGCCAGCACCGCGAGGCCCGCGCCGGTGAGCGCCAGGGCGCCCGGGAAGGACGCGGTGAAGAGGCCGGCGATGATCGGCACCACCGCGGCGGTGATCGCGGTGACCGGCGCCACCACGACCATCATCCCGCTGGAGAGAGCCCGATAGAGCAGCACGACACCGCCGGCCCCGGCGAGCCCGGCGAGAAGCCCCCAGCCGATGTCGCCGACGTGCGGGGTGCCAGGCACGACAAGCACCAGCACGGCGAGCAGCGGGACGCTCAGCAGCTGGGAGATCACGGTGACGGCAATCGGGTCGGCGTGCCGGGACGCCTTACCGCCGGAGAAGTCGGCCGTGCCGAACGCGACGGCGGACAGTGCGGCCAGGACAATGGGTAGCATGCATCTGTCGTACCACAATAGTGACCGCGAAGGATAGTTTAATGACCGAGTCTGGACCGGATCGGGTGGGCGCGGTGACCGCCGCGGTGGCCCGACGGGTACGCGAGCTGCGGGCCGGCCGAGGCTGGTCCTTCGACGAGTTGGCCGGCCGGTCCGGGGTGAGCAAGGGGATGCTCGTGCAGATCGAGGGCGCGCGCACCAACCCGAGCGTCGGCACGCTGTGCCGGGTCGCCGACGCGTTCGGCGTCAACATCGCCCAACTCCTCGAACCGGCCGAGGAACGGGCCGTGAAGATCACCTCAGCGGACGAGGCGCCCGTGCTCTGGCAGGGCGAGCACGGCGGCGCGGCCCGCCTGTTGAGTGGGTTGGGCGAGCCGGACCTCGTCGAGCTGTGGGACTGGCGACTCCTACCCGGGGAGGCACACCGGTCCCTCGACCACCCGCGCGGCACCCGCGAGGTGCTGCACATCCTGGACGGCACGGTGATTGTCCGGGTCGACGGTCAGGACCATCCCGTCCGCGCCGGCGAGACAATCGAGATCCACGCCGACCGAGAGCACGGCTACCGCAATGACAGCGACGAGCCGGCCCGACTGATGATGGTGGTCGTCACCCCGTCGGGCGAGTGGGACCGCCGGACGCGATCACGCCGACCGCGTCCGGAGTAGGGCCGGTGTCCGAGCCCTTGGTCGAGCCGGGGGCTTTGACACGGGCCCTGAGCGGCCGGCGTGACATCGGGAGGATCAGGCCGACTTCTCCTCGCGGTCCCGCCGGGCACGACGCCCGGTGAACTCACGCGGAACGATCGTCGGGTTGACGTTTTCCAGGACCACCTCACGGGTGATCAACACCCGGGCGGCGTCGGGGTTGCTCGGCACCTCGTACATCGCGGAGAGCAGCACCTCCTCGATGATGGCCCGCAGACCACGGGCACCGGTGCCCCGCAGCATCGCCTGGTCGGCGATCGCCTCGAGCGCCGGCTCGTCGAACTCGAGCTCGACCCCGTCCAGCTCGAACAGGCGCTGGTATTGCCGGACCAGGGCGTTGCGCGGCTCGGTGAGGATCCGCACCAGGGCGCTGCGGTCCAGACTGCGCACGTTGGTGATCACCGGAAGCCGGCCCACGAACTCGGGGATCAACCCGAACTTGAGCATGTCTTCCGGCATGACCTGGCTGAAGATGTCGTCGGTCGACCGCTCCGACACCGACCGGAGCCGGGCGCCGAAGCCGGTGCCGCCCTGCCCGGTGCGGGACTCGATGATCTGGTCGAGACCGGCGAAGGCGCCACCGCAGATGAACAGCACGTTTGTGGTGTCGATCTGGATGAACTCCTGGTGCGGGTGCTTACGGCCGCCCTGCGGCGGCACGTTGGCGACAGTGCCCTCCAGCATCTTGAGCAGGGCCTGCTGGACCCCCTCGCCGGAGACGTCCCGCGTGATCGACGGATTCTCCGACTTACGGGCGATCTTGTCGACCTCGTCGATGTAGATGATGCCGGTCTCGGCGCGCTTGATGTCGTAGTCCGCAGCCTGGATCAGCTTGAGGAGGATGTTTTCCACGTCCTCGCCGACGTAGCCCGCCTCGGTCAGTGCCGTGGCGTCGGCGATGGCGAACGGCACGTTCAACATCCGGGCGAGGGTCTGCGCGAGGTGGGTCTTGCCGCAACCCGTCGGGCCGAGCAGCAGGATGTTGGACTTGGCCAGCTCGACGGCGTCACTGCCGGAGCCGGGCGCGTTGGCCGCCTCGGCCTGGATGCGCTTGTAGTGGTTGTAGACCGCGACCGCGAGCGCCTTCTTGGCCTGGTCCTGCCCCACGACGTAGTTGTCGAGGAACTGGCAGATCTCCATCGGCTTGGGAAGCTCTTCCCACTTCACCTCGCCGGACTCGGCCAGCTCCTCTTCGATGATCTCGTTGCAGAGATCGATGCACTCGTCGCAGATGTAGACCCCTGGGCCCGCGATGAGCTTCTTGACCTGCTTCTGCGACTTACCGCAGAAGGAGCATTTCAGTAGGTCGCCGCCGTCACCGATCCGTGCCACCTACGTTCTCCCTGCACTCATCGGCCGGAGACCCGGCCCTGACCTGCGGACGCTGCGCGCCGCCCGGCTTAGTTCACCCCACCGGCCGAACCGGCGAAGCGGTACGGACCCGACGTTACCCGCTGGCGGGGCATTCTCCGACCCCCAAAACGGGTGTGTCAGAGGTCGGCCGGGAACTCCACGCCCCGGCCAACCTCTGACCCGGTACTGCTCAGCTGGCGGCCTGGGCGGCCAGCAGACCCTTCTTGCGGCTGGTCAGAATCGTGTCGACCAGCCCGTACTCCTTGGACTCCTCGGCCGTCATGATCTTGTCACGGTCGATGTCCTTGCGAACCTGCTCGATCGGGCGGTTGCAGTGGCGGGACAGCATGTCCTCCAGCTGCGTCCGCATCCGCAGGATCTCCCGGGCCTGGATCTCGATGTCCGAGCCCTGCCCGTAGCCGCCCTCGGTGGCCGGCTGGTGGATGATGATCCGCGAGTTCGGAAGAGCCATCCGCTTACCCGGGGTGCCCGCGGACAGCAACACCGCCGCCGCGCTGGCGGCCTGCCCGAGGCAGACCGTCTGGATGTCCGGACGGACGTACTGCATGGTGTCGTAGATCGCCGTCATGGCGGTGAACGAACCACCCGGCGAGTTGATGTACATGATGATGTCGCGGTCCGGGTCGGTGCCCTCCAGCGTCAGCAGCTGGGCCATCACGTCGTTGGCCGACGCGTCGTCCACCTGGACGCCGAGGAAGATGATCCGGTCCTCGAAGAGCTTGTTGTACGGGTTCGACTCCTTGACCCCGTACGACGTGCGCTCGACGAACGACGGCAGCACGTAACGGTTGTGCACGGCCGCGAACTGGGGCGGTAGGCTCAGATCGGTCATCGTCAGCTCCTCAGCTCAGGGTCCCGGCGCCATCCGGAACCTGAGCGGCCCCGATGATCACCTTGTCGATGAAGCCGTAGTCCATGGCCTCCTGGGCGGTGAACCAACGGTCGCGGTCCGAGTCGGCCTCGATCTGCGACTGGCTCTGGCCGGTGTGGTGCGCGACCCGCTCCTGGAACATCCGCTTCGTGTAGAGCATCTGCTCCGCCTGGATGGCGATGTCGGACGCCGTGCCGCCCAGACCACCGGACGGCTGGTGCATCATGATCCGTGCGTGGGGCAGGGCGTACCGCTTGCCCTTGGTGCCCGCGCAGAGCAGCAGCTGGCCCATCGAGGCAGCCATGCCCATCGCCACGGTCGACACGTCGTTGTCGATGAACTGCATGGTGTCGTAGATCGCCATGCCGGAGTAGACCGAGCCACCCGGCGAGTTGATCCACAGGTTGATGTCGCGGTCCGGGTCCTCCGCGGCGAGCAGCAGCAGCTGCGCGCAGATGCGGTTGGCGACCTGGTCGGTCACCTCACTGCCCAGGAAGATGATGCGTTCCTTGAGCAACCGGTTGTAGACCGAGTCGTCGAGGTTGCCAATGGAGTCGCCACCGCGCGCGTCAATCGCCCGGAGCGACTTCTTGGGGATGTGCATGTCGGTCATGGCAGCCCTTCGCTCTCCGTACCGTCTTTCCCGACACTAACCGCTGTGCGGGGCGGCAGAGTCCCGGTCGGGGCACTGTTCGCTCTCAGCGCAGCTGTGTCGGGCACCCGCGGCGCGGGCTTCCGGGCGTACCCCGGCAGTGCTTGCTGCCCGGGCTTTCCCGGCAGTGCTCACTGCCCGGGCGTACCCGGCAGTGCTAGCTGCCCGGGCGTACCCGGAATGGGAAACGGCCGCCATCCACCGCACAGCGGCGGACGGCGGCCGCACCCGACGATCAGTGGTCGTGGTTGTGCTCCGCCTCGTTGGCGGCACGCAGCGCGTCGAGGGTGACCTCGTTGCCGGCCGAGTCCTTGATCGTGATCCGCTCCATGACGGCGGCGAGCGCCTTGCCCCGCCGCACGTCGCCGAAGACGGCGGCGGCCGCGCCGGAGCGCGCCAGCTGGTCGTAGTACTGCTGGGGAGCCATCCCGGCGCGCTGCGCCCGGTGCACGATCTCGTGCCCGAACTCGTCGTCGGAAACCTGCACGTCCTCCGCGTCGGCAAGCGTGTCCAGCAGGAGCTGGACCTTGACGCCCTCGGTCGCCGCCTCGGTCAGCTCGGCGTCGATCTGCTCCTCGGTCTTGTCCTCGGCGGCGAGGTATTCCTCCATGGAGGCGCCGATCCGCTCCAGCTGGTCGACCATCGCCTGCTTGCGGCTCTCGACCTCCTCGCGGACGACACCCTCCGGCGCCGGGATGTCGGCGGCCTCGACCAGCTGGGCCAACGCCTTGTCCCGAGCGGCGTAGATCTGCTCGACCTGCTTGCCCTGGGTGACCCGGGAACGCAGGTCGCCGCGCAGCTCCTCGATCGTGTCGAACTCGCTCGCCATCTGGGCGAACTCGTCGTTCAGCTCGGGCAGCTCCTTCTCCTTGACCGTGCGCACGGTCACCGCCACCTCGGCGTCCCGACCGGCGAAGTCGCCGCCGACAAGCTGGGTGGTGAAGGTGGTGTCCTCGCCGGCGGCGAGGCCGACGACGGCCTCGTCGAGACCGGGCAGGAGCTGCTTGCTGCCCACCTCGTGGGAGATGTTGCTCGCCTGGCCGCCCGGCACGTCCTCGCCGTCGACGGTGGCGTTCAGGTCGATCTGGACGTAGTCACCCTCGGCGGCGGCCCGCTCGACCGTCTTGAGGGTGGCGAAACGCTCCCGCAGGTTCTTGACCTGCTCGTCGATCTCGCTCTCGTCGATCTGCAGCTCGTCGACGGTCACCTCGATGGAGGACGCGTCCGGGATGGTGATCTCCGGACGGACGTCGACCTCGGCGGTGAAGTTGAGCGAGTCACCGTCGTTGAACTCGGTGATCTCGACCTCGGGACGCCCGAGCGTCTTGAGGTCGTGCTCGCGCACGGCGGCGAGGATGTTCTCCGGGATGGCCTCCTGCACCGCCTCGTTGAGGACGGTGCCCCGGCCCACCCGCTGGTCGATGACCGCGGTCGGCACCTTGCCCCGGCGGAAGCCCGGGACCTGGACCTGCGAACCGATCTCCCGGTACGCCTTCTTGAGGCTCGGCTCGAGCTCGACGAACGGCACCTCGATGGCGAGCCGCACGCGCGTCGGGCTCAGAGTCTCGACGGTGCTCTTCACAGGCGTACTCCTTGACGGATCTCAGTTGAGTCTGGGCGTGATTCAGCCCATCGAGTGTAGGCGAGCCGGCCTGACGCTCCGGCAGCGCCCGGGAACCGCGGTGTGCGGCACCCGGGGCGGCCCGGCCGCGGACGACAGTCGGGGTGGCGGGATTTGAACCCACGGCCCCTCGCTCCCAAAGCGAGTGCGCTACCAAGCTGCGCCACACCCCGTGGCGACGTGCAGTCTATGCCGTCGGCGCGACTCAGGCGGTGCCGGGGCACCCGCCACCCGGACACTTCCCCCGAAATACCCCAAACGTCCGCCGGCCTGCCTGCCCCGACCGCCTCCCGGGCCTCCCGGGCCTCCCGGGCCTCCCGGGCCGAGATCCACTCGGCTTTCAGGAAGTCGCGGCATCCCGGGCGCGCGGAGACCGCGACATCCTGCAAAGTCGAGTGGATCTTCGAGGTGTGGCGACGCGACGCGCGGACCACGCGGTGCCGCCGGGCGGTGGCGTGGCTGCGCGGTCGGCAACGGCATTGGGTACGCTGTCCGCGCGCCCCGTTTCGGCGGGGTGCACGCGGGCGTAGCTCAATGGTAGAGCTTCAGTCTTCCAAACTGACTACGCGGGTTCGATTCCCGTCGCCCGCTCCACGGACGAAGGCCCAGGTGGACCGCATGATCGCGACCCCGGGTCGAGCCCTCCCACCCTCGACGCAGGTCGCGCCCCGAGGAACCACCCCGGACGTGTCACGAGGGGTGCGGCAGCGCGAGCCACTCCGGCCAGATGATGTCGCGGCCCAGAAAGCGGGGCTGCTGGAAGGGCCAGTCGGCGGCGATCCACCGGGGCACCAGCGCGTCGAGCGCGCGCTCCGCCTCGCCACCGACGAGGTCGTCCACCACCCACCAGGAGATCTCGGCGTCCGCGCCGACGCGCTCGGGCGGGTCGACGTAGACACAACCGAGCAGCGCCGTCTCCTCCTCGTCCAACAGCGCGTAGTTGAACGACTGGTGGGCGGCGATCTCCTGCTCGTGCCGCAGCAGGTCGGCACGATCCTCTTCGTAGGTCATCGTCGCCGGGGGCCACGCCCAGGCCGGCCCGAAGATCTCCCACAGGCGCTCCCGGGAGCCCATCACGGCCGGGTAGTCGATCGCGGTGTCCGCCTCCCGGATCGGCCGCAGGTGCAGCGCGGTGGTGGGCACGGGGACATGGACGGGGTGCACGAAATCGTCGGGTAGCCAGCTCACCGGCCGAGGCTACCGCCGGTGCGGGATGCCCAGGGTGGTCGTCGCGGCGGCGACCGTAGGCGGCCTGCTCGCCGGCTGTCGTCATCCAGGCAAGACATCCTCGGCTTCGGGGCTATGCCGGGCCGAACCGGATGGGTCGGGGTGGATATCATCACGTGGGCAAGCGGAAGAGGTCGCACATGCAGCCAATTGGTCCGTACCAACGGATCCGGAGACTGGGCGTCTGCCAGATTGGCAGCATCTGGTCCGCCGTGGACGGTGGACAGCAATCTCTCGTGGTGGTGGTGCTCGACGTCGGCATCGCCGGCGAGTCTCGGTGGCGGGACGCCTTCGCGGCCACCACCCACGCGATCGCTCACTCGGAGGCGGGCAGTCCGCTGTGGGTCGGCGCGGACTTCTCCGCCGCCACCCCCTGGGTCGCGTACCCGAAAGACCTTCTTCCGACTGCCGAACGCACGTTCGCCGCCCTCGGGATGACCTACCAGCCGGCCCCGGCCGAGCCGGACGATCCACCCGCCGCACCGGAGCGCACGCCGCCAACACCGGTGCCGCCGCGCCAGACCCCGCGGGCCGAGCACACCCCACCGGCCGAGACCGTGCCCACCCCACGGACCGAAGCCGAGCACACCCCACCGGCCGAGGCCGAGCACAGCCCACGGACCGAGGCCAAGCAGACGGTGCCGGCCGACCGGCGGCCCCCGGCCGAGCAGACGCCGGCTCCGCGCGCCCAGCAGACGACGTCGACGGACGACCAACCGACGCCGACCGTCGAGCCGACGACGCCAACACCGACACCGACACCGACACCGACGCCGCCGACGCCGCCACCGACGCCACCGACGCCGACGCCGACGCCGACGGAGCAAGCTCCGATGCCGGTGTGGGCAGTCCCGTCGCGACCGCAGGACACCCGGCCTCGCCCGACTCCCACCACCCCGGAACCAGAGCCGGAGCCAGCGCCGAAGCCAGCGCCGACGACCTCGGCACCGAAGCAGTCCCGTGCGGGCCGGTGGGCGCTGCCGGTCATCGGCCTGGTGCTCGGCCTCGTCGCCGGCAGTGGTCTGGTCCTGCTGCTCGACCCGGGCACGGATCCGCCAAAACCGCAGCCCACGGCGGGCCCGTCGGGCCTGCCCGCGCCGGCCCCCGCCTCCGCACCGCTGAGCCCCGGGCTCGAGCCGCCAGCTCAGGGCGAGTGGCCTGCCCTGTGGGTGCGGTTCGCCGCCACCGACCGGATTCTCACCCTCAACGAGTTGGACGGTCTGCCGTTTCCGATCAAGGTGCCGCCGAGCTGGCAGTGCACGTCCGTCGAGCGGGCCGAGGGGCTCAGCAAATATCAGTGCGGCGCACCGGCGGGTAGCGAAGCCGAACTCGGCGGTGAGTTGGTCGTGCGCGACTGCCCGGCGCCCTGCGACGGGCCACGCCAGACCGCGATGCGTACCGGTGAGGAGGCCTGGGGGTTGCAGTGGGTGCGCAGTGGCCCCTCCTCCGCGTACGCCGAGACCAGCAGCCTCACCGTCGACGGTGCGCAGCGGTACGGCCTGGTGGTGGTCGCCTACTGGCGCAGTGACAGCGGCGACATCGACAAGCAGTTGGTGTTGCGGATGACCGCACCGGTCGGTGGCGCCAACCAGCTTCGCCGGGTCGCCAACTACCTACGGGACGTCCTGATCTTCTGACCCGATCGTCCGGTCGGGTGCGGGGCTGGGCAGCCCGGCTCGCGCGATCAGGGCGAGCGGCAGCCAGGTCAAATACCCGGCGAGGGTGACCGACAGGTGCGACGCTTCCAGCCAGGAGACCCAGAGCAGCGCGATCAGGAACAGCGCCGGGCCCGGACTGCCGGCCCCGGCCAGGAGCACCGACCGCCGCCAGACCTGGCACAGCAGCACCGCGAACAGCACGACGGCGAGCAGGCCGCCGACGGTCAGCAGGTGTACGAGCACGTTGTGCCCGTGGGTGTAGCGGCCGCCGAGTGCCGCGGCCAGGTCCGGCTGCCGCTCGAAGTATTCCGGACCGTGGCCGGTCAGTGGCCGCTCCGCCCATCGGCTCAGCAGGGCCCGCCACGTCCGGCCCCGGTTGGTGAAGCCGGCCGGATCGGTCGTGAGCAGTGGGCTGAAGATGGTCAGACCAAGCGCGACGACAAGCGGAGTGCCGATCAGCAGTGACAGCTGCCGGCCGCGGCCCCGGTCGGGCCGGTCGGCCTGCCCACCGGTACGCCAGCGGAGCAGCCCCCAGGTCAGCAGGACGATGATGGCCGCGAGTTGGCTGGTCCGGGAGCCGGTCCAGAGCAACGCGACGAGGATCAGTGTCAGCGTGACCCGACGCGACGCCGTGTGCCGGATGCCGAAGGCGAACGGCAGGCTGAGGGTGAGGATGATCCCGAGTACGTTCGAGTGTGCGTACGGGCCGGCGAGCAACCCGCCGATCGCCCAGTCCTTGTTTCCGGCGTCGGCTCCGGTGAGCAGCCCCAGGTCGGGCCACCCGGCCGCCAGCAGCATCGCGACGACAGCGGTGGCCGCCCCGAGCACACCGATGGTGGCCAGTGCCTGCGCCCCGGGTCGGAGCACCCAGATGGCGACGACGGCGATCGGCAGCGCCAGAGACACCGGGCCGGGGGGTTGCCCGTTCAGCAGCCCGGCGAGGTGGATGGCTGCCAGCGGGGCGAGGACCACGAGGAGCGCCCACAGGCGATCCGGGCGGCGGTGCCGCAGCCCGTACGCGGTGAGGAGGAGGGCCAGGCCGATGAAGGCCGCGGTGGTGACGTCACCCAGGATGCGACCGGCCAGCGGCATCGACTCCACGGCGGAGTTGAAGGTCGGTCGCCCGTTCTGCAGGATCTGGACGGTCGGCGGGATGGTCACCCTCATCCAGGCGAGGACCAGCAGGACGACGACGCCCGCGGTGCCGACCCACTCGGCGCTGCCGGGGTCGGGGCGGACCAGTTTGCTGGCCCGAAGGAGGGCGCCCTTCGTCTGGCCGCTGGACAACGCACTCATCGGACTCCCCCGCCTGTGCCTGCTGACTGTGCTTGGGCAGCATCCCCTGCCTCGGGAGGACCGGCCCGGCGGGCCCGCCACCACCGCCTGAGCCAGGCGTGCAGGTGACGAAGATCCGCGGCGTACGGCACGGTCACCGCTCGTAGCGACGGCACCGCCGGCAGCCTGCGCACCGATCGGGCGGCGATGCCGGCCGCGACGGCGTACCCGATCAGGCTCGCGAGGGCCGCGCCGACCGCGCCCTGCGGGGCCAGCACGACGAGCAGCAGTACGCCGGTGAGTGAGCCGACGACGAGGGCAACCGAGGATCGGGCCGCCTTGTCGTTGACGAGCAGCAGGGCGCTGAAGATCTGCACGCAGGTGAACACGACAGTGGCCGCGCAGAGGATGACCGTGGGCAGCGTGGCGGGGGCGAACGCGGCACCGAAGAACCGGGGCACCAGCAGACCCGCACTCGCGGCGAGGACCGCGCACCCGAGCGCCGCCACCGGCACGGCCACCCGGGCCACCCGCAGCACCGATTCGTTGTCGTCGCCGCCCGCCCCACCCATCAGGACGGTCCGGGCCGCGGTCGCGATGACGGTTGGCAGTTCCGCCACGCTGACCGCCACCGCGTAGAAGCCGAGTTCGCGTGCGCCAAGCAGCGGCAGGCCGATGACCTGGTCGAGCCGGGCGCTGGAGGTCGCGGCGAGCACCCCGGGCAGGCAGGTGAGCGAGTACCGGATCAGCGAACGGACCGGGATCGGCTCAGCCCGGTCGGCCGGCTCAGCCCGGTCGGTTGGCTCAGCCCGGTCGGTTGGTCCGCTGCGATCGGCTGACCCGGCCGGCTCGGTTGGGCCGGTGCGACTCGGTGGCTTTGCGCGGCGGCGCAGCCGGGGCAGCCCGACGAGCACTCCGCTGGCCGTCGCGGTCAGGAAGAGCGCGGCGGCCCAGAAGGCGCTCAGGTCGACTGTCACGCAGGCGATGACCAGCAGGATCGTCCGCAGCCCCGCCGGCACGACCTTCATCAGGTTGACGCCGCCGATGTCCGAGGCACCGGTGAGGGCGCCGATCGCCAGGTTCGCCATGATGTGCAGTGGCGCCAGCAGGGCGAGCACCAGGAACTGCTGCCGGTCGACCTCCGCCCGGTCGAAGACGAGGAAGCCCAACACGCCGAGCAGCAGCACGGCGACCAGACCGAGTGGCAGTGCTGCCACCAGGCTGACCCGGGCCGCGTCCCGACGGGACAGCCGGCGCTGGCGGAGGTGGAAGGTCAGCGCGTCCTGGAGACCGAAGGTGCCCAGCCAACCGCAGATCACGATCGGCAGGGTGAGCGCGGCGTAGAGGCCTCGCCCCTCGGGCCCGAGTTCACGGGAGAGGAAGGGGCTGACGAGCAGCCCGCTGACCGGGATCAGCAGGTTGGCCGCGGTGGAGGTGACCAGCCGGTGGACGGCCATCACCGTGCGGGTTCGGCGCCGGCGGCGCCGCGATCGGCGAGGTAGCCATCGTTGCGCAGCGCGGTGCGGAGCCGCTCGGCGAACCGGTCCTCGGAGAACTCCTGCTCCACCAGACGCGTCGCCGCGGCGGCCATGGCATCGAGGGCGGCCGAGGTGGTCGCGAGGAGCTCCGCGGCCATCGCCTGTGAGTCCGCGGCGATGCGGACGGCGGGGCTCGCCGGCACACCCTCGGCACCGACCGCGGTGGTGAAGACCGGAACCGCGTGGGCCAGCAGGGTGAGGGTCTTCAGCTTGACGCCGGCCCCGCTCCACACCGGGACCACACCGGCGCGAGCGGTGGCGAGTGCGGCGCGCAGGTCCTCGACGTAGCCGCGCACCCGCACCGAGGGGTGCCGGTCCAGTTCGGCGTGCACCGGCGCGGTCAGGCCCGAGCCGATGAGGGTGAGGGTGTAACCGGACCGGGCCAGCGCCGGCCAGCCCTCGGCCAGGAACCGCCGCAGGCCGGTCAGGTTCGGCTCGTACGCGAAGCTGCTCAGCCAGACCAGCTCCCGCTCCCGCGGCCGGGGCAGCTGACCGGATGGGAGCGGGACGCTGCTGGGCAGCACGAACGTGGCTGCCCGGCCGTGGTGTCGCCGCAGCCGCTCCGCCTCGTCGTCGCTTGTCACCGACACCGTCGCGCAGGCGGCCAGCGCCCGCCGCTCGAAGCGGGTGGAGACGGCGGTCAGGTAACGGGCGCGCATTCGGTACGCGAGGTCGCCGGCCGCCTCGATCTCCTGCGGGATGCTGGCGGCGAGCACGTTGGCCTTGTCCCAGTGCCAGCGCAGCCCGGTCCCGTGGACGTACGCTCCGGCCGCCTCACCGAGGGCTATCGCCGCACCGTCGCGTCGCCGAAGCTCGTCGTGCAGTTCGGTGCTGTAGCGGCTGCGGATCCAGGGCGGCAGACCGTACGCGAGGGCCTGCGAGTATCGGCCCGCCGGGCCCAGGCGGTCGTAGCGGAATGGTGTGGCCTCGAAGGTGCGCACGCGCATCGGGTGCAGCATCTGGCGCAACTGCTCCACGTGCTCCGCTGTGGTGTCGGGGCGGCGGACCACCAGCAGGGTGCAGTCCGGCACCTGGGCCAGCGCCCGCAGCGTCATCGCCACCCGGACGGGATCGCCCCGGTCGAGCGGGATCGGCAGGTACGACGAGACGACGCTGAGGGTCACCGGTGCCCACCTCCGGACGGCGCGGCCGGTCGGGTCGGAGTCGACCCGGCCAGCTCCCGCCAGACCGACAGCAGCCGGTCGGCCTGCACCGCCGGGGCGAACTCCGACCGGAGCCGGAGCAGCAGCGCCTGGGCACGCCGCTGGGCCGTGACCGGCTCGGCGACCACCGTGCGGATCGCGGCGGCGAGGGCGGCCGGGTCGTTCGGGGGGACGAGCCAGCCGCTGTCCGGGCCGACGAGTTCGGGGATGCCCGAGACGGCGGTGGTGACCACGGTGACGCCCCGACTGGCGGCCTCCATCAGGAACACCGGGATGCCGTCCAGGTCGCCGTTCGGGGCGGGCCGGCAGGGCAGCGCGGCGACCTGCGCGCCGGCGAGTGCGGCGGTGGCCACCGAGTGTGGCACCGCGCCGTGCAGCACCACGGCGTCGGCCAGGCCCGCCGAGTCGACCTGCCGGCGCAGGTGGTCCGACAGTGGACCGTCGCCGTAGATGTCGTACCGGATGGCATGTCCGGCGTGGACGAGCCGGGCCACCGCGTCGATGGCGGTGTCGATCCCCTTCTTCGGGATCAGCCGGGCGACGGTGACGATCCTCGTCGGCGTGCCCGGCGCGGGGGCGGGCACCGTCGGTGGCGCGGCCAGGAGCCGGGCGTCGACGCCGGCCCGGACGACCCGGTGGGGAATCGTCGCGATCGGCACTCCCCGGTCCGCGAGTTGACCGGCGGTCGCCGCGGAGACGACGAAGAGGTGCCGCAGTCGGGCCAGTCGCCGGCACAGGGCGGCCGGGTCCGGGTCGAGCAGGAAGTCGGCGGCGTGCGCGGTCGCCGTCACCGGCCGACCGAGGCGACGCCCGATCAGCAGGGCGACCGAGGTGGGCACGTTGACGAAGTGGGCGTGCACGACGTCCGGGTCGAAACGCGCGACCCGGTCCGCGAGGGCGCTGGCGGCGGTGCTGGCCAGCAGGCCCCGTGCCAAGCCTCGTCCCCCGGCGGCCCGCGACGGCAGCCCGAGCAGGCGCAGGTCGGCCGGGAGCCCGGTGGGACGGCGGAGCAGCTGGACGGCAGCCCGGCGCGGCTCGGCCCGACGGTCGCCGTCCGGGTTGGCCACGAACACCTCGACCCTCGCCCCGGCCGCCCGCACCGCCTCGATCTCGGCGGGGATGAAGGTCTCGGTGAGCCCGGGTGGGCGGACCTGGACGTACGCGATCCGTAGTGCCCTTCCGCTCACGCGGCGTCCCGCGCGTGGGCCGGCCGGTAGGCGCGGCGGACGGACTCGAAGAACTCGGCGTGCCGATCGACGCAGTCCGCGTCGGACAGCAGGCCCGGAGTGCGGGCGGCGCCGGTCGCCAGCTCCTGCCGCAGCCGCTGCGAGGCCACCAGGGAACGCAGCACCGAGGCGAGCGCGTCCGGCTCGCCGGGCGGGACCAGCATGCCGTTGACTCCGGAGCGGATCCACTCCCCCGGCCCACCGCCCTCGGTGGCCACCACCGGCAGCGCCCGCGCCAACCCCTGCAACACGGTCTGGCCCAGTGGCTCGGGCCCCAGCGACGAGTGCACCAGGACGTCGATCGAGTCGAGGAAGCCGTTGATGTCGTCGACGTGCCCGAGAAACGTGACCTGCTCGCTGATGCCCAGCGTGGCGGCGAGTTCCCGCAGCTGCGTCTCGTAGGCCTCCTCGCCGAAGAGCGGGGCACCACAGAGGTACGCGCGCACCTCGGTGCCGCGCAGGCTGGCGGCGAACGCGCGGAGGAAGATGTGCTGGCCCTTCCAGTGCTGGAGCCGGCCGACCATCCCGATGGCCCTGACCTGCGGCCCGACCTCGGGCTGCGGCAGCCGCTCGGCGATCCCGCTGGGGCTCTGGATCACCGTCCGCTGGGCCGGGCCCGGCGGGACGCTGGCGAGGGTGAACCCGGAGTTGGCGATGAGCCCGTCGGCGCGCCGCATGGCCAACCCGCGGAACGCGGGCAGACCGATCGGGCCGAGGCTCTCCACGGTCAACGGGCCGCGTAGGTGCACCACGAGGGGCCGGCTCCCGGCCCGGTCGGCGAGAGCGCACATGATCGCCGCGGGCGCGGTGTTGGCGTGCACCAGGTCGGCCCGCTGGAACAGCGGGCTGCGCCGCAGCACCCGGGCGCCGTCGCGCAGTGCCGTCAGGTAGCGGGCCGCCAGCAGTGGCGCGCGACTTCGGGTGCCGCCGGTGGGCAGTGTCGGCAGATCCCGGGCCTGCGCCACCTCCTCGGCGGGAAGCTGGTCGAAGGCGGCGCCGGTGGGCGGGGCGTACAGGGACGCCTGCCAGGGGTGTCGCTGACCGAGCAGGCGGGCCAGGGCCAGCTCGGCCCCGCCGGGTTGCGCGGTGTGGGTGACGTGCAGCACCCGCATCTGGTCAGTCACACTCATGCTCGACCCACTCGGTCACTCGGCGGGCGAAGGTCTGCGTCGAGAACCGCCCCGCCTGGACGGGGATCCGCGCCGGGTCCAGCTCGTCGAGCCGGCGGATCGCCGCGGCGTGGTCACGGGGGTCGAGCGAGTCGACCAGGACGCCGGTCTCCCCGTCGACGACGGTCTCCAGCAGCCCACCACGGCGCAGCCCGACGACCGGGGTGCGACAGGCCTGCGCCTCGACCGGAACGATGCCGAAGTCCTCGTGGACCGGGAAGAGCAGGGCGCGGGCCCCCCAGTAGAGCTGCCGCAACCGGAAGCGGTCCGGGTGGACCTCGATGGTGACCGGCACAGTGGCGTCGTGCGCCAGGCGCCGCAGTCGGGCCTCCTCGGGCCCGGAGCCGGCGATGACCAGGGGCAGGCCGGCCTCCTCGGCGATCGCGATGATCAGGTCGAAGTTCTTGTAGCGCACCCAACGCCCGACGCCCAGCAGGTAGTTGCGGGGTTGTTCCCGGTCGGCGGCCGGAGCGGCGGAGAAGAAGTCCACATCGACCGGCGGGTTGATCACCCAGGCGTCGCGCCCCCAGTGACGCTGGATCCGGTCGCGCACCTCGACGGAGTTGGCCGCGTAGCTGTGCACGTGGTGGCTGAGCCCGACGTCGAGTGCCCGCATCAGTCGTCGGGGTACGGCCAGCATCGGGCCGGACGCCCGGTCGTCGACGCCCGGGTTCCACAGGTAGCGGGCGGGCGCGTGGACGTAGCTGAGGTGCCGGGTGCGGTCGGGGTTGCCGAGCCGGACCGTGTGCGCGAAGGCGTGGCTGGAGGAGATCACCACGTCGAAGTGGTCTCGGGTGAGGGTCCGCCAGACCAGCGGCATGAACGGCAGGGCGGCCGCCTTGTTGCCGCGCAGCGGCGTCCGGGCCAGCCACGACACCCGCAGCGGTGGCGGGTCGGCGTCGTCGTCACTCCACAGGGCGAACCGCTCGGCGGTCGGGAAGACCTCGGTGAGCTGCCGAAAGACCTGTTCCGCGCCGCCGGTCGCGGTGAACCACTCGTGCACCAGCGCGACCGACCGGCTGGTCTGGGCGGGCGGAGTCGGGCGGGGTGCGCCGGGCTGCCCCGGCTGGCGCGGGACGCCCGGCCAGGTGCTGGCGTCCGCCTCGGCACCCGCGAGCGCGACGGGCGACTGCCCGGACGCATGGTGCAGTTCGGGTGGAACAGGCTGATCCATCACCTCGTACCCCCGTAAGAGTGTGGACGGTCGGCGCCGCAGCCGCCGACGATAGCGAACATATAGAGCGAAATACATACCACAGCCGACACACGTCAGTAATCGGACATCCGATCGGCGCCGTCATTACTGATCGTCCACACTCTATGCTGTACGTCCATCGAGGACGTATCGTCGGGGCGCGGCTCGACCCGTCGCCGACGGGCGGAAATTCCGGATGATGGTGAAACGTCGCTTCCCTGTTGAGGGTCCCACCATGGTGTCGCTATGACCGACGACGTGGCTCTGCTGCTACGCCGAACGGGGTTCGGACCGACCGCCAACGAGCTGGAGGCAGCGAGGCGGGCCGGCTTCACCGCCACCCTGACCGCACTGACCACCCCGACGGGGCCCGACATCGGCGCCACCCGGGCGCCCATCCCCCCGCTCGGCCCCGACCCGTACGCCGGCACGCCCGAGCTCACCGCGGCGCAGCGGGTCGAAGCCGACGGGCTACGTCGAGCGCAGGCGACCACCCTCACCCAGTGGTGGCTGGACCGGATGACCGTCGCCGACCACCAGGCCGTGGAGAAACTGCTCTTCTTCTGGCACGGCCACTGGGCCACCTCGATCGTCAAGGTCAAGAGCCCACAGCTGATGTTGGCCCAACACCTCGCCTTACGGGAATCTCGCGACTTTCGCGACATGACGCACCGGATGGTCGTCGACCCGGCGCTCATCTACTGGCTGGACGGCCAACTGAACAGCCGGGAAGCACCAAACGAAAATCTCGCCCGGGAGCTTCTCGAGTTGTTCACCCTCGGCCTCGGGCGCTACACCGAGTCCGACGTACAACACGCCGGCCTGGCGCTGACCGGTTGGCGGATCGACCTCGCCGGCCAGCGATCGGTCTTCGACCCTCGGCGCCACCACGACGGCGCGTCGAGCATCCTCGGCGTCACCAGACACTTCACCGTCGGCAGCCTTGTCGACCTGGTGCTGGCACAGGATGCCTGCCCCCGGTTCGTGGCCGCCCGACTCTGGCACCGGTACGCGTCCAGCACCCAACCGATCCCGGCACACACGAGCGACGAGATGGTCGCCGCCTTCCCCGAGCCGCTGCCGATGCTGCGGACGCTGCTGGCCGACGAGACCTTCCCGACCACCCGAGCCACCATGGTCAAACAACCGGTCGAGTGGCTGGTCGGTGCACTGCGACAACTCGGGTTACGACCGGCCACCCTCCCGGCGGAGACGGTCATCGGGCTGCTCGACGGGCTCGGTGGCCTCGGGCAACGCCCGTTCGCCCCGCCCAGCGTGGGCGGCTGGCCCGCCGGGGTGGCCTGGCTGACCTCGGCCGCCGCCCGGCTGAAGCTGTCCCTGGCCGGCAAACTCGCCAGCCAGCTCAGCCCGGAGCGGCTCACCCCGGAAGAGGTGGCCCACCTGCTCTGCGTGGACACCTGGACCGACCGCACGTACGAGGTGCTGCGCGGCACCACCAACTCCCGCCTGATGCTCACCCTCGGGCTGGTCAGCCCGGAATACCAGGTGACCTGAGATGGACCGCCTCACCCGACGACGGTTCCTGCTCGCCTCCGGCGTGGTCGGCGGCGGCGCCCTCGCCGCCGGCGCCGGCGCGGTCACCCTGTCCCGGCTGCTCGACACCGCCGACCCCGAGCGGCCCGTCGTCCGGCGTCCGGTGGACACCGTCGTCCTGGTCACCCTCTACGGCGGCAACGACGGGCTGAACACCGTCATCCCGTACGCCGATCCGGCCTACCGGGCCTCCCGGCCCGAGCTGGCGTACCCCGAGGAGCAGGTGCTGCGGTTGGACGGCGACCACGGTCTGCACCCGGCAATGCGCGGCCTACAGGGGCTCTGGTCGACCGGCCGGCTCGCCATCGTGCACGGGGTCGGCTACCCGAAGCCGGACCGCAGCCACTTCCGGTCCATGGACATCTGGCAGACCGCGGCACCGAACGGCCCGGCCGACACCGGCTGGGTCGGACGCTGGCTGGACGAGACGCAGGGCCCGGTCGAGGCCGCGGTCAGCTTCGAACCGGTGCTGCCGCCACTGCTGGTCGGACGTCGACGGGTTGGCGCCTGCGTCAGCTACCAGGGGTTGGAGCTGCCGGACTGGGTGGCCCCCGCGATGGTGGCGTCGCTCGGCCGGGTGCAGGCCGGTGAGTCGGCGATGCAGGCGCGGGCCGCCTCCGCGTACGCCGACCTGGTCGACATGGGCCGGTTGGTCCGGGAGGCGGTGGCCCCGGCCGCCAGCCCCACCGACGCGACCCCGGTCGCCACCGCCACCGGCACCGGCGGCGGTGGCGCGCTCGGCGCGCAGCTCGCGCTTGTCGCCCGCTGCGTCGAGGCGGGAGTACCCACCCGTGTGTACTCGGTGAGCCTCGGCGGCTTCGACACCCACGCCGGAGAACGCACCGCGCAGGACGCCCTACTCGCCCAACTCGACGCGGCCGTGACCGGCTTCGTGGACCGCATGGCCGGCACCGACGCCGGCCGCCGCGTCGCCGTGGTCGTCTACAGCGAATTCGGCAGACGAGTACGCGCCAACGCCTCCGACGGCACCGACCACGGCACCGCCGGACCAGTGCTCGTGGCCGGAGCGCGAGTAGCCGGCGGCTTCCACGGCCAACCACCCAGCCTCACCGACCTCGACCAGGGCGACCTGAAAGCCACGACCGACTTCCGCGACGTGTTCGGAGCCGTCCTCGGCACCGTGCTCGAAGCGGACCCGCAGCGGTACCTGCTCGGTTACCAGGGCGAACCACTGCCGCTGTTCCGCGCCGGCTGACCGGGTCTGCTCGCGACAGGAAGCCGGGCACGGCGTCGGAGCGAATACCGACGCCCAGCAGGCCGATCGAAACGACCATCGCCGGCGCCGACAGAACGAGGCCAGCGGCTAACGCTCGATCGAGCTACGCAGCATCGAGGTGCTCGACGACGGAGGGGAGAGAGCGCTGACCGCATACCGAGCAATTCCGTCGGAACTCATGTCGGGCGATTCGGGGAGCCAGGTCACCACCCAATACGGAAACACCCGTTTCCGCCACGGCCACCCGAAGAATCGCACCGCACTTACGGCAGGTGACAGAACGCACCTCCGCCACCAAGGCACCTTGGAAATCATTGGCATCAACTGTCCCAGCGATCACCCGCCTATCGACGTAATGGAGATCCGTGCCAGCACTCCAGTGCAGCACGTAGGGCAGCGCCGGCATCGAGGGATAGCTGCGCAGCAGGATCCGACGAAGTCGTGGATGATAGATGAGCGAAAGGTCCTCAAGCTGGTCGCTGTTGACCACTTCGCCGGAAATGACCAAGGGCTCGCCCGCCGGGAAGAAGACGAATGGGGTGCCCCCCAGGTCAAGGATCACGGCCATGGCAGCACATCGATCACATTACGCACCAAAAACTCAGACTCGGCTCCGGGCAGGGATTAAAAAGGGCCGGCGGCTTCCACGGCCAACCACCCAGCCTCACCGACCTGGCTCATGGTCGGGTCGGCTCACGACGAGGCTGGATTCCACCTGTAACGCCAGGGCTCTCAACCTCGCCCTCCTTGCCTCACTCATGTTCGAGTCAGGACGCACGGCCGGCGCCAGATGCGCGATCCGCCAAGAACGGACTGTATTTGCCAGCGCCGGACCAGCGTCCACGGCGATGATCTCGGCGGCAATGCCCATCGATTCGGCGACGAGCGATGCGGCCGACCGAACCTCAGGCCCGCGAACGAGCGCCGCACCAACCAACCCTTGCAGCAGATTCACCAACTGCAGATCGGTGCCGGCGTCGATGACCCGCCGTACGGTATCGGCGTCAGCGAAGTCGAGTGGGTATTCCGCGACGAACCCGGAGTACATCAGGAGGCTGGCACCGAGCTGATCCGGCACGAAGTCGGGATCGTCGTCGGACCAGCCACCCTGCTTCTCGAAGATGGCCATCGTGTCGTCGGAAAGGTCTGCGACTGCCTGGATTCCTGTCAACAGTCTGGCCAGGCTGTCCCGTCGGGCCGTGACAAATTCGAGGAAGAGCGGGCGGAACGCGGAAGCACCGTCCCACTCTCGCACCGCGCCTAATTGCAACAGTCCCCACAGGGGCGCGAAGATGTCGTAGGCCAGCGACACCTCGGACGGCTCGACCGTCTTGCGCTCCACATCGACTCCTTGGCTCAGAAATTGCCCATAAAGTGCAGGGGGATCGCTTCGCTGGTAGGCGTTACGTGGGTGATGCCCTGGTTGAGAACATCGATTCCCTCCTGGGTGTTGACGAAGAACTCCTCCTGGTTGCCGTTCGGCCCGCCCATCTGTTTGATCGACTGCGCAAAGTCGTCTGGCACCTCGACCCGGACGGTTTGGCCTCCACGGCCGTACCCGGTGGCCGCTCGGGTGAAGTCATCGGTGAGGTGTACGCCAGGGATGGGCGTACCCGGCCTCTTGCTTGCCACCGCGACGTCCAGAGCGAACTGTGTGCCCTCGAACTTTTGCGACCCGTGGTAAAGGACCTTGTAGGGCGCCAATCCGAATGGGTCGATTTCATACAACGGGTTGGCGACATAGCGGTGCGGGTCCGGGCCGGGAAAAAGGCCCAACGGGTCTGCCGAGAGGTAGCGGGCACTCTCGGGCTCGTAGTACCGGAAGCAGTTGTACGAAGCGCCGGTTTCTGGGTCGTGGATCTGGCCGGGAAACCGCAGCGGGCAGTCGGCACCGGTGGCGCTGACCTGGGTCGGGATGCCCCAGATGGTGCTCCGCTGCTGCCAGGCGACCTCGCCGTCCGGTGCGACCAGTTCGGTGGGGGTGCCGACCAGGTCGGTGACGATCGCGTAGAAGCGGCGGTCCACCTCGTCCTGGTCGGCCACGCCGTCGGTCTGACTGATCGGGGTGAACGTGCCCGGGGCGTACTCCCACGTGCTGGTCTTGTCACCGGCCTCGCCGCGATGGGTCTGCTCGATCAAACGCGGGCCGTCCCAGGCGAAGTCGACCTGCTCGACCACACCACCGTCGGCGTCGAGACGCTGCTTGGCGACCCGCCGGCCCAGCGCGTCGTACCGGTAGCGCCACCGACTTCCGTCCGGGGTGGTGACCGCGACCAGCCGACCCTCGCTGTCCCAGGTGTAACGCCAGCTCAGCGGCTTGGCCGAACGTTGCTTGATCTGCCGCAGCGTGACCCGGCCGGCGGCGTCGTGCTCGTAGCGCACGTTCCCGGCGGAGCGGATGAGGGTGCCGGTGTACTCCCGCTCGCCTCGTGCGTCGCGATCGCTGTCGTCGCCCGTGTCGCCAGACCAGGTGGCGCTGGCGACGTTGCCCGCGTCGTCGTAGGCGTACCGCTCGGTCCACTCGGCGGCCTGCACTGCGGTGACCCGGCCGGCGCGGTCCAGCTCCAGCCGGCGCTCGCCGGTGAGCTGGTCGGCGATGTCGGTCAGGTGACCGTCGGAACGGTACTGGTACGCCCGGTGCGCGACCAGGTCGGGCACGCCGCCGTCGACGGCCGGGCTCGCGGTGAGGATCTGGGAGAGCAGCCGGTGGTTGGCGTCCCAGCTCTGGGTCAGGGCGATGCTCCCGACCGTCCTCCGGGTCTCCCGGCCGGCCGCGTCGTGGGTGAAGCTGACCGTCGCGCCGCCGGTGTGCAGGGCGACCGGCCGTTGGCCGTCGTACTCCCAGGCACTCTCCACCCCCGACGGGGTACGCCGGTGCGTCCGTCGACCGAGCCCGTCGTAGGACGAGGTCACGGGCTGGCCGTCGCGGATCTCGGCGCGCACCCGACCCAACGGGTCCCGCTCGAAGCGGAGTTCGACGTCGGGTGAGGTCGCGTGCAGGAGCCGGCCGACCGGGTCGTACCCGAAGGTGGTGACGCCGTCAGGGGTGCGCTTCTGCACGACGTTGCCCAACAGGTCGCGGACCAGCTCGATGCTCTGCCCGGCGCCGTTGGTGCGGGTCACGGCCTGACCGGCGGCATCGAGGGTGTACGTCTGGGTGCGACCGTTGAAGTCGGTTTCGGCGATCAGCCGTCCGGCCGGGTCGTAGTCGTAGGACCAGACGAGCCCTTGCGGGTTGGTGACCGTGGCGAGGCGCAACTCGGTGTCGTACCCGAACGCCAACCGCGCGCCGTCGGGGCCGGTGCGGGCCGCGGGCAGGTCGAAGTGGCCGATCTCGAATTCGGTGGTTGCCCCGGTCTGGTCGGTGTGGGTGAGCAGGTTGCCTTCCGGGTCGTAGGTCCACTCCTCGCTCGCCCCGTCCGGGGTGCGCCGCCACGCGAGTCGCCCCTCGACGGTCCAGCCGAGGCGGGTGGTGCCGCCGAGCGGGTCGGTCACCTCGGCAACCCGTCCCGCCGAGTCGCGCCGGTAGGTCGTCACCGCGCCGGTGGGATCGGTGAGCCCGCTGATCAGCCCGGTCGGGTCGGTGGTCACCAGCAGGGTGTTGTCGAGGGCGTCGGTCACCTCGGCAAGGTGGCCCGCTTCGTCGTAGGCGTAGCGGGTGGTCGCGCCGGCCGGGTCGGTGACCATGGTCAGGTTGCCGCGTTCGTCGTACGCGCGCCGCCAGATCGCCCCGTCGACGTCGGTGACCACGACCGGCTGACCCACGTCGTTGTACGACGCCAACGCGCGGGTGTCGTCCGGGCGGGTGACCTCGACCAGGTTGCCGTCGTCATCGTAGGACCAACGAGTCGTCCGCCCGAGCGCATCGGTCTCGGACAACTTCCGATCAAACCGATCCCAGACCGTCGTAGTGACGTTACCCAACGCATCGGTGACCCGTTCGGCCTGCCGCAGCTCGTTGAGCTCGTAGACGGTCGCGTGGCCCAACGAGTCGACCACCGTGGTGACCCGGGCCTCGGTGTCGTAGCGGAGCAGAC
Organism: Micromonospora sp. NPDC049101; assembly: GCF_040648675.1. Taxonomy (NCBI): domain Bacteria; kingdom Bacillati; phylum Actinomycetota; class Actinomycetes; order Micromonosporales; family Micromonosporaceae; genus Micromonospora; species Micromonospora sp. NPDC049101. The sequence continues at coordinate 1,194 of NZ_JBEZED010000047.1, read as the reverse complement.
CCGTCAGATAGCCACCGGTGCCGGCGGTGGCGACGCAGCGACCGTCCTCGTCATAGGTGTAGCGGTACTCGGTGCCGTTACGATCCGCCCACCGGGTGACCCGCCCGTCGATGTCGTAGTCGAAACGCAGCGGCAACCCGGAGGAGTTGACCACCTCGGTCAGGTCACCGGCCTCGTCGTAGCCGAACCGGACCACCTCGACATCAGTGCCGTCCCCGCCGAGGTCGAACCCGACGATCCGGTTCTCCTGCGTGCGCACCCGGACCCGGTACCCACCGGAATGCACCAGCTCAGCGGGTGCGCCGCTGTCGTCGTGGCGCACCTCGACCCGGTGACCATTGCGGTCGGTCAGCGCGACAAGGGGAAGCTGGGCCGCCAGGCTCCCGGGCACCGGCCCGAAGTGCCAGGTCCACCCCGCTGCGGGATTGGTGACCAGGTAGGTGCCGCCCACCGGATCCTGTTCCAGTGGCCAGCGCGGCCCCTCGGTCGGCAGCCGGTCCGGGCGACCGTCCTCGCCGGCCGGGTAGATCAGCGTCATCCCGTCGGCCGTGGCGACGTACACGCCGGTGTCGTCGACCTCGATGCGCTGATCCAGCGTGGAGGACCACGACCGGCCGAACCAGCTCCCCATCCGGTACGACGACAGATGTGTGCGCGACAGCAGCAGCGGCAACACACCAGGCAACGCGACGTCAGTCTGAGTGAGCACCATGTCACCACAGGCGATATCGATCGGATCCAACCGCGCCAACCGCTTGATCGCCTCGATGCCGTTGGCCCTCGGGTTCGCCAAACCCCACCGCGCCACCGAACCCATGTTGCGACCCCGGGCGGCAACTGACGAGAACGCGTGCGCCACGCGGGTGCCCTTGAGCGCGCCCGCGCCGAGCCGGGCCAGTTTGCCCACTCCGGGTAGCAGATTGAGCCCGACGTCGATCAGGATCGTCTTCAGGCTGCCCTTACCCGTAGCGGCGTAGATCGACAGGTCGATCGCGGAGGCGAGCAGGGCGGTGCCGATCGCGATCGGCGCCATGATCGGGGCAAGGATCGGAATGAACGACAACAGACCGGCGACCAGGGAGACGATCTTCAACGCACTCGACAGTTGCGCCAACAACTCCTGGTTGTCGCGGACGAAGTTGGTGAACTGACCCTTCAGATCCCACCACTTCGGATTTTCCTTGAACCGCAAAC
>NZ_JBEZED010000046.1:0-30428 GCF_040648675.1 Micromonospora sp. NPDC049101 | reverse complement strand
GCCCGGATACAACACCGGTATCCGGGCCAATTCCCGCCTTGCCGGACCGCCGCCTGGACTCCGCCTCGGCTCGACCGAGGACTTTGACACACGCCTTAACGGATGGTGAAGGTCAGCGGGTTCGAGATGCCGAGGCCGCCGTGGGAATCGTGGACCCGCACGGTGAAGGTGGACGACGTGCCGGCCGACAGGGCCGTCTGGAACTGGTAGCGCTGTCCGCTGTTGGTCGGCGTCACGGCCAGCCGGGTTGCGCCGAGGTAAAGCTCCACCCGGCTGACGAGGTCCCCGGGATCGGTGTCGGCGACGTCGGCGACCAGCGTGACGGTCGTCGGCTCGAGGAAGTAGGTCTGCCCGCCGGGGGTGCTCAACGCCACCGACGGCGGGTGGTTGGTGCCGGTGGACGCCGGCGTCACCACCGTGACCAGCAACGGCGGCGCAGCGCCAGACAGCGACTGGTCGGTGCCGGCCGAGACGTACAGCACGAAGGTGGTGCTGGTGCCGGGCTCCCCGATCGGTGGTGTCCACAGCGCCTCGAACCGGTCACCGGTCGTCCTCACCCCCCGGGCCACCGTGACGCCGTCCACCCGGAACGACACCGAGGTGATGCTGTGGCCGCCTCCCACGGTCGCGGTCGCCGCCAGCGGGACGCTTCCCGGCGTGGTGTACACCGCGCCGGCGGTCGGGCTGAGCCAGGTGACGATCGCCGGGTAGTCAGCGACCGGCGGTGTGGTCGTCCGGGTCGGCGTCACGCTGGGCAGGACGCCGCCGGTGCACGTGACGCCGTTGAGCGTGAACGACGCCGGTATGGGGTTGCTGCCCGACCAGGCGCCAACGAAGCCGATGTTCGCGGAGCCATTGGTGCCCAGGGTCGCGTTCCAGCCCAGATTGGTCGCGCTGACCTGCTGGCCCGCCTGGGCCCAGGTGGCGCTCCAGGTTTGCGTGAGCCGCTGGTCGACTGCAGGGAACGCGAACCGCAGCGTCCACCCGTTGACCAGGTCACCCAAGTTGGTGACCGCGATGTCGGCGTGGAAGCCACCGGTCCACTGGCTGGTGACGACGTAGTTCACCCGACACCCGGCCGCCGCGTTCGCCGCACTGGCGTGTGAGATCGCGGCCATCATCGCGACCATGGCAACAGCGATGGCGGCCACAGCAGTCAGCGACCTCCGCATGGCACACCTCGCCGTAGATAGCTGGACGTCTATGAGAGTGTCGACTGTCCTGCTGCTCCGCCTTCCTGTCAAGGCACGCACGGCAGTCCTGCCGCCGGCAGGACAACGGACAGCCCACCCATGGCTGACCGGTAACGGCCACAGCGCCGAGCAGGCAAAAGAGTGGAATGCTAAAGACCACCAGCGACCCAAAACCCCTGCACTACCTGGTAGGCCACTTCGGGTCCGCCGAAGAGGTCTTCACCCCGAAGCGCCTGGTCAGGGCGTTGCCCGTGGGATAGGAGTCTCGAATGACGGAACTGCAACGGACTCCACCAAGCTCACCCGCAACGCTCCACATCGATCTGACGCAGACCTATAGGCGTGGACTTAGGCGAACCGGGAGGTCGGCCGGCACCAGCCATCCCGGGAGCAGCAACGCCTGACCACTTCGACATCTACTGGGAGGTCACACCGCACCGTTTGACCGCATCACCGCAGGTCAGAGCCATCGTCTCTGTCCGGCGTCGGTGAGCACCTCGGGCGCGGAGACCGCTTCGCCAACCTGCACCCAATCTGCTCCCAGTTGCAAGGCCGGGCCAGCCAACGGCTCCTTACCGCCTTGACCTGCGCACACCTCCCTGCCAGGCAACATAGAGCGTTGTCGACCGCTGCGCAGAACCGCTGAGCACTCCGCGGTGAACGAAGGGCTCTACTCAATCAGCGACGGCCACGATGACCTTGCCTTCGGCGGTGCCGCTGGCGACCAGCCGGTGGGCGTCCACGACCGTGTCGAGGGTGAACGTGCGTGGGTCCAGTCGCGGGCGCAGCGCTCCGGCATCGGCCAACGTCGCGATCTCGCGCAGGATGTCGCCGTGGCGTTCGCGGCCCCGCCCGGTCAGCATCGGCAGCAGGGTGAACACCCCGGAGTAGGTCGCGCCTCGGAACGACAGCGGGGCGAGCGAGTGTGAGCCCCAGCCCAGCGCGCTGACGACATGCCCGTGATAGGTGCGCACCGCCGCGAACGACGCGTCGAGCGTCGGGCCACCGACGTTGTCGACGATGATGTCGAACCCCTCGCCGTCGGTGTATCTCTGCACGTACTCCTCGACGTTGCTTGTGGTGTAGTCGATCGGCACGGCGCCCAGGCTCTCGATGACCCGCATGCTCGCCGGCCCGCCCGTGGCGTACGCCTCGGCGCCGCGCGCCTGGGCGAGCTGCACGCCCACGTAGCCGACACCGCCGGCACCGCCGTGCACCAGCACCTTCTGCCCGGCGCGGACCCCGGCCCGGTCGACGAGCCCCTCCCAGGAGGTGATCGCGGCCAGGGGCAACGCGGCGGCCTCCCGCATCGAGAGGGTGTCCGGCTTGCGGGCCAGCAGCCGCACGTCCACGGCCGCGTACTCGGCCAGCGAACCCTGCAGGTCGCCCACGCCCCCGCACAGCCCGTACACCTCGTCTCCGGGCGCGAAGCCGGTCACCTCCGTGCCGATTGCCGCGACGACGCCGGCGAGGTCCAGGCCGAGCACCGCAGGAGGCTGGACACGCGCGTGCGCGGCCTTTCCTGCCTGGATCTTCGTGTCGAGCGGGTTGACGCCGCTGGCGACGATCCGCACCAGCACCTGCCCGCGCCCGGGGGTGGGTTGATCGATCTCCTCGATCGTCAGTGGAACGTCGAACTCCCGCAGCACCGCAGCGCGCATAACCATCCACACTCTCCGTGATCGAGTCTTCACGTGGACGTTATCCGACCGGACCGGCGGCGGGGCGGGTTCCTCGGACCACGCCAGCGCCGCCACGGGCGGGCCGGGCGCGGGTCAGTCCTCTTCGGCACCGTCGAGCAACGCGCGTCGCAGCGCCAGCCGGTGCTTCCGGCGGATCTCCGCCTCCCGGTAGCGTCGCCGGTCCCCGTCGGTCTCCGGTAGCAGCGGCGGCACGGTACGAGGCTGGCCGTCGTCGTCGATGGCGACCATGACCAGGTGGGCGGTGGCCACGTCGGTGGGTGGCACCGCCCGGTCCCACCGGTCGGCGGTGACCTTGACGGCCACCTCCATCGAGCTGCGGCCGGCCCAGGTGATCCGGGCGTCGACGTGTACGACGTCGCCGACCCGCACCGCGCGTAGGAACGCCGTCTCGTCGATGGCGGCGGTCACCGCCGGCCCGTCGGAGTGCCGGGCGGCGACCACACCGGCGACGGAGTCGATGAGGTTGAGGATCCGGCCGCCGTGCACCGTACCCATCAGGTTGGTGTGGTGCTGGTCCATGATCTGCGACAGGGTCAGGTGCGACGCCGACGGCGCTCGGCCGGCGATGGTGGCGGTGTCGTGCACAGCGGTAGTCCGTCCCTCGGAACCCACACCGCCGGTTCGCGGACACGCTGACGAGGATCTGGCCGCGCGCCACACGCACGGCCGGTCACCCGCTCAGCCCACCCGCGAGGCCGACGGCAGCGCACACGGTTGTGTACGCGGCGCCGGCAGGTCTTCGGACTCGCGGGCCCGACCGGTCGTGCCGGTCCCCTACTGGCCGTCGCTTCCCGGGCCACTGGCCCAGTGCTGATGACGGCGGTCGTTCCCACTCACCGCTGCGGGGCAGCCCCGGATTTCCACCGGGTTCCCTCTTACGACGCCCAGCCGGTCACGACGGGGCGAACCAGCGCCGCGGGGAGCATAGCTGGCCTGGGGATCTGTCCACCCGGGGCGTCCGGCCGCGGCGGCGGATGACCGCATCGTCGACTTTTGTCGTTCGAGGAAGAAGATCGTCACCTCTTGAAAAAAGTCTCGCGCGGGTGAGGATATCCAGATGCGTCGTCTCCCCCAGACTTGCGGGCGGGTGGTCTCGGGCCTCCTCGCGTTCCTCCTCGCCTCGGCGGTCGCCCTCCTCGCGTCCACCCAACCCGCCGCGGCGCACGGGACCCTCGCCACGTCCACACCGGCGAGCGGCGCCACCGTGCGCGAGCCGTTGACGTCGGTGCGGCTCCTCTTCACCGAGAAGGCCGCCGCCAACGCGTTCTTCACGATCACCGCCCCGGGCGGCACCCGTGTCGACAACGGCTGGTCGCCGGGGGAGCCGCAGCCGCTGGAGAAGCCGGTACGGGAGTACTTCCTGGTCAACGGGAAGTTCGAGCCTCGGGAGTACACGACGGGGTTCCCCGCGGTGGTGGCCGTCGCCCACCTGCCCGCCAAGGGCCAGTATTCGGTGAGCTACCTGTCGGTCGCCTCGGACGGCGACGCCGTGCGGGGCACCCTGACCTTCCGTTACGAGGGGCGGGTGACGGCAGCGCCGAAGGGGTGGAGCCCGCCGTCGACCCAGCCGGACCCGGCGCTGGTGGCCGCGGCCGAGCAGCACAACACGTCCGGGCAGGCGTCTGCGGTGCCGACCACGGCGGACGATCCGTCGACCCCGCCGGCTGCGGCGGCTCCGGAGACCGGGTCGACCGACAAGAGCGGTCCCGGCGCACTGGCCTGGACCGGGTTGGCGTTGGTCGCGGCAGTCGGGGCGGTGGCCGGGTTCGTCGTCTGGCGTCGCCGATCGGCTTCCGCCGGCACACCCACCGGCCGGGGCCGTACCTCGGCGGCGACCTCCGGTCGACGCGGCGGTGGCACCCGTGCTCCGAACCGGGCCGGCGCTGGCAAGACCACCGGCGGCAAGACCGTCGGGGGTAAGGCCGCCGGGGACCGGACCTGCGGAGGCAAGACCGGCGCTGGCAAGACCGGCGCTGGCAAGACCGGCGCTGGCAAGACCGGCGGGGCCCAGGCCGGCGGCGGCAGGACCAGCGGGGGCACGGCCGGCGAGGTCGGCGCGGTCGGCGCGGCGGCCGGCGTCGTCGCGCGTACCGCGAGCGACAGGCGGCTGCCCGCCACCGTGCCGGCGGCGCGCAAGGGTGACACGGTCGTCACGGCCCGCACGGGCGTCACCGTCGAGCCGACGCCGACCGATCAGGTGGAGAAGCCCCTCGCCAGCACGGACGACGAGCCGGCGGTCGATTCCGGACCTCGGCCCGACACCGACCTCGCCGCCGCGACGCCCGGGTCCCGGCTGAGCAACACCCACCTGGCGCTGCTCGTCGGCGGGCTGGTGCTCGCCCTGCTGGCCGGGTTCGGGCTGGCCCGCATCGGGACCGGCGACGAGACCCCGGCGGGCCGCGACGCCCGACAGCCCGCAGCGGGCCCGCCCGCCGCGGGGCAGGAGGGCTCCGCGACCGATGGGCACCAACACCCGTCCGGTACGGGGCCGCACACGCATCGGGGTGACGACGCGACGGGCGCGGCGCTGGCGACCGGCACGACGGTGAGCGCCGGCGGCTACACCCTGCAACCGCTGGAGCGGACCCAACCCCCCGGTGTACGCGCCGACTACCGGTTCCGCATCGTCGGGACCGACCGGCAGCCGGCGACCCGCTTCGCGGTCGTGCACGACAAGCCGTTGCACATGATCGTGGTCGGCCGCGACCTGTCCGGCTACCAGCACCTGCACCCGACGATGGCGCCCGACGGCACCTGGAGCGTCCCCCTGACGCTGGCCCGGCCCGGCGGCTACCGCGTCTACGCCGACTTCTCCGTCACCGCGACCAACGGCACGCAGATCCCGCTCGTGCTGGGCGTCGACCACACCGTGCCCGGCGCGCACACCCCGACCGCGCTGCCGCCGGTGCGGGCCGAGGCGACGGCCGGGCCGTACGCGGTGTCGATGAACGGCACCCCGACGGTGGGGGTGACAGCGCCGATGCACTTCCAGGTCAGCGCCGACCCGACCATTCCCGCCCAGTTGGAGCGGTACCTGGGCGCGTACGGGCATCTGGTCGTCGTCCGTGAGGGCGATCTCGGGTACGTGCACGTCCACCCCGAGCAGGAGTTGGTCGACGGGTCGGTCAAGTTCTGGCTGACCGCCCCGAGTTCGGGCCGGTACCGGGCGTTCTTCGACTTCCAGATCGCCGGGAAGGTGCACACCGCCGAGTTCACGATCAACGTGCCCTGAGACCGGAACTTTCTCCCCGCTGCGGCCGACCAAACAGCCAGCAGCGATCAACGGAGGAAGAACACATGCGCACCACCAGCCCGCTCGGTTTACGCCGCTCGGTCACCGTCCTCGCCGCCGCGATCCTGGCGGCGGGTGCGGCGGGTTGCGGCTCGTCCGACTCCCCGGCGACCGCACAGCCGGGCCCGTCCGCGTCGGCCTCGGCCAACCCGGACGCCGGCGTGGTCGGCATCCGTGACCCGTGGGTGAAGGCGGCCGACAAGGGCATGACGGCGGCGTTCGGGACCCTGGTCAACAACGGCGACAGCGATGTCACGGTGACCCGCGCCACGACCTCGGTGTCGTCGATGGAGCTGCACGAGATGGCCATGCAGGACGGCAAGATGGTCATGCGGCAGAAGCAGGGCGGCATCGTCGTCAAGGCCCGGGGCACGCACGCCCTGGAGCCCGGCGGCGACCACCTGATGCTGATGAACCTCACCAAGCCCGTCCAGGCCGGCGACGAGTTGTCAGTCACGCTGACCTTCGCCGACGGCAGGACCCAGCAGTTCACCGCGGTGGTCAAGCCGTTCACCGGCGCGCAGGAGAGCTACGCCCCCGGGCACGGCGCGCCCGTGACCGGCATGAGTGCCACGCCGGGAATGAGCATGAGCCCGGCGTCGTGACCGAGTCACCACCCGTGCGGCCGGTGAGCAGGCGTGGACTGCTCACCGGCGGAGCCCTGGCCGCCGGTGGAGTCCTGGCCGGCGGGGCCGCGATCGCCGCGACCCGCGCTGGGAGGACCGAGCCACCGCCGGCGACCGCCGCCGACACGACGTTGGCGGCGACCGTCGGCGGCCTGGTCGAGCCGTTCCACGGCCCCCGGCAGGCCGGCGTGGCCACCGAGCCACAGGCGCACGCCTCGTTCGTGGCGTTCACCCTGCGGGCCGGCACCGACCGGGCCGCGCTGGGTCGGATGCTGCGGCTGCTCACCGACGACGCGGCCCGTCTCACCCAGGGCCAACCCGCGCTTGCCGACACCGAGGCCGAACTCGGGCTGCTGCCGGCACGGCTGACCGTGACCTTCGGCTTCGGGCCCGGCCTGTACCGGGCCGCCGGTGTGGACGACCGCCGGCCGGCCTCGGTCACCGACCTGCCCTCGTTCCGCGTCGACCGCCTCCAGCCGGCCTGGTCCGGCGGTGACCTGCTGGTGCAGATCTGCGCGGACGACGCGGTCACCGTCGCCCACGCCCAACGAGTCCTGATCAAGGACAGCCGGCCGTTCGCCACCGTCCGGTGGGTCCAGCAGGGCTTCCGGCGCAGCCCCGGCGTCGAGCTGGGCGGCCACACCCAACGCAACCTGTTCGGCCAGCTCGACGGCACCGCCAATCCCCGGCCCGGCACCCCACTGGACACCGCCCTCTGGGTGCCGGACGGCCCGGCGTGGCTGCGCGACAGCACCACGCTTGTGGTGCGGCGGATCAGCATGAACATGGAGACCTGGGACCTGCTCGGTCGCGCCGATCGCGAGCTGGCCATCGGGCGGCGGCTCGACACCGGCGCCCCGCTCACCGGCACCGCCGAGCACGACGAGCCCGACTTCGCCGCCACCGGCGCCGACGGGCTCACCGTCATTCCCGACTTCTCGCACCTCACCCGGGCGCATGTCACCGACGACCGGCTGAAGATCCTGCGCCGGCCCTACAACTACGACGGGGTGCCGACGGCCGAGGGCCACGCCGACAGCGGGTTGATCTTCACGTCGTACCAGGCTGACATCGCCCGGCAGTACCTGCCCATCCAACGCCGACTGGCCGACCGGGACCTGCTCAACGAGTGGACCACGCCGATCGGGTCCGCCGTCTTCGCCGTCCCGCCCGGCTGCCAACCGGGAGGATGGGTCGGCGAGCAGGTGCTCGGATGAGTCAGCCAACCCGGAGAATCGCCATGACCGTACCGCCGTCCCGCCCCACCGCCGTCCGGCTCGGCGCGGCGGTGCTCGCCGTCCTCGTGGCGCTGCTCGTCCCGGCCGCCCCGGCCTGGGCGCACAACTCGCTCAAGTCGGCGACGCCGGCTCGGGACGCGACAGTACCGAGCGCACCGACCGAGGTCGCCCTGGAATTCATGCAGCGGCTCGACCCCGCGTTCACGACAATCGTGCTCACCGACGCCGCCAAGCGGAAACTCGCCACCGGCGAGCCGGTGGTCGCCGGTGCGAAGAGCACGGTCCAGGTGACCGACACGCTGCCGAACGGGACGTACACCGTCGCCTACCGGGTGGTCTCCGTCGACGGGCACCCGGTGCAGGGGTCGTACCCCTTCACGGTGGCCGACCCCGCGTCCAGCGCAGCGCCGACTGCCGGCGCCGGTACGTCGGCGGCCACCGCTTCCGCCGCCGCCGGGGTGCAGAGCGACGGCGGCCCGGGTGCCGGCGTACTCGTCGCGGGGGCCGTGCTTGCCGTCCTCGCCGTGCTGGCGGCCGGGCTGCTGTGGCGGCGACGGGCCACCCGTCGCTGATCCGACCGCTCGCCCGCGATCCTCGCCGACCCGATCTTCCCCATCGTCCGGGAACCACCGGGGTCGATGACCCGACTACCAGACTGGGCCGACGCGACACGGCTCCGGGCGACCAGACCAGGACGGGAAACGCCTTCGGGTGCGTCCCGACTCTTCCGATCGGATCACCATGTCTCTTACCGAGTTGTCCGGCACGCCGACGCCGGAAACCTCCACACCCGACAGACCGGCCCGGCCGCCCCGGCGCACCTCTCCGTTCGGCGCGCTGCTGCTGCGGCTGCACTTCTACGCCGGCATCCTCGTCGCCCCGTTCCTGGTGGTCGCCGCGCTGACCGGCCTGGCCTACACCACGACCCCGCAACTCGACTCGTTCCTCTACGGCGACAAGCTGAGAGTCGCCCAGGTGGGTGAGCGTCAGCTCCCGTTGGCCGAGCAGGTCGGGGCCGCGCGGAACGCGCACCCCACCGGCAGCATCACCGCCGTGCAGCCCGGCGACGGCGACCGGACCACCAAGGTCGTGTTCTCCCTGCCGGAACTCGGCGAGAACCAGCACACCGTCTACGTCAACCCGTACACGGCCGAGTCCCAGGGGCAGCTCACCACCTGGTTCGGCTCCACCCCGGCCACCACCTGGCTGGACGACCTGCACCGCCACCTGCACCTGGGCACGGTCGGCGAAAACTACTCCGAGCTGGCCGCGAGCTGGCTGTGGGTGCTGGCGCTCGGCGGAGTCATCCTCTGGTGGCGTCGACGCGGCGCCGCCCGAGCCACCGCCCGGCACCTGCTCGTGCCGGACCTGTCCACCGGCAGGGGCGTCCGCCGCACCCGGGGTTGGCACGCCACCACCGGCATCTGGCTCACCGTCGGCCTGCTCTTCCTCTCGGCCACCGGCCTGACCTGGTCCCGCTACGCCGGCGCGAACTTCGCCTCCGGTCTGGACGCGCTCAACGCCCGCACGCCGGAGATCTCCACAAGCCTCGTGGCCGTTCCGACCGAGACCGGCGGCGGTCACCACCACGGTGACGCCGGGGCGGGCGGGACCGTCGAGTCGGCGGCCTTCGACCGGGTCCAGACGGTCGCCCGCGACGCGGGACTCTCCGGGCCGGTCGAGATCATCCCCGCGCCGGAGCCGGGCTTCGCCTGGACCGTCACGCAGATCGACAACACCTGGCCGGTCGCCAAGGACCGCATCGCCGTCGACCCGGCCACCAGCACGATCACCGCCCGCAGCGACTTCGCCGACTGGCCGCTGCTGGCCAAACTGAGCGGCCTCGGCATCCAGGCCCACATGGGTCTGCTCTTCGGCCTGGTCAACCAGATCCTGCTCGCCGCGCTCGCCCTCGGGCTGCTCTGCGTCATCGTCTGGGGCTACCGCATGTGGTGGCAACGCCGACCCACCCGCACCGACCGCCGCGCCCTCGCCGGCACCCCGCCGGCCCGTGCCGGCGTACGCGGCCTGCCGCTGTGGGCACTGCTGATCGGCGTACCGGTGGTCGTGGCGGTGGGCTGGGCGCTGCCGCTGTTCGGACTCACCCTGCTGGCCTTCCTCGTCATCGACATCGTCGCCGGTGCGGTGTCCCGACGCCGACGACCCGCCGAGGCTCCCACCTCCCCGGCACCCGCCGGGAGCTGACCGAGCGGTCCGGCCGCCCGGCCGAGGCGACTCCGCTCCATATATCACAAGCTGGGCATTCACCATCGGATGCAGTTGGTGCGGGCCAGGGACCGGTACCGGGCGAGAATCGGCTGATGACCGACACGACCGACCTGACCCCGCTCGCCGAGGGCGTGGAGTGCGAGTTCATGTACGCCTACGAGTCGCGGGCGCCCGAGCCCGCGTACACCGATCTGGGGGTCGCGACCACGCGCATCGGCGGCGGTGTCGCCCTCGCCATGCGCAACGACCCCTCCGGCGGGTACTGGAGCAAGGCGCTCGGCTTCGGCGTCACCGAGCCGTTCACCGTGCGGGTCCTGGATCGCGTCCTCGACTTCTACCGGGAGCAGGGCGTCGACCAGGCGGTCCTCCAGCTCGTCCCGGCGGTCCTGCCCGACGGCTTCGACGCGGTCGCCGCCGCACGCGGGCTGGAGCCGGGCAGCACCTGGGTCAAGCTCGCCGCCCGATCGGGTGACGTCGCCGCGGCGCGGACCCGCCTGCGGGTCGCCCCGGTGCCGGCGGCCGAGGCGCGGCGCTGGGCCGACGTGTTGCTTGCCGGCTTCGGCATGCCGGCCGGTGGGCTCACCGACATGCTGGCGTCGACCGTGGGCGAGCCGGCCTGGCGGCCGCACGCGGCGTGGGACGGCGACGAGGTCGTGGCCGGCGGCAACCTGTTCCTGCACGGCGAGTCGGCCTCGCTCAACGCCGCCGCGACGGCACCCGGGCACCGCGGCCTCGGTGCGCAGTCGGCGCTGATCGCCGCCCGCGCCCGCGCCGCGGCGGAGGCCGGGTGCCGGTGGCTGTTCGCCGAGACTGGGAAGCCCACGCCCGGTACGCGGAACCCGTCGCTGGACAATCTGCGCCGGGCCGGGCTGGTGCCGCTCTACGAGCGCCGCAACTGGGTCTGGCGATCGGCGCCCTGACCCCTTCCTGGCCAGGCCCTCCCCGCGAGCGAGGAGGGCCAGCGCGGCTCAGCGTGGCGGGCCACGCCAGGGATCGGCCGGACCCTGCGGGCGGTCGCCGCGCAGGGTGATGCGGTGCACGACCCGCCGGGCGCCGCCGTAGTCGCGGTTGGCGTAGTGGGCGGTGCTGCGGTTGTCCCACATCGCCACGTCGCCGGGGCGCCACCGGTGTCGGACCAGGTGCTCCGGCTTGGTGAGGTGGGCGTAGAGCAGGTCCAGGATGGCCCGGCTCTCGGCCTCCGACACCCCGACGATATGCGAGGTGAAGCCGGGGTTGACGAAGATGCCCCGGCGGCCGGTCTCCGGATGCACGCGCACGACCGGGTGCTCCACCGGGTCCAGTCGGGTGACGACCTCGCCGTCCCACACACTGCCCCGGCCACCACGGCGTTGGGCCAGGTAGTAGCCGAACTCGCGGTTGCCGTCGTGCACGGCCACCAACGTGTCGACAAGTCGGCGCACCGGCTCGGCGAGCGAGTCGTACGCGAGTTGGCTGTCCGCCCAGGTCGTGTCGCCGCCACTGGGCGGCAGCGTCACCGCGCGCAGGATCGACCCGAGCGGTGGACGGGCGACGAAGGTGACGTCGGTGTGCCACACGTCGGCGAACCCGTTGTCGGCGCTGTCCAGGGCGTACACCTCGGGGTGTCGCTCGTCCACCCCGCCGACCACGGGGTGCGAGGCGGTCAGCTCGCCGAGCCGGCGACCGAGGCGTACCTGCCCGTCGTCGTCGAGGCGCTGATCGGCGAAGAACAGCACCTTGCGGTCCACCAGCGCGGCGCGCACCGCCGCGAGTTCGTCGTCCGTGGCTCGGTGCAGGTCCAGGCCGCGCACCTCGGCGCCGAAGTGCGGCCCGAGGGGGTCCAAGGTCAGGTGCAGCAGGGTGTCGGTCATGGCGGTGCCCCTCACATTCAGGCGGCGGCGGCACGCACGGCGTGGCCGATGGTGGCGCGCAGGGCCGCGTACTCCGGTGAGCCGCGCAACTCGTCGGGTTCGACGCCGCTGCGTGGAAGATCGACGTCCAGGTCGAGGGCCACCCGGCCCGGCCGGCGGGTCAGGACGATCACCCGACTACCGAGGAAGACGGCCTCGTCCACGCTGTGCGTGACGAACACACACGTCCGGCCGGTCTCGGCGCTGACCCGGCGCAGGTCTTCCTGCAACCGCTCCCGGGTGAGCGCGTCGAGCGCCGCGAACGGCTCGTCGAGCAGCAGTAACGGGTTGTCCACGGCCAGCGCCCGCGCGATGGCCACCCGCTGCTGCTGGCCGCCGGAGAGCTGCCAGGTGCGGCGGTGCGCGACGTGCGGCAGGCCGACCCGGTCCAGCAGGGCGGTCACCCGGGGGGACCGTTCGGGCCGGGGCACACCGGCGTAGCGCAGCGCGAGACCGACATTGCCGCCGACCGTCTTCCACGGCAGCAGCCGGGGTTGCTGGAAGACCAGACCGGCGTTGCGGCCGGGCACCGGCGGCCGGCCGGCGGCGGTCACCGTGCCGGCCGTCGGCCGTTCGAAGCCGGCGATCAGCCGCAGGAGTGTGGTCTTGCCACATCCGGAGGCGCCCACGAGGACCAGGAAGGTGCCCGGGGGTACGCGGAGGTCGACCGGGCCGAGGGCGGTGACCGCCGCCGGCCCGGTCCCGTACGTGTGGGTGACGTCGCGGACCTCGACCGCGGCGTCAGGGCTGGAGGACACTCGGCAGGCCCTTGGTGTAGACGGCCGCCTCGAACACCGACCGGTCCGGTATCGCGTCGACCTTCTTCTGCCCCTTGAGGAAGACCGCGGCGTTGTACAGGTTGTCGGCGAGCGCGCCGACCTTCTCCGGCGAGCCCAGCCACTCGGGGCTGGCCAGGTCGGCGGGCTTGAGGAACACGCCCTGACTGAGCTGGTGCTGGGCCGCCGCGGTGTCCAGGTTCAGCTCCCGGCCGACGGCGGTCGCCGCGGCGGTCGGGTCGGTCGCGATGAGGTCCAGGGCCTTCGCCTCGGCCTTGCGCCACGCGTCGACGGCCTCCGGGTGGGCGTCGGCGAACGCGGTGGACACCACACCGAGGTCCAGTGTGGGCTTACCGGCGGCGGCCAGCTCGCGGCTCGTGACGAGCACCTTGCCGGTCTTCTTCAGGTCGTCGAGCGAGGGCAGCCAGGAGTACGCGGCGTCGAGGTCGCCCCGGGTCCAGGCGGCGAGGATGTCCTGCGGCTCCAGGTCGACGAGTGTCACCTCGCTCTCCTTGACTCCGGCGCGCTCCAGGGCGGCGAGCAGACTGAAGTGCGCGGTCGAGGCGAACGGGGTGCCGATCTTCTTGCCCCGCAGGTCGGTGATGGTGGCGACGTTGGCGCTGTTGCGGGCGACAAGCGCCTCGTTGTCACCGGCGACGTCGAGGACGAAGGCCACCTTGTAGGGCAGGTTCAGGGGCGCCGACAGACCGCGCGCGACCGGGCTGGAGCCGATCGCGGCGATGTCCACACTGCCGGCCGCGAACGCGGTGTTGATGCTCGCGCCGGAGTCGAACTTGGTCCAGGTGATCGCGTAGTCCGGCAACGCCTCCTCCAGCAGCCGCTGGTTCTTCACGATCAGGTCGCCGCTCGGGAACGCCTGGTAGGCGAGCCGGATGCTCTTGCGCTGCGGGTCGCCGCCGCCGCTGGCGGCGCCGTTGCCGCACCCGGCGAGGGGGGCGGCGGCCAGCAGCAGGGCAGCCGCGAGGAGAGTTCCGACAAGTGGTCTGCGCACGGGACGTCCGTTCTGCGAGGTGGGGAACAGCGCGGTCAGCTTCGACCGCGCCAGGGAACGAGCCGGTCCTCCGCGGTGCGCAGCAGTGCGTCGATGAGGAGGCCGGACAGGCCGATGGCGAACAGACCGAGCACCACCACGTCGGTCTGCGAGTACCGTTGCGCGTCGCGGACCATCCCCCCGATGCCCGGTACGCCGTTGATGGTCTCGGCGGCGACCACCGACGAGTAGGCGATGCCCACGGCGAGCCGGATGCCGGTGAAGATCTCCGGAAGCGCGTGCGGCAGCACCACGTCGCGGGTGACCGCCCAGCGTCCGCCGCCCAGTGCCCGGGCCGCCTCGACGAGGGTGGCGGGCGCGGCCTTGACGGCGGCGGCGGTGGCGACCGCGACCGGGGGCAGCGCGGCGATGGACAGCAACCACAGCTTCGGCGTCTCGTCGATGCCGAACCAGATGATGAACAGGCTGAAGTACGCCAGGGGCGGCAACGCGCGGACGAAGGTGACGACCGGTTCGGTCGCGACCCGCACCCAGGTGACGGTGCCCATCACCAGGCCGAGCACCAGCCCGGCGGCCACGCCCACCACCGAGCCGATGAGGATGCGCCGCAGACTCACGCCGAGGTGCTCGATCAGCAGGTGACCGCTGTAACCCCGGACACCGTCGTGGGTGGTGGACGTCTGCACCAGGCGGGCCCACACCGCGCCCGGCGACGGGATGAACGTGGGGTTGTCGGTCAGCACCGCGAGGATCTGCCAGAGCGCCAGCAGGACCACCAGGGACACGGCGCGCAGCGCGACGCGTCGCCCCCACCCGGCCCGCTCCCCCGCCCGCGGTGGACGTGTCGGTGGTGGGGCACCGACATCGGAGCCCACGGTCTGCGCCGCGGTCACAACAGTCATGGCTTCTCCCGATCAGGATGACCCACTATTCCTACAGTTTTAGTGGGGTATGCACAAGGGACCGCCCACTGCGTGGAATCTCGGCGCGGGACGGGCTCAGCCTGCCGCGGAAGACAGTGCTGCCGGCGAGTCGTCGTGCTGACCCACCGGCATCAGGCCGACCCGGGGCTCACTCGGGCGGCTTGGCCCCGGACTGCTCACTCACCAGGTACGCCGCGTACCAGTCGGGCCAGTTGTCGTCGTGCTGGCCGGTCCGCTTCTCGTGCTCACCGTGCGCGGCGGCCGCGCGCCGCAGCGCGTCGGCCAGGTCGCTCGTGGAGCCGAACGACGTCAGGCCTCCCTCGACGCGCCCGGGCAGTCTGGTCGTGATCTCCTGGAGCAGCCAGGTGTTGCCGTCCGGGTCGCGCAGCGTGGCGCGCGAGAAGTAGCTGCGCCGCTGCGGGTCCGGCCCGTCGACCGGGCCGTCCGGGCTGACGTGGAAGACGTCGCCGACCTCGACACCGGCGGCGACGAGGGTGTCGTGGGCCGCCTCGATGTCGGACACGACCAGGTACGCCACGGCCGAGCCGGGTGCCGCTGGCGTGAGGCCGGGGCCGAACTGCACCGAGCACGCGGAGCCGTGCGGCGTGAGCTGCACGATGCCGGGCGGTGTCTGGTCGAGCCGCCACCCGAGCCGTTCGTAGAACGCCTTCGCCCGGTCGACGTCCGACACCGGGATGACGATCACCTCCAGCTTCACGTCGACGCTCTCGATGCTCGACCCGCCGCTCGCCGCACCCTGGGCACTCTTCGGGCTCATCATCGCCCCCTCCCGATCCGCCGATCATCGAAACCGCGTGCCGGATGCCGCCTTCCCGGCATCAGCCCGACGACACCCTCGTGGCCCGGCGCACCCCGAACAGGGCGATCAGGGCGAGCAGGATGACGGCGACGGAATACTCGTCGGCGGTGCGCGGCAGGCCACCGGCGTAGACCACGAGGAAGCCGGCGATCACCGTGGGGAGGCCGAAGCCGACATAGCAGACGACGTACAGCAGAGAGAGCACACTGGCACGTTCGTGCGCCTCGACCAGCGGCATGATCGTCTTGAGGCTGCCCTGGAAACCGGCACCGAAGCCGACGCCCCCGAGGGCGAGGCCGACGAAGAAGCCCGGAACGGTCTCGCCCAGCACCGATACCAACGTGACGATCATGCCGAGGATGAGCGCGACGATCCCGGTCAGGATCACGGTCCGCGCGGCGGTATCGCGCAACAACAGGACGGCGATCGACCCGAAGACGGCGAAGACGAAGAGAACCAGGCCGCCGACCACGATCGACGTGTTCATGAGGCTGCGGACGAGCGCTGGTCCGAGGGCACCGAAGAACCCGGCCAGCGCCCAGACCGCGAAGAGCACCGGGACGACGACAAGCACCGGCTGGCGTACGGATCGGGGCAGCGTGACGTCGGGCCGCAGGCTACGTAGCGCGCCCGCCATCGGCGTGACAGTCTCCGACATCAGCGCGACCCCGACGGCCTGGAGCAGGAGGATCACGAGCAGGACGACGTACACCAGCCGCGTCGGCGCGGGCAGAAAATCGATGAGCAGCGCCGCGAGCAGCGCACCGCTCCCGGTGCCGATACCGGGGGCGATCGAGTTCGCGAGCGTGCCCCGGGCGCGGTCGATGTCGAGCATGCCGGCACCGACGGCGCCGGTGGCGGCCCCGGCGGCGAGCCCCTGGAGCAGACGGGCGGCCAGCAACGTGGGTACGCCGTTGGCGAAGACGAAGACGACGAGCGACAGCATCTGCACCACGATCGCGACGGCCAGGACCGGCCGCCGGCCGACGTGATCGGACAACCTGCCGAACGTGAGCAACGAGGCCAGCACCGCGAGCGCGTAGACGGCGAACACCACGGTGGTCGTGACCGGTGAGAAGTGCCAGCGCTGCTGGTAGAGCCCGTAGAGCGGGGTCGGGGCCGCCGACGCGGCCAGGAACGACACGAGAATCGACGCCAGCAGCACCAGGGATACCGCCGGCGAGAGTCGGGCCCGCCCTGCGATAGGCATGTCGGTGCTCCTCGGCTGCGCGGAAAGCGACAGCTCCCGGGCGTCCTGCCAGCCCGGGGCCACGGCGGCGTACCCGGCGAGCGCCGTCACATGCCGGCTCAGCCCACGGTGTCGTGGCCGCGATCAAGATGGGGCCGTTCGAGCGCGTGAGTGGGCATTCGAGGGCTGCCGCCTTTCCGACAGATCGATGTCGGCCGCCCGGTCTACGATGTTCGGCAGGTCCGGCCCCGGGTGGGAACGATTGACCAGCGAGAGTGACGACGCGCAGTTGCGCGACAAGATGCGCGCGGCGGTGGCCGGGCTCGCTCGCCGCGGCGGAGTTCTGAAACAGTCCTCCGGCCCGTACCTGGTCGGCCTCCTGTGCGCCACGAGCTTGGTGCCCGTGGTGGCGGCCGGGTTGACCAACACGTCTGTCGGTCTGGCGATCTCGGCGGGTCTCGGCTCGGTTGGTGCGAACGTTCTGACCAACGTCGTCTCCACCGCGATCGAGCACCTGCGCGGGACTGAGCCCGATCAATCTTCGCCCGAGGCGATCGAGCGGGAGCTGATTGTCCTGCTCGATGAGGTGCTGTCCGAGGATGGAGAGCAGGCGAGCGTGGCGCGGGCCGAGATCGCGGAGTTGCTCAAGCGGATCGACGCGGTGGGTGCCCTGGTTGAGGCGGGCGACGCGGAGCTGCGGGACAGCGTTCTGGAAACTCTGGCATTGCTCGCGAGCCGGTTCGCGGAGTTCCGGTTCGTCGTGGCGGAGGCGCGACAGGCGCTGTGGCGTGTCGAGGCCTCGCTGCGTCGGCAGGAGGAGCTGCAGCGGGTCGGGCTGGAACGGGTTGCCGACCAACAGGTGACGTTGCGGCTGGTCTTGGAGAAGGTCTCCGCCGTGGAGGCTCGTACGAGTGCCGATCCGGGCGCGTCCGTGCGGGCGGCGCCCTGGGTGGGCTCTCCGTACCGGGGCTTGGCGCCGTTCGAGGAACGCCACTCGGGCGTGTTCTACGGGCGAGCCGAGGCGACCTCGCGTCTCGTCCAGCAGTTGGCTGCCCGGTTAGCCCACGGCCAGCTGCTGTTCTTGGTCGGCGCGTCGGGCGCCGGCAAGTCGTCGTTGCTTCGGGCCGGTCTGATTCCTCGGTTGGCCGGCGATCGGCTGGTGCCGGGCTCGGCCGCCTGGCCCCGCCGGGTCATGACGCCGACCGGTAACCCGCTGGAGGAGCTGGCCGCTCATCTGGCGGACCTCGCCGGCACGGATGCTGCCGCGGTTCATCGGTCCCTGGTCGCCGATCCGTCCAGTGCCCGGTTGCTGGCGCGGCAAGCCACGCGTGGCGATGCGCCCGGCGGGGACGGTGTGATCTCCAGGCGTCTGGTTCTGATCATCGACCAGTTCGAGGAGTTGTTCACCCTGGTCGCCGATGATCCGCCGGGTCGGCAGGTGCGGTTGGCATTCGTCGCCGCGTTGCACGCGATGGCGGCAGTACGGCGTACGGGCGATCTACCCGCCGCGTTGCTCGTCATCGCGGTGCGTGCCGATTTCCTGGACCGGGCCGCCGCCTATCCCGAGCTGCGCGAGGCGTTGCAGGCCGGCTCGTTCCTGCTGGGGCCGATGACCGAGGCGGAGTTGCGCCTGGCGATCTGCGGGCCGGCCGCCGAGGCCGGCGTGCCGCTCGAGCGGGGCCTGGACGAGGCGATCCTCGGAGAACTGCGCGATCGCACGCTGGTCACCGGCTTCGACGCCGGTGTGTTGCCGCTGTTGTCCCAAGCGATGCTCGCCCTGTGGGAGTCGCGCGACGGGGGCCCGCTGACGGTGCGGGCCTACTGGCGGATGGGCGGGGTCGGGCAGGCCGTGCAGAGCACCGCCGAGTCGGTGTACCAGGCGTTACCGGCCGCCAGTCGCGAGGCCGCACGCTCGGTCTTCGTTCAGTTGACGGTCGTCACCGGCAGCGGACAGCTGGCCTGCCGCCGGGCGACCAGCGAGGAGTTGGGGGCCGCGACGGGCGTTCCGCAGGAAGACCTCGACGCGGTCCTGGCCCCGTTCGCCGGCCGCCGGTTGATCGTGCTGGAGCGTCACAGCGTCCGGATCGCCCACGACGCCTTACTACTGGGGTGGGCGAGGCTACGCGGCTGGCTGGACGCCGAACAGGCCGACCGCACGCTCTATCGGGAACTGGCGGAGGACGCGTCGCTCTGGGACAGACGCGGACGCGACGCGTCGTTCCTTTACCGCGGCTCGCAACTGGGCTCGGCCGTGCGGGCGGCCGAGCGCTGGAGCGCGGCAGCGAACCGGTTTCCGGCGCTGGCACCGGGTACGCAGGAGTTTCTGGCCGCCAGCAAGAGGGCCGCGGTCCGCAACGCCTGGCTACGCCGCGCGGTCATGGCGGCTCTGTCGATGCTGACGATTGCGGCACTGGTGGCGGCCGGGCTTGCCACCAGCCGCCAAGCGGACCTGCGCCGGCAGCAGGCCGTGGCATTGTCGCGCCAGTTGGCCGCGCAGAGTCAGGTCACCCGCCAACATGATCCTCTCCTCGCCGGCAGGCTGGCCGCCGCCGCGTGGCGGATGGCTCCCACCGACGAAGCCTTCGCCAGTATGCGGATGCTGATCGCGGAACCCCGCTCGGTGCTCTACGGCCACACGGCGAGCGTGCACGATGTGACGTTCAGCCCACGCGGACAGCTACTGGCCAGCGCCGGCGGCGACGCGACGGTACGGCTGTGGGACTCGCTCACCGGCCTGCCGATCGGCCGCCCGCTTGTCGGTCACGAGGGCAAAGTGAGCCGCGTGGCATTCAACGCCGACGGATCGCTACTGGCCAGCGTCAGCGACGACGGCACCGTCCGCCGGTGGGACCCGGCCACCGGCAGCCCGGTCGGTGGCCCGCTGACCGGCCACCAAGGCCCGGTGACAACTGTCGCGTTCCACCCCCGCGATCGCCTGCTCGCCAGCGCCGGTGACGACGGCACCATTCGGCTCTGGAACCCCGACACCGGTTCCCCCGTCGGTCAACCGTTGACCCCCCGTTCCGGGCCGGTCACCGCTGTCGCGTTCAGCCCGGACGGCCGGCTGCTTGCCGCAGCATCCCGATCGGCAGCGGGCCATGGTGTGATCCAGTTGTGGGATCCGGCCACCAGCCGAACCGTTGGTAAGCCGCTGAGAGGGCACTCCGACTGGATCTGGAGCCTGGCGTTCAGCCGCGACGGTCGGTTGGCCAGCGCCGGCCTGGACGGCAGCGTCAGGCTGTGGGAGCCGTCCACGGGCGGCTCGGCGGGACCGGTGCTCAGCGGCAGTGGCAGCAAGGTGACCGGGGTGGCGTTCACCCCGGACGGTACGCGGCTGGCCAGCACCGGCGCCGACCGGACGATCCGGCTGTGGAACGCGGCCGACGGCAAGCCCGTCGCCGCACCGCTGACCGGCCACCGCGACTGGGTCTGGAGTGTCGCGTTCAGCCCTCACGGACAGCTGATGGCGACCGGCAGCAGCGACGGCACAATCCGGCTGTGGGATGCCGCAAGCGGCCAACCGGTTACCAGGTCGACGGGGATCGGCCGGGGCTACCTGAGCGACGTGGCGTTCAACCCGGACGGCAGCCTGGTTGCCACCGCGAACGGCAACGACCGGACGATCGGCCTCTGGAACCCGGCCACCGGGCGGCCACTCGGCAAGTCGATCGTCGCCCAGCAGCAGGACGTCACCGCTGTCGCGTTCAGCCCGCAGGGCTCCATCCTGGCCAGCGGCGGCAGTGACGGCAGCATCCGGCTCTGGAACCCCGCCACCCGCCGGCCAATCGGCCGCCCGCTGACCGGCCACCGGAAGGTGATCACCGCACTGGCCTTCAACCGCGATGGAACGCTGCTGGCCAGCAGCGGCGACGAGCAGGCGGTATGGCTGTGGGACCCCACCACCGGCCAGCCGGTCGGCGACCCGTTGACTGGCCATCCGGGCACGGTGAACGCGGTGAGCTTCGGCAGCGACCTGTTGGCCACGGGAGGCGACGACGGCACCGTTCGCCTTTGGAACCCCGCCACCGGCCACGCCGTCGGCCCTCCACTGACCGGCCATCGCGGCCCGGTGACAGCGGTGCGCTTCAGCCGCGACGGACACCTGCTGGCCGCCGCCGGCGACGACGGGACCATTCGCGTGTGGAACCCCGCCACCGGCCGGCAAATGAGCACAATGAGCGCCGGAAGCTCCGTCTCCGGCCTCGATTTCAGTCCGGACGGGAGCGTCCTGGCCGGCGGCGCCCAGAACGACGCCGTACGCCTGTGGAATCCGGAAGACGGCCGGGAAATCGGGCGGCCGGTATCCGTCGCGGCCGAATTGACAAGTGTGTTGGGAGTCAGCGCGGTGGCCTTCAGCCCGAACGGCAAAATCATCGCGCACATCAGTATACGCGGACTATCCATCACCGACCGCGCTGTCGTCGCCGACACATTCGGGACGGTCTGCTCCCTCTATGGGTCGCTGGCCGGCGATGAGTGGAAGACGTACCTCCCCGGAAGACCCTTCGCAACCGTCTGCCCGTAGCGCGACCGGCAGCCGATCAAACAATTCGCCTTTCCCCTACGGCAAAGATTCCCATCGATCATGAATAGGGTGAAATGAGGATGCTAAATTCCGTGCCATGTTCTCGCGGTGTCTCACCCGGCTCTGCGTAGCCGGGCTCGGAGTGGTCCTGCTGGCCGGTTGCGGAAGTGACGAGCGTTCTGCGCGCGGTGCCGACCCGGCTGCCTCGGCCAGCGATCCGGCCACCTCACCAGCCGCCGCACCGACAACACCGGTCCCACCCTCTGCCACGGTGACGCCTACACCGCCGGTCACGAGTCCTGGCCGGTCGGCCACACCGATCCGGCGGCCAACGCAGCGCACGCCACCCACCAAGCAACAAACGGAGCGTACGCCAGCCACCAAGCAACAGTTGCAAAAGATCGTTGTGCGGGCGACGGACGTGCCTTCCGACTGGGTCACCACGGAGTCGATGAGCATGCTGGACCCGGACGTCAACGCCGCGACGGCGACGTGCATGGGAGTACGCGACACCACCCCGAACATGGTCGCCGGAGTGGAATCAACGCCCTACTCCGGTGGGCCGGTGTTCATCCAGTCCGTGGCGGCGAGCTACCGATCAGAAGCTGATCTCGACGTCGATTTCGGCCTGTTGACCAACCCGAGGCTGCAGCCCTGCACGGAGCGCATCACGCGGCTGGTTTACGAGCAGCTCGACTGGACCGTGGACTCGATGTCCACCAAGGTCACACTCGCGCCGACCCGGGGCGCGGCCAACGTGGTCGGTGTCGTGGACAACAAGCTCGTCGGCACGATCGCCGGGCAGGACCTGGTCCAGTACGACCGCACCGCGTTCATCCGGGGACCGCTCATCGAGGTCCAGGTGGCGATGGCCAGCATCGACGAGCCGATTCCGGAAGCTCTCTGGAACAGGATCCTTACCCAGGTCGCCGGACGCGCCGCCGCCCACTGACCCCCGCCGCCCGGCCTGTCAGGAGTTGGCGAGCGCCTTGTCGCCGGTGTTGTCTGCCGGTGGGATCGGGAAGTTTCGGTTGAAGACGTTGTCCGGGTCGTAGGTGGCCTTGATGGCGCGCAGCCGGCCGAGGGTGGGCTCGGGCCAGGCGTCCAGCAGGCGGTCCGGATCGGTGTCGGTCTCGAAGCTGAGGTACAGGCCGTCGAGATGCGGATACAGCTCGGTCCACAGCTTGTCGAGGTGGGGCCTGCGGTCCGGCACGGTGGCGGCGAGCACCGAGAAGTTCTGCGTCCGGTGCGGGTAGGCGGTCGCGTCGCCGGCGACGTCGTTGACCGCCGCGCCGACGGATCGGACCTGCATGATCATCACATCGCCGGAGTTCATCATGGTCGCCATGCGGTCCGCCACCTCGGGTGTGATGTGGTGCAGCAGCCCGCTGCGGGTGTCGTTGAGCCCCTGACCCCGGTGCCGGTTGCCGGGCGGCGCGACGATCGCGGGATAGGGCACGAGCTGCGCCTGCTGGTCGAGAATCGGTCCGATCTCCAGGAACGGGCTCAGGGCCGACCGCGCCGCCTCGATGTCGTCCCCGGCGAAGACGAGGGTGACCTGGGCCGTCGCCGGGTCGCCCCGACGACCGGGGAAGAGGGACAGGAAGCTGGTCAGGTCCCGGGGCGCCTCCTCGACGAGTTGACCCCAGCGGCGCAGCAGGTGGGCGGTGTCGGTCGCGTCCGCGACGAGCTGGGCGTAGACGACGTTGTCGACCTCGTACGCCGCCATCTCGATGGCGGTGACGACGCCGAAGTTGCCGCCGGCGCCGCGTACGGCCCAGAACAGGTCGGGGTGATGCTCGTCGTCCACGCGGAGCAGGCGGCCGTCCGCGGTCACGATCTCGGCGGCCACGATGTGGTCGATGGTCAGGCCGTGTTTGCGCGCCAGGTATCCGATGCCGGCGGTCGTGGCGAGACCGCCGACGCCCACGTCACCGTAGTCGCCCGAGCTCATCGCCAGGCCGTACGGGGCGAGTGTCTGGGCCACGTGCCCCCAGCGGGCGCCCGGTTCGAGCCGGATCCGGCGGGTCGCCCGGTCGAGCACCTCGACCTTGTTCATCAGCGACATGTCGATGATGACTCCCCCGTCGTTCGTCGACCGACCGCTGATGCCGTGCCCGCCGCTGCGCACGGACAGCGGCACGTTCTGCGTCCGCGCGTACGACACGGCGTCGATCACCTCGGCGACGGCCTGCGGCCGGAGGACCAGGGCCGGTGATCCGTGCCAGCTGTAGCTGTGGCGGACACCGTCGTACTCCGGGTCGCCCGGCTCGACGGCCCGGGCGGCCAACGATTCCGGTAGCGCGTCGTAGTCGACGCCCGGGTGACGCTCGGCCAGGGCGGCGACGCCGCGGACCCGCCCGGTGTCGGGCCCGCCCGCCGCGCGCTCCTTGGCGACCGCCTCGCGCAGCGCGGGGGCGATCTCCTGACCGAGGGTCTGGATCAGGCGCGGGTCGTCGCGGCCAATCAGGAAGGTGCTGAACCCCTCCTCGAGGACCATCGGGAGGAGCTGTTCGACCCACTGCTCGGCAGGCCCCTGGAGGAAGCCACGGCTGCGCGACGAGACGTCGACGGTGAACAGGTTGAGCAACCGCCGGATCTTTCGAGGGTCGCGTCCCGCCGCGACGGCCGCCTCGTCGATCAGCCGGTTGGCGGTCACCCGGTCCGGCGAGCGCAGGTACTCCAGTGTCGGCAGCCAGCCGTTCGCCTTCTGGCCGGTCAACGCCAGCATCTTCGGCTGGTACGCGCCGAGCCAGATGTCGATCTCGTGTGCCGGCTCGGGGCCGCGCTGCGTGCCGGGGGTCGGGTAGTACCTACCGTCCTGCCGCAGCGGCCCGGCCGCGGTGACATCCCAGACACCGCGCAGGATGTCGATCGCCTCGCGAAGCGCCTCGACGCCCTGCCCCGGCGTCAGCCGGCGGGCGCCCATGCCCTCGATCCCGTCCCAGAACGCGCCGGCGCCGAGGCCCAGCTCGAAACGGCCGTGGGACAGCCGGTCCAGGCTCGCCGCCGCCCTCGCCAGCACGGCCGGCGGACGCAGCGGAAGGCTGAGGACGTTTCCCGAGATCCGCAGCCGTTGCGTGCGGGCCGCGACCCAGCTCAGCAGGGTCCAGGTGTCGAGGAACTCGGCGTTGTAGGGGTGGTCCTGGAAGGAGGTGAGATCCAGCCCCGCCGCTTCGGTCAGCTCGGCGAGCGCCACCACCTGGTCCGGGTTCTGCGCCCCGGGGGTCAGAAAGGTCCCAAACAGGATTTCGTGCCCGTAGTCAGGCATCTCTTCGCCATCTCCGTGGTCGTGTTTTCAGAATACGTTCTGTTTTGCAGACCGTATTTCAGACAACACACTTTCCCCACGGGCTCATTCCGCGACCGTGCGGGGCGTCCTACCGCTTGCGGCCCACCCCGCCGAACGCGTCGATGTCGGCAGGCGTGTCGACCGCGTCGTCAGGTCGCCACTGCGGGCACGGCACGACGCCGGGCTCCACCAGCTCCAGGCCGTCGAAGAACCCGGCGATCTCATCCGGCGAGCGGAGCGTGTACGGAACCGCACCAGTGTCGTTGTAGTCGTCCTGCGCCTGCTGCATCTCGGCGCTGATCAGGCTCGTGCCGTCGTTGAGGGACAGGTAGCTGCCGCTGGGCAGCGACGCCAGCAACTGTCGCGTGATCGAGCGGGCCGCCTCGTAGTCGGGCACGTGGCCCAGCACACCGCTGAGGATGAGGCCGACCGGCTGCTGGAAGTCGAGCGTCTTGCCGGCCTCGGCGATGACCGCGGCCGGGTCGTGCAGGTCGCCGTCGATATAGGCGGTCCTGCCCTCGGCCGTGCCGACCAGCAACGCACGGGCGTGCGCCAACACCAGCGGGTCGCTGTCCACGTAGACGATCCGCGCGTCCGGTGCGATCCGCTGCGCCACCTCGTGGGTGTTGTCGGCCGTCGGCAACCCCGTGCCGACATCGAGGAACTGGCGGACGCCCGCCTCGCCGGCGAGGAACGTGATCGAGCGGACCAGGAACTGCCGCGAGGCGCGGGCGACGTCGACGACGCCGGGGAAGACCTGCCGGTACTGGTCGCCGGCTTCGCGGTCGACGGCGAAGTTGTCCTTGCCACCGAGCCAGTAGTTCCAGATCCGTGCCGAGTGCGGCACCGACGTGTCGATCTTCTGCACCGCATCGACCGCGCCGGCCTCGGGTCGGTCGGTCGCCTGCGAATCCGTGGTCACGACGAACCCCTCTTCTCATCGCGTACGCGATGTCATGGCGGGGACGGCCCGCGACCGTGCCACGGTATATAAGGCAACGAATCCACGCCACCCCGAGCGGAGTCCCCGTGCCGGCCGGCCAGGACCGCCGCGGTCGGTGCCGGTGGGACCCTGCCGGACCTCCTCGGGAGGCAGTGGACCGGCGGCAGGCCGTACGGTGGGGTGATGGTCCAGCGTGACGGGGGGAGGCCGGCGATGCGGTACCACCTGCTCGGGCCGGTCGAGGTGTGGTCTCCCGCGGGGGAACGGCTGGCCCTCGGCACGCCCATGCAGGTGCGCCTGCTGGCCATCCTGCTGTCGCGGCCGGGCAGCGCGTGGTCCATCGACCAGCTCGTCGACGAGCTGTGGCAGGGCCGCGCACCGAAGACGGCAGCCGGCAACGTGAAGACCTACGTCTGGGCGTTGCGCCGGGCGCTGCGGTCCCCGGGGGCACCCGACCCCGCCATCCTCGCGGGGGCCACCGGCTATCGGCTCGTCCTCGATGGGCAGACGGTGGACACCGTCACCTTCGACGACCTGGCCCAGCAGGGATATCAGGCGTTGCGGCAGGACCGCGCCCCGGATGCCCTGCGGGCGTTCGAGGGGGCGCTGGCGCTGTGGCGGGGCGAGCCGTTCGCGGGCCTGCCCGGCGCGGGGGTATTGCTCGCCGTCCGGGCCCGACTCCAGGAACAGCGGTCGACTCTGCTGGAGGAGGTCGCGGACCTCCAGTTGCGCACCGGCCGGCACCACGAGCTGATCGAGCCGCTCCGGACGCGGATCGACGGGGATCCGCTGCGCGAGCGCCCCTGGGGGCAGCTCATGGTGGCCCTGACCCGGGCCGGTCGGCGGGCGGACGCGCTGGCGACGTACCGGCGGTTACGCCGGGTCCTGTCCGAGGAGGTGGGCGTCGAGCCCGGTGCCGAGCTGCAACGGCTGCACACCAGCATCCTGCGGGCCGACCGGGAGGTGTCGATACCCGGGGCACGACCGCCGCGACGACCCGCGCCCCGGATCGTGCCCCGGCAGTTGCCGGCCCCGCCGACGTTGTTCACCGGCCGGACCCGTGAGCTGGCCCGGCTCACGACGCTGCTGCTCGACGACACCGACCCGGCCGGCACCGTCGTCGTCACCGGCACCGGGGGCGTCGGAAAGACGTGGCTGGCGTTGCGCTGGGCACACGACAGCCTGCGCCACTATCCGGACGGGCAACTCCACGTCGACCTGGGCGGTTTCGGCACGGCCACCCAGGAGGCCGCACCGTCCGCCGTCGTCGTACGCTCGCTGCTGCCCGCCCTGGGCGTCAAGCCCCTGGAGATACCCGCCGAGCCAGCGGCCCAGTTCGCCCTGTACCGGAGTCTGACCGCCGACCGACGGCTGCTCGTGCTGCTCGACAACGCGCGCGACGCCGAACAGGTGCGACCGCTGCTGCCCGGGTCCAGCCGATGTGGCGTGATCGTGACGAGCCGCCACACGCTGCCCGGCCTGGTCGCCGCCGAAGGCGCCCACACCGTCGCACTCGACCTGCCCAGCACCCCCGAGGCACGCCAGTTGCTCGTCCGGCGACTGGGTGCACGGCGGGCCGCCACCCAGCCGGCCGCGGTGGACGAGCTGATCACCCGTACCGCGCGGTTGCCCCTCGCACTGTCCATCGTGGCCGCGCGGGCCGCCGCCCGGCCCACGTTCCCGCTCCAGGCCATCGCCGACGATCTGGCCGTGAGCAGGGGTGGCCTCGCCGCTTTGGCCACCGACGACGCCGCCACCGACCTGCGGACGGTGCTCTCCTGGTCGTACCGTCTGCTCAGCCCGGACGCGGCCCGGCTGTTCCGGCAGATCAGCCTGCACCCCACGGCGGACATCAGCGCGGCGGCGGCGGCCAGCCTCGCCGGGGCACCGCCGCACCTGATCCGGCCGGCACTCGACGAGTTGACCCGGGCGAACCTGCTGGCGGAGCAGTCCCCCAACCGCTTCCGCTGTCACGACCTGCTCCGGGCCTACGGGGAGGAGCTGACGGACGCGCACGACTCCGCAGACGACCGTGCCGCGGCGCGCAGGCGCGTGTTCGACCACTACCTGCGGGCCGCGCTCGCCGCGGCGAGGCTTGTCGACGCCGGCCACCAGCCGGTCGATCCGCTGCCCGCCGACTGGTCCACACCGACGTTCGCCGATCACCGGTCCGCACTGGCCTGGTTCGCCATCGAGCAGGGGGCGCTGCTGGCCGCCGTCGACGACGCGGCCACCCACCGCTTCGAGGCGCACGCCGGCCAGCTCGCCCAGGCCCTCACCCCGCTGCTCAGCCGGATGTCGCGGTGGCACGACCTGAGCACCGTACAGTCGGTCGCGGTCGCGGTCGCCCGACGCCGGGGCGAGCCGCGGGCCGAGGCGGTGGCACACCGGGACCTCGCGCTGGCACACCTCCAGCTCCGCCGGTACGACGCGGCCCGCCGTCACCTGCGCAGCGCGATGGCACGGTACGACCGGCTCGGTGACCGGCCGGGGCAGGCGAGCACCCACCTGCATCTCGCCTGGGTGTACGACACCGAGGGAAACCCGCGGGCAGCGCTGCCGCACGCCGAGAAGGCGCTGGCGTTGTCCAGCGGCAGCGACGACCGACGCGGCGTGGCCGCCGCGCTCAACGCGATCGGGTGGGGCCACGCCCGGCTGGACGAGCACGTCCGTGCCATCGCCTACTGCGAGCAGGCACTCGCACTGCACGAGGAGGTCGAGGACCGGGTGGGCTCGGCCCACACCTGGGACAGCCTCGGCTTCGCCCATCAGGGTCTCGGTGCGCACCCGACGGCGGCGGCCTGCTACCGGCGCGCTCTGGCGCTGTACTCCGGCGCTCAGGACCAGTGCGGGCGGGCCGAGACACTTGTCCGGCTCGGCGACACCCATCGGGCGGTGGGCGACCACGACACGTCGACGGACCTGTGGCGACAGGCGTTGGAGATCTTCGACCGGGTCGGTCATCCGCAGGCCGGGGAGTTGTCCGAGCGGTTGGCGACCTCGCGCTGAGCCTGCCCACGGACCGGCATGGATCCGACGTGGACCGGGCGTCGGCAGGCTGGGCGCATGCTGACCACGAAGAGAACCACTCTCTGGCGTCGCGGCGGGGTCGACCGCCGGCGCCCACCACTTGTTCGTCGCCTTCCGGCCGTCGTCGCGATCCTCGTCGCCCTGTCGCTCAACGCCCCACCGGCGTTCGCGGGCCCCACGCCGGCGTCGTCCGGCGGCACCGGTTCGGTCGCCGGGAGCGGCACCGGCGGGTGGAACGGCCGCATCGACTGGCGGGCGTGCCCGGAACGGCCCGACGATCCGGGTACGCGGTGCGGCACCCTGCGGCTCCCGGTCGACTGGGCCCGACCGGGTGGGGAGACCTTCGAGCTGGCCCTGGCCCGGCGTACCGCCACCGACCCGGCCGCCCGCATCGGTGTGCTGGTCTTCAACCCCGGCGGGCCCGGTCTGTCCGGGGTCGACGTGGCGCTGACCGCCGAGACCCAGCTCGGGCCGGACGTGCTGCGCCGCTTCGACCTCGTCGGCTTCGATCCCCGGGGCACGGTCCGTAGTGCGCCGGTGCGCTGCTCGTCGGCGTTGCTGGGCCGGCACCCCTCCCTGACGCCCACCAACGCGGCGGAGTTCGAGCGACTCCGCGCCTACAACCGCCAGTTGCGCGACGACTGCCGCGCGCAGAGTGGCCCACTGTTCGACCACCTCGACAGCGTGAGTGTCGCGCGGGACACGGACGCCATCCGGGCGGCACTCGGTGAGCGGCAGCTCAGCTTCTACCAGTGGTCCTACGGCACCCTGATCGGGCAGGCCTACGCCGAGTTGTTCCCCGACCGGGTCCGGGCCCTGGCCATGGACAGCGTGATGGACCACAGCCAGGGGGTCCGGGGGTACGTCCGCAGCGGCGCGGCCAGCAACGAGGCCTTGTTCCACGAGTTCGTGAGCTGGTGCGGGCGAACCCCCAGCTGCGCCCTACACGGACGCGACGTGCCGGCGCTGTACGACCGACTGGTGCGCCGCGCCGACGCCGGCACGCTTGTCGACGCGAGCACCGGCCGGACGCTCACCTGGTTCGAGCTCGGGTTCGCGACGTTCGTCAACTTCTTCGACGCGACCTGGGCCGACCTCGCGAACATGCTGCTCGCGTTGGAGCGGGGCGAGGAATACCCGCTCGCGTCCCCGATGGTGCCGGTCGACGGCGACGCGGGCCTGACCGAGTACGCCCTGCCCGCGTTCTGCCAGGACTGGTCGCTGCCGGTCGACGGTTTCACCGAGTGGAACCAGTACCTCGAACTGGCCCGCGCCGCGGCACCGCACCTGCGGGCCTCCCCCGTCGTCGTCCGCTTCACCGCGATCTGTTTGGGCTGGACGGCGAACAACCCGCAACACCGGCTGCGGGTGCGGACGAGCACCCCGCTGTTGCTGCTCAACGGTCGCTACGACCCGGCCACCCCGTACGACGGGGCACAGCGGGTGGCGGACCAACTCGGCACGCATGGTCGCCTGCTCACCTACGAGGGGTCGGGCCACGCCAGCTACCCCCGCACGGAGTGCACCCGCAGCCGCGTCGAGCGGTACCTGATCAGCAGGGTCATCCCGCCGGTCGGTGCGAGTTGCCCGGCCGCCCCGGCCTGACGCACCGGTGCCGCCCGGACGAGTGCCGGACACCCGGGTCGGGGGGGGGGGCGCAGCCCCGGGGGCCCCCCCGCCCCGCCCCCCCCGCCGGGCCGCGCGTGTTGGTAACACCCCCCCCCGGCCCCCCCCGCCCCCAAACCCGG
>NZ_JBEZED010000045.1:0-39847 GCF_040648675.1 Micromonospora sp. NPDC049101 | reverse complement strand
GATCTTGCAAAACCTAGTGAATGAAAACCACGAAGTCGATCTCTAACGCCCCAGGTCAAGAAGTGTGCTCCCCGCGCACGCGGGGGTGATCCCGACTCGATCGAGCTGGCGAAGAACTGGACGGTGTGCTCCCCGCGCACGCGGGGGTGATCCGGATCAGGGCATCGACTGGTCGGCGTACACCATGTGCTCCCCGCGCACGCGGGGGTGATCCCTGTTCGTGGCCTACCGCGACCCGCTGGCCATCGTGCTCCCCGCGCACGCGGGGGTGATCCTCAGCGGTCGCCGATACGACGCCGGCCCGACCGGTGCTCCCCGCGCACGCGGGGGTGATCCCGGGGCGGACGGCGCGCCGGGAGCGGCAGGCAAGTGCTCCCCGCGCACGCGGGGGTGATCCTAACCATGAGCAGTGGTCCGACGTTGGAGAACCGTGCTCCCCGCGCACGCGGGGGTGATCCTCTGAGGTTTGCGAGATTTTCGAGGGGCGGCGGGTGCTCCCCGCGCACGCGGGGGTGATCCCGGCGGGGACACGCGAGAGTCCTTCCAGAGTCGGTGCTCCCCGCGCACGCGGGGGTGATCCGGACGGGCCTTCCTCGAAGCGCTAGAGCAGGACGTGCTCCCCGCGCACGCGGGGGTGATCCGCCGTGGAGGCCCACCCCGAGCACCCCGCAGGAGTGCTCCCCGCGGACGCGGGGGTGATCCGGGCCTGCAACGCAACATCCCCGGCAGCATCCTGTGTTCCCCGCGCACGCGGGGGTGATCCCGCCGTTTTCGGGTCGCACGACAGGAAGGCCACGTGCTCCCCGCGCACGCGGGGGTGATCCCGTGGTGTTCGACCGGGACGCGTGGACACCGTCGTGCTCCCCGCGCACGCGGGGGTGATCCCGACTGCCCGCCGGCGCGGTCGAGCGGACCCAGGTGCTCCCCGCGCACGCGGGGGTGATCCCTCTCCTGTCCGTCGGAATTCCGGGCTGATCTGGTGCTCCCCGCGCACGCGGGGTGATCCCGCGTACGCGGTCTGCCCGCCCACCGCCGCGGCGTGCTCCCCGCGCACGCGGGGGTGATCCCAGCCTGTCTCAGCTGCCCCACGACCGGCGCCCGTGCTCCCCGCGCACGCGGGGTGATCCCGGGTACACGCTGCGCGCTGGTGCTGTGCTCCCCGCGCACGCGGGGGTGATCCCTGCGTGCCGCCGGAGTGGCAGGAGCCAGGCAAGTCTTCCCCGCGCACCCGGGGGTGATCCCTCCATGCCGTCCTCCAGGACCGGCGTCCCGCCGTCTTCCCCGCGCACGCGGGGGTGATCCGTTGCCGGCCGAGGCCCGGGGCGCGGTCACGGGTCTTCCCCGCGTACGCGGGGGTGATCCGTGGATGACCGAGGTCGCCGCGAAGACGGGTGCCGTCTTCACCGCGCACGCGGGGGTGATCCCCGGCCGCCGCCAAGGTACAGGCCCACGTGCGTGTCTTCCCCGCGCACGCGGGGGTGATCCGGCGGGGTCCGATGCCGCCGTGGTCGCCCCGCCGTGTTCCCCTCGCACGCGAGGGCGATGTCAACGCCGCCTCAATTTCAGGCGGAGCCGACAGGTGATCCGATGTGCCGGTGGGCCTACCCCGTTTTGACGGATATCCAAGATCAGGGGACCTGGGGTCTCCGGGAGGATGTCCAGCATCTTGGAGAGCATGGGGAAGAAGCGGCCGCGGCCTCGGCGTTTGTTCACGCCGGAGTTCAAGGCCGAGATCGTCGAGTTGTGCCAGCGTGGTGACCGCACGCTTCGGCAGGTCAGCCAGGATTTCGACCTGACCGAGACCCCGGTGCGTGACTGGGTCAAGCAGGCCAACCTCGACAGCGGCACCCGCGCCGACGGGCTGACCAGCAGCGAACGAGACGAGCTCGCGCAGTTGAGGCGGGAGAACCGCTTCTGCCACTTCGGGACGCCCGGCCGCCCTCACGGGTGGCCCAGGGGCCTACTTCTGGCTGGCCTTCTCGACGTCTTCCACGCTCACAAGGCGGCTGGGCCGACCGAGGGCGCTGCCGGAGCTTGGCAAAGGAGCACCTCGAACACAGTGCCGCGTTCCGTGCAGGGACCGTTCCGCATCGCTAGCCTGCACCAGCAGCCCAGCGAGGAGCAGTGGGAATACGCGGCGCGGGCCGGCACCACCACGCTGACCTTCTACGGTGACGACGAACCCGCCGAGGACCAACTGCTCGACGGATTCGGCGACGAGACGCGGACCGCCGCCCGCGAGAACACGTTCGGACTGGCAGCGATGGGGTCGGCGAACGAACTCTGCGCCGACGTACGGATCCCCGGGTTCAACGGCGCACCGTCAGACGCGCGACCACGGAGGACCGGAGACGGGCCCCGGACCGTACGCGGCGGAGCCGCCGATCTGTACCCGTGGCAGGGCTGTGGCGAGTGGCTGCTACTGCTCGCCCGCCACTCGGTACGAACACGCCGACTTCACGGCGGTACGCCCAGCCGCACCACTGCCACCCCACTGAGGGTGGTCTGAGAGGATCTCTCGCGAGCCGGCAAGCAGGCCGACGGTCGCCGAACAGGGAGGCGGCGTCTCCCGTCGGCCTCACCGCCCGAATAGTCCGACGTACGGCTTGTCCCCCGGCAGCACGGTAATCCGGCCGACACCTGCCCGCGCGGACACGACACTGTGCGACGAGTCAAGGCGATCGAGGCGTGTGCCCAGCTCGACAGGGTTCTCGCTACGCAGCCTCAACGAGCAGCGATCCATCGATCGCCAAGACGCTGGCGCGCCGATCCGAGAGAACGGCGTAGCCGCGTCGTGCGGCCTCGTAGACCACTTGGGCAAGTCCGATGTCCCCGCTGGCTGCTGGCAGGAGAGCCGCGACCGCGCCACTGTCAGCGGCGGCGAATTTCGCAAGCCACGTGTTCGGCTCCTGACACAGACCCACGAGACGGTCGTGCTGCTCGGGTACCGCCTGCACCGCTAGAGCGAGACTCGTCTCGCAGATCAGCACCGTCTGCCCGCGCCGACGGCACGATGCGACCAGTGCGCTGACGAACATGTCCGACCTCGCGAACGCGACCAGAGCGCCAACATCGAGCACCCAACCTCCCAGAGCGTCGAGACCCATGTCAGGCGCAGCATCGTCGCGCGAACTGCATCCGAGCCCGCCGTCGGCGCACTTCGTCATCCCGTCACCTCCACCGGTGGCAGCCCGTTGGCTACCGCACCGGCGTCAGGTTCCAGACGAGGCGTTTCCCGACCGCTGCCAAGCGGCGTCACGCCGGCACCCGGCCCCTTGGCTGCGGTTTCCGGAGGACGCTCCCCAGTAATTCCGACGACGGCCGTAGCGGTCCGAGCCTTCACAGCCGTAGGCCGCGCCAGCCGTCAGCGCCAACCTGAAGCGTCGCCGAACTCACGAAGCAAGACGGCCAAAGGCCAGGGACAGAACAGCCGAGCCGCCGAGGAAACACGGCTCGACCTTGGAGCGCAATCCGTGTTACCGGCGCTCCCGGGAACGCCGCTACCAGAAACGGGTAGCGCCACAAGCAACGCCCGAACCGGATGGTCGTGTCGAGGCGTGCCAGACCGTGCCTCTCCAGCCAGACGCGCCTGGCGTCGGCTCCCTCGACCTAAGGACCAGGGTGATGACCACCAGCAGCTTCAACCAGGACGAGCTACTGCAACTTCCTGCGATGATCGACCTGGCGACCGCCGCCCGCGCCCTCGGAGTTGGCCGCACAAAGGCATACGACCTGGCGAAGAGCAACGCCTTCCCCTGCCCAGTGCTTCGGATCGGAACCTCGTACCGCGTGCGCACGGCAGACTTGCTCCGGCTCATCGGCGTCGACCGGCAGCCGACGACCGTCCGTGACGATCGTCCGGAAGAGACAGAGCGGCGCTACGCCGATCGCTGAGGTTCATCCTCGTCGGGTGCAGTGGCAGCCCATGCCGGCCGGTACCGCCCGGTGAGCACATCGTCAACGAGCAAGGCGACGATCCCGGGCGGGGTCAGGTCGGGCCGCAGAGCCCCCAACCTCTCCATTTCCGACGGCGTCAGCCTGATCTTGACCTGCTGATCCCGCTTCTCCCGCAAAGGCAACGGCGGCAGGTTGTCAGCGACAGGGCGCTGTCGCGGCATACCTCAACTCCTCAGCAAGCAGATCGAACGGCCGCATGACGAGTCGAGGGTCCCACATCTCACATCGCCTATCGCCATCCGCCACTAGGCGGAAATCGGGCCCGAAAATTGGTACCAATATTCGGTACCATTGGATGTGCAGCCTCGCCGCCTCAAGCCCGGACGAGAACCCCATCTACGAAAGGCGCAGGAGCAGAATGAGCACCTCGGACCCGATCAAGAAGATCACGCTTCGAAGCGGCAAGACCCGTTACCGGTTCGTCCTCGACGTCGGACGCAAGCCGGACGGGCGTCGGGACCAGCGGACGTACACCTTCGACACCAGGAAAGAAGCCAAGGCGGAGTACGCCCGGATCAAGCACGAGACCGACCGCGGCACATACGTCAAACCCGGCAAGATCACCGTCGACGAGTTCCTCGACGAGTGGTTGGCGTCCGCCACCCGCGACGTGGAGAAGGCCACCGCCGCGAACTATCGCGACGCACTCCTCCCGGTCCGGGCTCGTCTCGGTGGCAAGCCGCTCCAGGACGTCACCGAGGCCGACATTGAGGCGCTGATCGACTGGATGCTGACGGAGGGCCGGCGACGCGGCGGCAAGCCGGGTACGGGGCTAGGTGTCCGATCGGTGCGCCTGACGCTTGGCCGGCTCCGGACCGCACTGAACGTCGCGGTTCGCCGCCAACTCGTGGTGCGGAACGTCGCAGCATTCGTGGCCATCCCCAGGGCAGCGGCGAAGGCCGCCATTGAGGCGAGCGCCGAGCGCAAGCCCTGGACTCAGGAGGAGGTGAAGGCGTTCCTGACCGGCATCACCGCTGAGCGCCTCTACGCCCCATGCCTGCTGTCGCTGATGGGCCTGCGGCCCGCTGAGGTATGTGGCCTGCGCTGGTCCGATGTCGACTTCGAGGCTGGCACGATCGCGGCCGGGGAGAACACGCGGACGCTCGTCGATGGCGAGATCGAGGAAAAGGAGGCCAAGTCAGCGGCCGGCAAACGCGGCCTGCCGATGCCGGCGACGGTAACGAAGGCGCTCAAGGCGTTCCACACCCTGCAAAAGAAGGAACGGCTGAAGGCCGGCAACGCCTACACCGACAGCGGCTACGTCCTGGTCAACGAACTCGGCCAGCCGCAGCGCACCGACTGGCTCCGCCGCCGGGTCTACGAGCTGATGGCCAAGGTCGGAGTCCGCAAGGTTCGGCCATACGACGCGCGGCATGCCTGCCTGACCTACCTCGCCGGCGCCGGAGTACCCGATGTCGTGCTGGCGGCCTGGGCCGGCCACGCCGACGGCGGCACGCTCGCCAAACGGGTCTACGTCCACCCCGACAGCAGCCACCTCAAGGTGGCGGCAGAGCACCTCGAATCAGGCCTGTTCGGGTGACTCGAGCGGCCTGAAATTCAGCAGTACGTGCGTACGTGAGAAATTGTGAGACGAAACGGCAAGAGGCCCCGACTCACCGAAGTGAATCAAGGCCTCTGACCTGCCAAAACTCTGTCGGGACGGCCGGATTCGAACCGACGACCCCTTGACCCCCAGTCAAGTGCGCTACCAAGCTGCGCCACGTCCCGCCCCCGCGCGGTTTCCCCCGCGGCAGCCGGTACAGCTTAGCGCAGCGGCTCCGGCTCGTCCGCACAGGCCCCACCTGCGTCGCGACGTTACTGAACCACCGCACAACCCCTAGAGCGTCCTAGGAGGGTGGGGTAGAGAAATGCCGGATGGGCCACAGCGAGGGCCCATCCGGCATTTTTCGCGATCAGGTCAGCCGTGCGCCTTGCCTCGACCGCCGGGGCCGAGCTTCTTGCGGGGGCGGACCGAGATTTCGATCGGGCTGCCCTCGTACCCGAATTCCTCACGGAGCTTGCGCTCGACGAAGCGCTGGTATCCCGCGTCGAGCGGGCCGGTGGTGAACAGCACGAACCGTGGCGGTGCCACTCCGGCCTGCGTCGCGAACAGGATCCGCGGTGCGCGCCCGCCGCGCACCGGGTGCGGGGTGGCCTGCACCAGCGCGGTCAACCACTGGTTGAGCTGCGCCGTCGGGATCCGGGTTTCCCAGCTGGCCAGGGCCTTGTTCAGGGCCGGGGCCAGCTTGTCCACGGCACGGCCGGTCATCGCCGACAGGTTCAGCCGGATCGCCCAGGGAATGCGGCGCAACTCCCGGTCGATCTCCTTGTCCAGGTAGTAGCGACGGTCGGCGTCGACCAGGTCCCACTTGTTGAACGCGATGACCATCGCCCGGCCGGCCTCGGTCACCATGGACAGGATCCGCTGGTCCTGTTCGCTGATCGGCTCGCTGGAGTCCAACAGCACCACGGCCACCTCGGCGGCCTCGATGGCACCGGCGGTGCGCAGGCTGGCGTAGTACTCGGTGCCGCTGGCCTTGCCGACCCGCTTGCGCAGCCCCGCCGTGTCGACAAGTTGCCAGGTCTGACCACCGATCTCGACCAGGCTGTCCACCGGGTCCACAGTGGTGCCCGCCACCGAGTCGACAACCGCCCGATCCTCACCGGAGAACCGGTTGAGCAGGCTGGACTTGCCCACGTTCGGCCGTCCGACCAGCGCCACCCGCCGAGGTCCGCGCGGCCGGTTCTCGACGATCGCCGGAGCTTCCGGCAACGCGGCGAGGATGGCGTCCAGCAGGTCGCCGGAGCCGCGTCCGTGCAGCGCGGAGACCGGGAACGGCTCACCGAGGCCGAGCGACCAGAGCGAGGTCGCCTCCATCTCGATGGAGGTGTTGTCGGCCTTGTTGGCCACCAGGATCACCGGCTTGGCGCTGCGCCGCAGCATCTTCACCGCGGCCTCGTCGACATCGGTGGAGCCCACCATCGCGTCGACCACGAACAGAACCACGTCGGCGGTGACGACCGCCGTCTCAGCCTGCGCCGCGATGGCCGCGGCCCGGTCCTTCGCGTCCGGTTCCCAGCCGCCGGTGTCCACCACGGTGAACGCCCGGCCGTTCCACTGCGCGTCGTACGGCACCCGGTCCCGGGTCACACCGGGGACGTCCTCGACCACCGCCTGGCGGCGGCCGATGATCCGGTTGACAAGCGTGGACTTACCCACGTTGGGGCGGCCGACGACGGCCACCACCGGCTGCGGCCCGCTCGGTTCCTCGACGGCGACGTCGGGCTCCCGCAACTCCACCCAGCCCGCACCCTCGCTCATGCCGCTCCTCCGCTTCGCTCCGGACCGCCATGAGGCACAACCGCACTGAGCCTGATGATTCGCTCGCCACGCTCGCTCATGCCACACCCCGCTCGGTGAGCAGGTGACGCAGCCGCGCCACGACCTCGTCGATGCCCAACTCGGTGGTGTCCAGCACCACCGCGCCGGGTGCCTGGGTCAGCGGGTTGACCTTGCGGGTCGAGTCGAGACGGTCCCGGCGCGCCAGGTCCGCGGCGGTGGCCGCCACGTCGGCGGCGTCCTCGGCGCTGCGTCGGGCCGCACGGGCCGCCTCGGAGGCGGTCAGGAAGACCTTCAGGTCCGCATCCGGGGCAACGACCGAGCCGATGTCACGACCCTCGGCGACCATCCGGCCCGCGTTGGCGATCATCTCGCGTTGCCGGGCGACCATCAGCTCGCGGACCGCCGGCACCGCGGCGACGGCGGAAACCGCGCCGGTCACCTCCGGGCCCCGGATATCCGCGTCCACGCCCACGCCGTCGACGGTCACGGCGTACCCCTGCGGGTGGGTGCCGATGTGCAGCTTGACCTCGCCGGCGACCTTCGCCACCGACGCGGTGTCGGTGAGGTCCACGCCGGAGCGCAGCACGGCCCACGTGATCGCCCGGTACATCGCCCCGGTGTCCAGGTAGCGCGCACCGATGACAACGGCGAGGCGCCGCGACACGGTCGACTTACCCGAACCGGACGGCCCGTCCACAGCGACCACACATCGCCCGGTCCGTACGTTTTCCTGCACCGTGTCCTCCTCAGCCCGTACCTCACGGATCGCCCGGTGAGTGGCGCCGCAAGCGGTTCGTCAATCGTCATCAATCATGCCCGCGGTCCGTGGCGGACCCGCGCGCGACGCCGCCGGAGGCGATCCACGCCACCTCCGACTGCCGCGTCCCGGCCGTCGGTGGAGCCTACCGGCAGCCGTACCCGCAACCCCCGGGGTCAGTCACCCACCGCGTTGAACAGGGCGGCGACCTCGGCGTTTGTCAACCGCCGGATCCGCCCGGTGCGCAGGTCACCGAGCCGGATGGGCCCGATGGAGGTACGCACCAGCCGGGTGACCGGGTGCCCGACCTCCTCCATCAGCCGCCGGACGATGTGTTTGCGGCCCTCGTGCAGGCTCAGCTCGACCTGGGCGCTCTTACCCAGAGTGTCCACCACCTTGAACGAGTCGACCTTGACCGGCCCGTCCTCCAGCTCGACGCCGGCCAGCAGCCGCTTGCCCAGGTTGCGCGGGATCGGCCCAACCACCTCGGCGAGGTACGTCTTCAGCACCTCGTACGAGGGGTGCATGAGCCGGTGCGCGAGGGTGCCGTCGTTGGTGAGCAGCAGCAGGCCCTCGCTGTCCGCATCGAGCCGCCCGACGTGGTAGACCCGCTGCTCCACCCGATTGCCGATGAACTCGGCCAGCTCGTTGCGGCCCTTGTCGTCCGCCATGGTGGTAACCACCCCGCGCGGCTTGTTCATCGCCACGTAGACCAGGCGGATGTCGACCTGGAGGCGCTCCCCGTCCACGTGGATCACCGCGGTGGCCGGGTCGACCTTGTCACCGAGTTTGGCGACCCGCCCGTCCACGGTGACCCGGCGGCGGAAGATCAGGTCCTCGCAGGCGCGTCGGGAACCCACGCCGGCGGCGGCGAGCACCTTCTGCAGACGCTCAGCCCCCTCATAGACGGGCGCGTTGGGTTTCGGGGAACGGTTATCGGGTCGCATCAGCAAGCTCTTCTACGTCGTCGGGCAGGAAGGGTGCGAGGGGCGGCAGCTCGTCGACGGTGTTCAGCCCGAGCTTTTCCAGGAACAACGTGGTGGTCCGGTAGAGAAACGCCCCGCTGTCCTGTTCGGTGCCGCACTCCTCGACGAGGCCGCGGGTGACCAGCGTACGGATGACCCCGTCGCAGTTCACACCCCGGATGGCTGAGATTCGCGAACGGGTCACCGGCTGCTTGTAGGCGACCACGGCGAGCGTCTCCAACGCCGCCTGGGTCAGCCGCACCGATTGCCCGTCCAACACGAACCGTTCGACGTACGTAGCGTATTCCGGCCGGGTGTAGAGCCGCCACCCGCCGGCCGCCCGCCGCAGCTCGAACCCGTGCCCGGCCGCGGTGTAGCCGGCGGCGATCTCGTCGAGCATCGGCCCGACCCGTTCGGCGGGCTGCTCGAGCACCTGCGCCAGGACCAACTCGCTGACCGGCTCGTCGACCACCAGCAGGATCGCCTCCAACGCGCCGCGCAGCTCGGCGTCGGACAATTCCGGCGCGGGCTCCGGCGCGGCCGGCACCCGCCGCCGTCCCACACCCTCCCGACGGGGTACGCCCCGAACCCCACCCAACTCCCCCACCGCCGAACCGGTCCCCGCCACCGAACCCGAGCCCGACTGCGTCGACTCCGAGCCCGACGCGTTCGCGCTCGGCTCGGCGAAGATCTTGGAAGATTTCGGCCCCTGGAGGGGCGCTTTCCCTCCAAGATCTCCCTGATCTGACAACGGAGGCGTGGCCGACTCGACCGGCAGCGGAGTGGTGGCCGACTCGACCGACAGCGGAGCTGACTCGTCTGGCGGTGGGGTTGGCTCGTCTGGCGGGGCGTCGGTGTTGTCGGGGGTGTTCGCGGCGGCGGGCGGGCGAGGGCGGTCCCACGGGGGGACCCAGGCGGCAGCCTGGTCGGCCAGCGAGTCCCTGCGTTCCTCGTCACTCATCCCGCGCACCCTCCGTCATTCCCGTCCCGTCCGGCCCGCCGGCCTCCCGCACCGACTCGGGCCCAACCCGCACCGACGCAGGCTCAGCCCCGGCCGACTCAGCCCCAACCCCCGCCGACTCAGCCCCCGCCAGCGCAGGCCCAACCCCCGCCGACGCAGGCTCAGCCCCCGCCGACTCAGCCCCAGCCCCCGCCGACTCAGCCCCCACCAACGCAGGCCCAACCCCCGCGGGCTCAGGCCCAAGTGCGGGCGACTCCGGGTCGGCCGGGGTGCCCGCGTACTCGTCGACGTGCAGCTCGGTGTCGCCGTCGGCCGGGCCGGTCCAGCGCACGGTCAGCTCCTCCAGGGCCTGCTCCTGCACGAAGGACACCAGGCCCTCCCGGTACAGCTCCAGCAGCGCGAGGAACCGGGCCACCACCTCCAGGGTGGCCTCGCAGTCGGCGCAGAGCAGCGAGAACGTGGCCGTGCCGGCCCGGCGCAGCCGGGCGGTGAGGATCGCCGCGTGTTCTCGGACACTGACCCGGACCATGTGCACGTGGGCGATGGAGACCTCCGGCACCGGTTTCGGGGTCATCGCCTTCACGGCCAGCTTCAGCAGCCGCTGCGGGCCGATGCCGAGCACCAGGTCGGGCAGCGCGTCGGCGTAGCGGGCCTCCAGGCTGACCGCCCGCGGATACCGTCGGCCGCCGACCGCCTCCAACTCGGCGATGTGTGCCGCCGCCTCCTTGTACGCCTTGTACTGCAGCAGCCGGGCGAAGAGCAGGTCCCGGGCTTCCAGCAGGGCGAGGTCGGCCTCGTCCTCGACCTCGGCGGAGGGCAGCAGCCGGGCGGCCTTCAGGTCGAGCAGGGTCGCGGCGATGAGCAGGAACTCGCTGGCCTCGTCGAGGTCCCAGTCGTCGCCCATCGCCCTGATGTAGGCGATGAACTCGTCGGTGACCGTGTGCAGCGCCACCTCGGTGACGTCGAGCTTGTGCTTGCCGATCAGTTGCAGCAGCAGGTCGAACGGGCCGGTGAAGTTGGCCAGCCGGACCGTGAAGCCGGTCGCAGCCGACTCGGCAGGCAGGTCGGCAGCCAGGTCCGCGGGCGGCACACCGTCGACCACCGCCGTGGCGGCGGTCTCGGGCGGGTCCAGGGGTGGCGCGGTCACCGCACGACCGTAGTCCACGAGGTGGGCACCGGGCGTTCCGGCTACCGCTCCGACTGGGCGGCGATCACCTCGCGGGCCAGCTGACGGTAGTTGCGTGCCCCGGAGGACGCCGGGTCCATCGTCGTGATGGGGGCACCGGCCACCGTGGACTCGGGGAACTTCACCGTCTTGGTGATGACCGTCTGGTAGACCTTGTCGCCGAACGCCTCGACCACCCGCTGCAGGACCTGACGGCAGTGCGTGGTGCGGCT
This sequence comes from Micromonospora sp. NPDC049101, assembly GCF_040648675.1. Classification (NCBI taxonomy): domain Bacteria; kingdom Bacillati; phylum Actinomycetota; class Actinomycetes; order Micromonosporales; family Micromonosporaceae; genus Micromonospora; species Micromonospora sp. NPDC049101. Next base: position 28,466 of record NZ_JBEZED010000045.1, on the reverse strand, counting down.
GTCGTACATGGTGGCGAGGATGCCTTCGAGCTCCAGGTCAAAGTTGAGCCGTTCGCGCACCTTGTCGATGGTGTCCAGCAGCAGGGCCACCCCGCGCAGGCTGAAGAACTCGCACTCCAGCGGGATGAGCACGCCGTGGGCGACGGTCAGCGCGTTGATCGCCAGCAGGCCGAGCGACGGCTGGCAGTCGATCAGGATGTAGTCGTACTCCTTGCGGACCGTGCGCAGGACCCGGGCCAGGGCCATCTCCCGGGCGACCTCGTTGACGAGCTGGATCTCGGCGGCGGAGAGGTCGATGTTGGCCGGCAACAGGTGCAGGCCCGCCACGTCGGTCTTGATGACGACGTCCTCGGCGATGATGTCGTCCTGCATGAGCAGGTTGTAGATGGACAGGTCGAGGTTGTGCGGGTTAACTCCCAGCCCCACCGAGAGGGCGCCCTGCGGGTCGAAGTCGACCAGCAGCACCTTGCGGCCGTACTCCGCGAGGGCCGCGCCCAGGTTGATGGTGGTGGTCGTCTTTCCGACGCCACCCTTCTGGTTGGCCATCGCGATGATGCGCGCCGGCCCGTGCCGGTCGGTGGGCATCGGCTCGGGGATGGGCTTGCGCATCGTGTAGGCAGCCGGGTCCGCGGGACCCAGGTCCGCGCCGAGCGTGGCCTGCTGCTCGCGGAGCTCCGACGTCCAGGTCTCGGCACGGTCACCGTTGCCAGCCATGTGCTCGTTGCCCCCTCCCGACGACCCACCCGGCGTCGGAGCCGTCCGACGTCCTTCGCGGCGCCGCTGCGCACCCCGGTCGTGTCGCTCCAGGAGGTCCGCGCCGATGCCGACTGTACGCCACCGACCAGCAGGGGGTTCGGCACCGGCCCGGCGTGTCGGAGCCGACCGCGACCGGGTTCAGTCCCGGGCGCGCGGATGGGCGGTGGCGTAGACCTCGCGCAGCCGCTCCACGGTGACCAACGTGTAGACCTGCGTCGTGGTCACCGACGCGTGGCCGAGCAACTCCTGGACCACCCGGACGTCGGCGCCGCCGTCGAGCAGGTGGGTGGCGTACGAGTGGCGCAGGGTGTGCGGGGAGACGGCGGCGGGGCCGTCGACGGGCAGCCCGGCCCGACCGGCGGCGCCGCGCAGGATGCCCCAGGCGCCCTGGCGGGTCAGCGCGCCGCCGCGGGCGTTGAGGAAGACCATCGGGGTGCCCCGACCGGCGGCGGCCAGGCCGGGGCGGGCCCGGACCAGGTAGGCGCGTACCGCGTCGACGGCGTACCCGCCGATCGGCACCAGCCGCACCCGGCCGCCCTTGCCGCGCAGCAGCACGGTGCCCTCGTCGGTGTCCAGGTCGTCCACGGCGGCGCCGACCGCCTCGGAGATGCGCGCGCCGGTGCCGTACAGGAACTCCAGCAGCGCCCGGTCACGCAGCGCGAGCGGGGCGTCCGCGCCGGTCGCGGTGACCGGGCCGGCGGTCTCCAACAGCCGGATCACGTCGTCGACTCCGAGTGCCCGGGGCAGCCGGCGGGGCGGCGTGGGTGGGCGGACGTCGCGGCTGGGGTCGGCGCCGGCCAGCCCTTCGCGCAGCGCGAAGCGGTGCAGGCCGCGGACCGCGCTGGCGGCGCGGGCGGCGGAGGAGACCGCCAGCGGAGGGTGCGCGTCGTCGCCCGCGCGCAGCCGCGCCAGGTGCGACTCGACGAGCCCGGCGCCGACCGACGCGAGGTCGGTGACGCCGGCGTCGGCCAGGGTCGCGAGATAGCGGTCCAGATCCCGACGGTACGAGGAGAGCGTGTTCGCCGACAGTCCACGCTCGACGGTGAGGTGGTCGAGGTAGCCGCGCACGGCACGACGCAGGGCCGGCGTGGGCGGTGTGCCCACGCCGGCGCCGGAGTCGGTGCCGCCGGTCAGCCCGCCACCGCTCAGGCCAGCGCGTCGGTCAGCGCGAGCACGTCCATGCCGTGCGCCTCGGCGACCGGGCCGTAGGTGACCTGGCCGTCGTGGGTGTTCAGGCCCAGCGCCAGGGCCGGGTCGCGGCGCAGCGCCTCGCGCCAGCCGTGGTTGGCCAGCTCCAGGGCGTACGGCAGGGTGACGTTGGTCAGGGCGTACGTGCTGGTGTTCGGGACCGCGCCGGGCATGTTCGCCACGCAGTAGAAGATCGACTCGTGCACCTTGTAGACCGGGTCGGCGTGGGTGGTCGGGCGCGAGTCCTCGAAGCAGCCGCCCTGGTCGATCGCGATGTCGACGAGCACGCTGCCCGGCTTCATCCGGGAGACCAGCTCGTTGGAGATCAGCGTCGGCGCCTTCGCGCCGGGCACCAGCACCGCGCCGATGACCAGGTCGGCGTCGAGCACCGCCCGCTCGACCTCGTAGGCGTTGGAGGCGATGGTCTGCAGGTGGCCACGGTAGATGGCGTCGGCCGACCGGAGCCGGGCGACGTTCTTGTCCAGCAGCAGCACCTCGGACTGCAGGCCCAGCGCGATCGCGGCGGCGTTCATGCCGGACACGCCGGCGCCGATGACGACGGTCTTGGCCGCGTACACACCGGAGACACCGCCGGGCAGCACACCGCGCCCGCCGCCGGTACGCATCATGTAGAAGGCGCCCACCTGCGGGGCGAGCCGGCCGGCCACCTCGGACATCGGGGCGAGCAGCGGCAGCGACCGGTCGGGCAGCTCCACCGTCTCGTACGCGATGCCGGTGACCCGGCGGTCCAGCAGCGCGTCGGTGCAGTCCTTCGAGGCGGCCAGATGCAGGTAGGTGAAGAGCACCTGCCCCTCGCGCATCCGGTGGTACTCCTCGGCGATCGGCTCCTTGACCTTGAGCACCAGCTCGGCGGTCTCCCACACCTCGTCGGCGGTGGCGAGGATCGTCGCGCCGGCGGCGGTGAACTCCTCGTCGGTGATGCTGGAGCCGACACCGGCACCGGACTCGACGAAGACCTGGTGACCACTGCGGGTGAACTCGTTGACGCCCGCTGGCGTGATCGCCACGCGGTACTCGTGGTTCTTGACCTCGCGTGGGATTCCGACCTTCACGATGCAGACACCTCTCTTCGGGGCTGCGCTCCCCCGACTGCTCGGTGCCGCGGCGGCCCCTTTGCCACCACGGTCCACCGGTCCCGCCGGCGGCAGTCTAGGCGCGCCCGATGCCGCCGTGAGCCAGCACAGTGGCATCCGGTGCCCGGGTGTCCTGACGGAGTGTCAGGGCACCTGGCGGATTCGCCGGTGCTCAGTCACCTCCGCCGTCGGAACAGGGTTCGGCCATTATCGCCCCATCTGCCGCATGCCGCTGCGGACCGGCGGCGAGGGGCCCCGCGGCTGACCGCGGGCCCCCTTCGCGCGTACTCCCTCGCCGGGATGGACCGGCGGCGGTGCTCAGCGGGGCAGCGGCGCGTCCGCCCGGCGCAGCGCCGACCAGCCGGTGTCCCGGGCGCGGGCCGTGGCCAGCAGCCCGGCCACCGCGGACGCGTTGGTGATCTCACCGGCCAGGACCATGGCCACCGCCTCGTCCAGGTCGAGCCGGACGATCTGGAGGTCGGCCTCCTCGTCGCGGCGCTCGTGGCGCTCGTCGGCCGGCACCTCGGCGAGGTCCCGGGCCAGGAAGACCCGGACCAACTCGTTGGTGAACCCGGGCGAGCTGTGCAGGTCGACAAGCACGTCGACCTGCCCGGCGGTGAGGTCCGCCTCCTCGGCCAGCTCCCGCAGCGCGGCCGCCGGCAACTCCTCGCCGGAGACGTCCATCAGCCCGGCGGGCAGCTCCCACAGGTGCCGCCCGACCGGGTGCCGGTACTGCCGGATCAGCACCACCTGACCGGCGTCGTCGAGCGCCACCACGGCCACCGCCCCGACGTGCCGGACCAGGTCACGCACCCCGGTACCGCCGCCGGGCATGGTCACCTCCTCGGTGACCACGTCGAAGATCCGCCCCCGGTACCGCTCCTCGCGGGACCGCACCTCGTAGCGGTGCTCCAGGTTGCTCACGCCGCCGCCTCGCTGCGCTCGACGACGGCGCGAGGCGCCCCGCTACTGAGCCTGCTGGTTCGCTCGCTGCGCTCGCTCACGAGGCCGACGACGCCTTGGTCGCGGTGCCGTTGCGGGCGGCCTTGCGCGTCGTCGGGGCCTCCGTCGCCCCGTCCAGGTCGACAGGCAGTTGGTCGGCCTGCGAGTACGTCACCGCCGCCTTGACGAACGAGGCGAACAGCGGGTGCGGGCGGGTGGGGCGGCTCTTCAGCTCCGGGTGCGCCTGGGTGGCCACGAAGAACGGGTGCAGGCTGCGGTCCAGCTCGACGAACTCGACGAGCCGGCCGTCCGGCGAGGTGCCGGAGATGTGCAGACCCGCCTTGGTCAGCGCGTCCCGGTAGGCGTTGTTCACCTCGTACCGGTGCCGGTGCCGCTCGCTGATCTCGGTGCTGCCGTACGCCTCGGCGACGATCGACCCCTCGGTCAGCGTCGCCGGGTACGCCCCGAGCCGCATGGTGCCGCCCAGGTCACCCTTGCCGGCAACGATGTCCTCCTGGTCGGCCATGGTGGCGATGACCGGGTGCGCGGCCTGCTCGTCGAACTCCAGCGAGTTGGCGCCGTCCAGGTCGGCCAGGTGCCGGGCCACCTCGATGGTCATGCACTGCAGGCCGAGGCAGAGCCCGAGCAGCGGGATGCCGGTCTCGCGGGCGTACCGGGCGGTGCCGATCTTGCCCTCGATGCCGCGGACGCCGAAGCCACCGGGGATGAGGATGCCGTCCACACCGGCCAACGCCGCCGCGGCACCGGCCGGGGTGACGCACTCGTCGCTGGGCACCCAGCGCAGCTGCACCCGGGCCCGGTGGCCGAACCCGGCCGCGCGGATCGCCTCGCTCACCGACAGGTACGCGTCGGGCAGGTCGACGTACTTGCCGACCACCGCGACGGTGACCGTGTGCCGGGGGCGGTGCACCCGCTCCAGCAGGTCGTCCCAGCTGGCCCAGTCCACGTCGCGGAAGGAGAGCCCGAGCCGACGCACCACGTAGGCGTCCAGGCCCTCGCGGTGCAGCACCTTCGGGATGTCGTAGATGCTCGGGGCGTCCGGGGCGGCGACGACCGCCTCGGTGTCCACGTCGCAGTAGAGCGACAGCTTCTCCTTGAGCTTCACCGGGATCTCCCGGTCGCAGCGCAGCACGATCGCGTCCGGCTGGATACCGATGTTGCGCAGCTGCGCCACCGAGTGCTGGGTCGGCTTGGTCTTCAGCTCACCCGACGGCGCCAGGTACGGCACCAGCGAGACGTGCAGGTAGAAGCAGTTGTCCCGGCCCAGGTCGTGGCGGACCTGGCGGATCGCCTCCAGGAACGGCAGCGACTCGATGTCGCCGACCGTGCCGCCGACCTCGGTGATCACCACGTCGGGGAGTTGGCCGTCCTCGTCCGGGTCGGCCATCGCCAGGATCCGCGACTTGATCTCGTTGGTGATGTGCGGGATGACCTGGACGGTGTCGCCCAGGTATTCCCCGCGCCGCTCCTTGGCGATCACGTCGGAGTAGATCTGGCCGGTGGTGACGTTCGCCTTACCGGACAGCGCCCGGTCCAGGAAGCGCTCGTAGTGCCCGACGTCGAGGTCGGTCTCGGCGCCGTCCTCGGTGACGAAGACCTCGCCGTGCTGGAACGGGTTCATCGTCCCCGGGTCGACGTTGAGGTAGGGGTCGAGCTTCTGCATCACCACACGCAGCCCGCGCGCGGTCAGCAGGTTGCCGAGGCTGGAGGCGGTGAGGCCCTTACCCAGCGAGGAGGCGACGCCCCCGGTGACGAAAATGTGCCTGGTCGTCCGTGCTGATGGGGCCAAGGCCTGCTCCCGTGTCGTCCGTCGCGGTCATGCAGACCGCCGTGCTTGATCAGCTCAGTGATCGCGATCCACGGGACTCGACGGTAACACCTCCCGGGCGGGGACCCGCAGGCCGCACCCCGGCTGCGACACCACCGGGTCGTCCGCGAACAGGCCCGCGCTCAGGAAGCGGCAACCTCGGTCGATGACCTGTTGACCTGCCGGGGCGGCACGGGCACCGTTGGCGCGGCGTCCGGTGTCGACCCGCTCGCGGTCGGCGCCGCCGGGTCGTCGGCGTCGGTCGTGGAGTCGTCCGGGGTCTCCGGCGGCGCGGCAGCCGTCACCGAGCCCGAGGGTGGGCCGCTGATCGGACGGGGATGGACCGCGCCCAGCGGCCCGCCGCCACCGGTCGGGCCGTCACCCCCGCCGGTCGGCCCGGCCCCGCCGGACCCGGACTCGTCGACGCCGTCCGCGCGGGAGCGGCCCGGCAGCGGGCGGGTCCGGTCGGCGGCATGTCCGAGAACCCGCAACGACGCCAGGGCGGCCATCGGCACCACGAGCGAGGCGGCGGCGCCCAGCACGTCAAACGCCGCGCCGTCGAGCACACCGCCGAGCACCGCGGCGACCACGGTGCCGGCCATCGCGGCCCGGACCGCCGGGTAGATGCCGAACAACCGCATCAGCCCGCCCCACGGCTGCAGCAGGGCGAACCACACGAGCAGCCCACCGACAAGCGCCAGCACGGTCAGCGGGCTGTTGACCAACGTCTCGAAGTTCTCCGTGCTGGACCGGTGCACGGTGAATCCGCCGGTGCCGTCGCCGAGCGCGGAGAGGAACCTGCCCAGACTGCCCCGCTCGGCCGCCGAACGCCGCAGGTCCACCACGGCGAACCCGATGCCGACCGCGAGGGCGGCCATGGCGGCCCAGGCCAGCCGGCTGACCGTCAACCAGCCGCCGGCGCTGATCACGGCGGCGACGCTCACCCCGGCGGTGAGCGCGATCGCGCCGACCGGATCGGCGCCCAGGTACGGGCTGCCGACCACCACCACGGCGAGACCGCCCACGGCCACCATCACCGCGGGCCGCCAGCCTCGGTGCACCCGTTGGGCGAACCATCCCCCGGCGAGCAACGCACCGGCGAGGAACACTCCCAGCCCCACCGTGCTCAGCCCGGCGTACCGGCCGCCCTGCAACGCGGAGTAGCCGACCACACCGTTGAGCTGGAGTCGGGCCCCGGTGAGCACGTCCATGCCGACGACGAGCGTGGTGAGGCCGGCCACCGCGCCGAGGGGGCCGAGAGTGCCCGCGTACCCGGGGACGAACCGGACCGCCGCGGTGCCGGCGGCCACCAGCAGCGCGGTGATCCCGGCGAAGAGCCAGCCGGGGTGGTCGCCCCGCCACCAGGGCACCGCGTCGGCCAGCAGCGCCGCCGGCACCGTCAACGCGGCGGCGACAAGCAGCAGCTCCGCCACCGCCACGATCCGCCCGGGGGTCGGGCCGGTCGGCCCGGCGTGCGGGCGGGCACGGCGCAGCAGCGGCAGGATCGCCAGCGCCAGGAACACCTGCACGCAGGCGAGCAGCGTGAAGAACCGGCCGGAGACGGTCCGCTGGGCGGCCGCCTCCTGATCGGCGTCCGCCGGGGCGCTTATCGCGTCGGCGAGGTCGGCCGGTCGACCGTCGGTGCTGACCGCCGGACGCCCGAGGAAGAGCCGCTCCGGCATCGGCCGGCCCAGCGCGGCGAGCGCGGTCGGCGCGAGGTCGACGAGTTGCAGGTACCCGTCGCGGCCGGTGCTGGCCGAGGTGAGCCACCCCCGTTCCCAGCCCGGACCGTCGGCGACCGCCACGTGCAGCCGCGACGGCTGGGCGGTGTCGGAGATCCCCGCGACCAGCACCAACGACCGCGGTGGCCGTGCGGCCAGCACCCGGGCCAGTTGGGCGTCCGCCGCGCGGGCCTGCGACGCGCGCTGCGCCGGGTCGTCCCCCTCGACGGTGCCGAGGTCGACGATGCTCAGCACGCACGAACCGAGCAGCGTCCGCGGGTCGACCGGCAGCGCCGCGGCGTACCTGTCGACGCGGCCGAACGGTCGGGCCGCCGCCACCGCCGCACCCGGGCCCACCGCGACGGAGCAGCGGACCGACTCCGACAGCGATCCGGGCATGGCACCCCAGGACAGGCGCTGCTGGTTGTGCTGCACCACGCTCTCCTGGTCGGGCAGGTTCGCGCCGATGCCGTCGGGTTGTTCCACGACCACCCCGGCCGGCGGGCAACCGTCGGGCGGCCGGCTGCCGTTCCACGCGGCGAAGCTGCCCGCGCCCAGGGTCAGCCAGCCGTCCACCGGGCAGGTGGGGCGGTGCGCGGAACGCACCGACAGCGAGCCGATCGACCCGTCGCGGGCCATCCGCCACAGCGTCGGGGTGCTCTGCGGATCGACGTCCTCCCAGCGCAGCCCGGCGATCCCGGCGAGCACCACGAAGTCGGCGGTGCGTCGCGGGATGCCCTGGGGTGGGCGGGCGGCCAGCGCGGTGACACCGAGCGCCACCACGAGCACGGTCAACAGGGCGGGGGCGATTCGGCGCAGCATCACCGGTGTCCCGTTCTCGGGGCGTCGGAGTCCGGGGTGGCCGCCGGACCGGTGCGGTCCGGGGCCAGCTCGGCGTAGAGGGCGGCAAGCGTGCGCACGGTGTCCGTCTCGGTCGGCCACGTCGCCGCCCGTTCGGCGCCCCGCCGGCCCAACTCGGCGCGTGCCGCCGGATCGTCCAGCAACGCCCGCACCGCCGCGTCGACCGCGTCCACATCGCCCGCGGGGATCAGCGTGGCGGCGTCGCCGACCAGGTCCGGGAGCCCGCCGACCGCGGTGGCCACCAGCGGTACGCCGGCACGCAGCGCCTCCTGGGCGAAGAGTTGTCGGGCCTCCCAGTCGCTTGTCACCACCGCGAGATCCGCGCCGGCGAGCAGGTCGGCCACGTCGGTGCGGTGCCCCAGCAGGGTCACCGGTGCGCGGGCCGCCGACGTCCGTGCGGCAAGCGGCAGATACGCCGGCCCACTGCCCGCGATCACCACGACCGGCGGCGGGGTACGCGTACGCCAGCGGGCCGCCGCGTCGATCAGCACGTCGTAGCGTTTCTGCGGGTGCAGCCGGCCGACCGAGAGGATCAACGGCTGGTCCGGGCGGACGCCGAACTCGGCGCGTACCGCCGCTGGACGGCGACGCGGCGCGGGCAGCGTCGGCGCGGCGACCGGGGCGAGCCGGGCGTCGGCGGCGCCCACCTCGGCGGCCCGTCGCACCAGGTCCGCGGAAGCGCCCAGCGCCACCCGGACGCCCCGGGCCACCACCCGTTCGACGAGCCGGGACACCCCACCCCGCAGTCCTCCCGCGAGCACCGCGTTGTGCCAGGTGACGATCAGCGGGGCGGCCGGACGGGCCAGCACGGCGACCAGGCCGGCCCGCAGGCCGTGCGCGTGCACCACGTCGACCCCGGCGGCGGTGAGCACCCGGCGCAGCGCGAGCACCGCCCGCGCGTCGGCCGGCGTCGGGCTGGCCGGGATCTCCACCGGCTCGAACCGCGCACCGACGCCGGTGAAGTCGAACTGCTCCTGGGTGGCGGCGGGCCCGCAGACCAGGACTGTGGTGCCGCCCGCGACGAGGCCACGGGCCACCGACCGGACGTGCTGGCCGACCCCGCCGGTGCTGGACGCGAGCACCAACGCGACGCTGCCCGACCAGTCGGCAGGCTGAGGTGGCTCAGTCATCGCGCTGCCGTCTCCTTCCCGTCGCCCCGCTCCGGGGAGACCGGCGTCGGCCCGTCGCCCCGTGGCCCCCGCCGACCCAGACGCCGCAGCACCCCGGCGAGCAGCGGTTGCACGTCTCGCCGGTCGACGAACCAGAGCACCGCGAGGAACACCGCCCCAACCAGAACCCCGGACAGCATGCCCTGACCGAGTGCCACGGCCGTCGTCGGGGTGCCGCCGCCCGGCGTGTCGAGCCATCGGGTGACGCCCAGCCCGGCGAGCGCGGCGAGCACACCGGCGAGGCCACCGGCCGCCCCGGCACGGGCCGCACCGGCCAACGCCGGACGGCCGGCGCTGCGCGCCACCGCCAGGAGCAGAAGCGCCCCGAGGACCAGCATCCCCACCGAGTTCGCGGACGTCACCGCGAGCACCCGGTCCCGCAGCGGCAGCAACGCACCCAGTGGAAGGGCGACGGCCGGCACCACCAGGAAGCCGACGGCGGTGGCGACAGTGGCCACCCGGGTCTCCCCCCGGGCGTAGAGCGCCCGGGTGAGCACCGCGAAGAGGCCGTAACCGATCAGGCCCGGGGCGTACCCGGTGATCGCGGCGGTGGCGGACGCGGCGGTGGCCGCGGGAAAGAAGAAGTGCCCGACCGGTCCGGCCGTCCCGATCAGCGCGGCCGTGCCGAGACAACTGAACAGGAGCACCCCGCGCACGGCCGGCGCCAGGGTCGACCGGTAGGTGTCCTCGTCGCCGGCTGCCCGCGCCGCCGCCAGGGTCGGGTACGCCGCGATGGCCAGCGGCACCGCCAGCACCGCCCACGGCAGCAGGTAGACGGTCTGCGCCAGGTTGTAGACGGCGGGATTCGTCGCCGCGCCGTAGGTGACCTGGTTGAGGCTGACGATCAGGGCGATCTGCTGGGTGGCGACGGTGACCGCGCCGGCCACCGCCAACCCGCCGACCCGCGCCCGCACGTCGGCGGGGAACCCGAAGCCGGGCCGCAACCCCAGGTGGAGCCGGCGGACCGGGATCAGCAGGGACAGCGACAGCACCAGCACACCGAGGGTGGTGCCGGCGGAGAGCAGCAACTCGCCACCGGCGCTGACCCCCGCGACGGTGGCGTAGCGGCCCTGGGTGGCCCCGAACACGAGGTAGACGACGATGACGGTAAGACTGGACAGCAACGGGGCGAGCACCGGCCAGGCGAAGCGGCGGTGGGCCTGCAGCACCCCGGCGAGCACGATGCCGACCCCGTACAGCGGCAGTTGTGGCGCGAAGACCCGCAGCATCCGGATGCCGCTCTGCTGTTGGGCGGCGGTCAGCCCGTCGCCGAGCAGCCCGATCACCGGCCCGGCGGCGAGCACCACGAGCAGCGCGAGCGGGACCAGCAGGGCCAACGTCCAGGTCAGCAGCGCCCCGGTGGTCCGGGCGACGGCCGTCCGGTCGCCCGCCGCGACCGCGCCGGCCAGCAGCGGTACGACGAGGCTGGCCAGCGCTCCCCCGGCGACGATCTCGAAGATGAAGTTGGGTACCGCGTTGGCCACCACGTAGGTGCCACCGAGGTCGGTGTGCCCCAGGCCCAGGGTGAACACGGCGGTGCGGCCGAAGCCGGCGAGCCGGCTGGCCACGGTGAGGACGGCGATGAGCGCGGCTGCCCCGGCCAACCGGCCGGCGCCGGCGAGGGGAGCCGGTCTGATCACGTCAGTCGGCGCGTCGGCCCAGTGCGTCGAGCTCGCGCAGTCCCCGGGTCCGCTGGATCACGGCGGTGAAGCTGACCTTCTCACTGGTGGCGGTGAGACCGGCGAGCACGGCGAGCAGAGCGGCCCGGCCGAGCGGGCCGGTCCGGGCGGCGAGCGCGACGCCGAGCAGCGCCCCGAGGGCGTTCGCGCCGCTGTCGCCGAGCATCACGTCCTCGGCCAGGTCGTCGCGGAGCAGGCCGGCGGCGGCACCGGCCGCGCCGGCGGCGATCCCGCCGTGCGGGCCGCCGGTCAGCGGCGCGGCGAGCAGCAGCCCGGCCTTGAGGGCCCGGCCCGGCCGCAGGTCGAGCAGGTTGAGCAGGTTGGCCGTGCCGGCGATCACACCGGCGCCGAGCAGCACGTCGACGCCGCGGCCGACGGCGCCGTGGCGCTGCCGGCGGGGGTGCGCGGCGACGCGGGGGTCGGCGGCGAGCAGCGCGGCGGCACCCACCCCGGCGGCACCCACCCCGACGACCTTGACCAGGCCCGCGGTGACCCGTCCCTCGCGCAGCGCGGCGAGGTGACCGGCGAAACCCTTGGCCGCCTTCTGCTCCGGCCGTGCGCCGACCACGTCGTCGTAGAGACCGACGCCACCGGCACCGAGGCCGGCGACCAGGGCGGCCCCACCGGAGGCGCCGCTGGTGGCACCGAACGCGCCGACGGCGCTCGCCCCGGCGGCGAGCGCCGGCCCGGCGGCGAGGGTCACCGTGCGGCCCCGGAAGTTGGTGCGCTCCAGTGCCGGTCCGGCCGGGGAGGTGCGCACCTCGCGCAGCGCGTAGCGGGCGGCGGCGGCACCGGCACCGGCGATCAGCAGCCGACCCAGGATGCTCATGCCGCTGCCCTTCCGTCCGCCTCGTCGGTTACGGACACGGGGGTACGTCGTTCGCTCACTGGGGCAGTCTAGGCAACAGGCCGGAGGCGGCGTTGTCGCCGACGCCGTACTGGCCGGCCTTCTTCTCGGTGAGCTGCTGCACCAGGGCGAGGCTGGTGACCAACTGGCCCTGCACGGTGTTGGCGTTGTCGACCGTGGAGATGGTCTGCGAGAGCACCGGGTCACCGCGGACCACCGAGACCAGGTTGCCGCCGGCGGAGCCGTTGCCGGCCACCACGATCGCGCCGGTCCGGTCGAACTGCTCGGCGATCTTGACGACCGACTCGTCCCGCTTGTCGGAGTCCTTGTCGACGTACGGCTGGCCGCTGACCACGACGACCGCCTCCGCCGAGCCGGTGACCTTGTTGTTGTCGGTGGTCAGGTAGCCGGCGTTGTTGTACGCGGCGAGCACCGCCCGCCGGTCGGCGTCGCTGACCGGCGCGACGCCCTGAGCCCGGTCCAGCAGGACGCTGGCCAGCAGCGCGCTGGAGGTCTCCACGCCGTGCCCGTTGCCGGGCAGGCCGGTGGTCTGCGCGGTCGGGCGGGCCGCGGTGACGGCCAACTCCAGCAGGTTGGAGTTGTTGTCCGGGTTGACGAGCTTGTCCTGCAGATCGACCCGGCCGGTGATGGTGGCCCCGGCGAGCTGGAGCTTCTTGAGCACACCCTCGGTGTGGTCGCGCCCGTTGGGCAGGGTGAGCACCAGCACGCGCCGCCCGGTCAGTGCGCCCGGGAGGACGACCTGGGACATCTCCTCGGCGAACTCCTCTTCCAGCCCGAGCTGCTTCTCCATGTTGTTGACCTGCTGGCGCCAGTACTGGTTGTCCTTGCGCAGCCCGGTGACCTGCCCCTCGAGCGAATCGGCGACCGGGCCGTTGAGGGCGGCCGTGCCGACCACCAGGCCGATCGCCAGAGCCAGGAACACCGCGGTGAGGGACACCACGTGGTAGCGGAAGTTGATCACGCTTGCAGCCTCTTGATCGGTCGGGAACTAGAAGAGCCGGTACAGCTGGAACACGAAATTGTCCCACCACTCGGCGACCACGCCCAGGTACGCCTTCCCGACGGTCGAGACAGCCACCGCGGACGCCATCGCCGCGATCGCCGACAGCACCAGCAGCAGCAGCGACGACCCGGAGATGCTCTGCCGGTAGAGCCTGCTCACGCCCTTGGCGTCGACAAGCTTGCCGCCGACCTTCAGGCGGGTCAGGAAGGTCGAGGCCATCCCGCCGCGCCCCTTGTCGAGGAACTCGACGAGCGTGGCGTGGGTGCCGACCGCGACCAGCAGCGAGGCGCCCTTCTCGTCGGCGAGCAGCATGGCCAGGTCCTCGCTTGTCGCCGCGGCCGGGAAGGTGATCGCCGGCACGCCGAGGCCGTTGACCCGGGGCAGGCCGGGCGCCCGCCCGTCCGGGTACGCGTGCACGATCACCTCGGCACCGCAGCGCAGCACGTCGTCGGTGACCGAATCCATGTCCCCGATGATCATGTCGGGGGTGTACCCGGCCTCGACGAGCGCGTCCGCGCCGCCGTCGACGCCGATGAGCACCGGCTTGAACTCCCGGATGTAGGGGCGTAGCACGTCCAGGTCGGCCTTGTAGTCGTAGCCACGGACCACGATCAGGCAGTGTCGCCCCTGGATCTGCGTCTCGATGTCCGGCACGCCGACGCCGTCGAGCAGCAGGTCGCGCTCCTGGCGGAGGTAGTCCATCGTGTTGGCGGCGAACGCCTCCAACTGCACCGACAGACCCTCCCGGGCGTCGGCCATCGCCTTGGCGACCGACTCGGCGTCCTGCAGGCTGCCGTGGGCCACCGGCTCGTCGCCGGAAAAAACCGTGTTGCCCTCGATGCGCACCTGGTCGCCCTCGCGGATCTGCTCGAAGACGCCCTCACCGAGGTCGTCGAGCAGCGGGATGCCGGCGGCGACCAGCACCTCCGGCCCGAGGTTCGGGTAACGGCCGGAGACCGAGGGCTTGGCGTTGAGCACCGCGCCGACCCCGACCGCGACGAGCGAATCGGCCGCGACCCGATCCAGGTCGACGTGGTCGATGATCGCGATGTCACCGGGGCGCAGCCGACCGACCAGGCGTTTCGTTCGGCGATCAAGGCGCGCGGTGCCGAGGACCTTGCCCGGGTCGGAGTTTCGGTTTCGGCGCAACGTGGGTAGACGCATCGTGACCATCCTGGCATGTGAGGCAGGCTTTTCTGTCGCGACATGCCTGAGCAGGGCCGCCTACCCAGGGAAGCACACGTCGGCACAAGCCGGTGTGCTTGCGCTCACAATACGCGGCGTCACAGCCGCCTTTCCTTGGCGGCCACGGCCAAAAGCTCCTCGGCGTGGGCGATACCCAGATCCGAATCGGGCAAACCTGCCAGCATCCGGGCCAACTCCCGGGCCCGCTCGGTGTCCTCCACCACCCGCACCCCGCTTGTCGTCACCGCCCCGCCGGTGTCCTTCGCCACCACCAGGTGCCGGTCGGCGAACGCGGCCACCTGCGGCAGGTGCGTGACGACGAGCACCTGGTGGCTGCGGGCCAACCGCGCCAACCGGCGGCCGATCTCCACCGCCGCCTGCCCGCCGACGCCCGCGTCGACCTCGTCGAAGACCAGCGTGGGCGGCCCGCCCGAGCCGGCGAAGACCACCTCGATGGCGAGCATCACCCGGGACAACTCACCGCCGGAGGCACCCCGCTGCAACGGCAACGACGGCGCTCCCGGGTGGGCCAGCAACCGCAGCTCCACCTCGTCACCACCGTCCGGCGTGACACCCACATCGACGCCGTTGACCGCCAGCGTCGGCTCGGCACGACCGGCCGGGCGCGGCAGCACCGCCACCTCGATCCGCGCGTGTGGCATGGCCAGACCGGCCAGCTCGACGGTGACCTGCTCGGCGAAGCGGACCGCCGCCTCCTGCCGGGAGGCCGACACCCGCCCGGCCAGGTCGGCCACCTCCACGGCGAGCCGCTGACCCTCGCGCTCCAACTCGTCGAGCAGGTCGTCGGACATGTCCAGGTCGGACAGTCGGGTGCGCGCCCGATCGGCCCAGGCGATCACGCCGTCCACGTCGTCGGCGTACTTGCGGGTCAGCGCGCGCAGCGCCGCCCGCCGCTCGTAGACGTGCTGCAGGCGGGCCGGGTCCGCGTCGAGCGTCGCAAGGTACGCCGACAGCTCCGCCGACACGTCGGTGACGAGCGTGGCCGCCTCCTCCAGGCGGGCCGCCAACTCACCGAGCGCCGGGTCGGTGCCGGACTGCGCCTCCAGCGTCCGCCGGGCGGTGCCGAGCAACGCCGCCGCGTCCGGGGTCTCGTCGGCGGCCTCCGCACCGCCCGCCACGCACTGCTGGGCGATCTGCGCGGCCGTGCGCAGCCCCTCGGCGTGCTCCAACCGCTGCGCCTCGGTCTTCAGCTCGTCGTCCTCACCGGGCTGCGGATCGACCCGGGTGATCTCGTCGAGGCCGAGGCGCAACAGGTCGGCCTCCTGGTTGCGTTCGCGGGCGTTGCGCCGCCGGTCGGCCAGGTCGTCGACCACCCGCCGCCACCCGGTGTACGCCTCGCGCAGCGCGTCGAGCAGCTTCTCGTGCGCGGGGCCGGCGAACCGGTCCAGGGCGGCGCGTTGCTCGGCCGGGCGCAGCAGCCGCAGCTGGTCGGACTGGCCGTGCACGGCCACGGCCTGCTCGCCGACCTCACCGAGCATCGACACCGGCATGCTCCGGCCGCCGACGTGGGCGCGCGAGCGCCCCTCCACGGTCACCGTGCGGCTCAGCAGCACCGAGCCGTCCTCGTCGGGCTCGCCACCGGCCTCGGTGATCCGCGCGTGCACGGCGTCGGCGACCCGCCCGCGCAGGCGCAACCGCCCCTCCACCACCGCCCGGCCCGGCTGGGCACGGACCCGCCCGGCGTCGGCCCGGCCGCCGAAGAGCAGGCCGAGGCCGGTCACCACCATCGTCTTGCCCGCACCGGTCTCGCCGGTGATGACGTTCATGCCGCCGGCCAACGGCAGCGTGGTGTCCTCGATGACGCCCAGTCCGGTGATGCGCAGCTCTTCCAGCACAGCCACCGACAGTAGACGCGAGGCCCGACAGTTGACCAGCCGACGGGCCCGGGTGCGCCCGGTACCCAGCCGACGTACAGTTCTGCCCCGTGTTGGACGTGATCGGCCTGACCTCGGCTGAGGAGGAGCTCTACCGCTGCCTGCTCCAGCTCACCACGGCCCGCATCGACGAGCTGGTCAGTCGTCTGCGTCGGCCCCGTGAGCAGGTCGTCGCCCAGGTCGAGGCGCTGCGCGGCAAGGGCCTGGTGCAGCCCACCGACAACGACCCGGACGCTCCGCTGCGCCCGACCGCCCCGGACGTCGCCCTCGGCGCGACGCTGCTGCGTCGCCAGGAGGACCTGGAGGCGGCCCGCCGACGGGTCACCCAACTGGCCGAGGAGTACCGGTCCGGGCTGCGCCGGCACCACGTCGACCACCTCGTCGAGGTGATCACCGGCGGTCGGGTGCTGCGGGACCGTCTGCGCGATCTGCAGAATGCGGCACGCGCCGAGGTGCTCTGGTTCTGCCGCGCCCACCCCCTGGCGATGGCCGGCCCGGAGAACGTCGAGGAGTTCGACGCGCTGGCCCGCGGGGTGCGCTACCGGGCGATCTACGAGCGTGACCTGCTGTTGGAACCGGGCGCGCTCGCCGACCTGGGCAAGGGCGTCGCCGCCGGAGAGCAGGCCCGGGTCCTGGACCGACTGCCGGTCCGGCTGGCCATCGTGGACGCCCGCATCGCCATCTGCCCGCTGGTGCCCGACCGCCACGGCGGCGAACCGAGCGCCGCCGTGATCGGCCGCAGCCAACTGCTCGACGCGCTGCTCGCCCTCTTCGAGAGCCACTGGCGGGTGGCCACCCCGTTGCGGCTCGACGATCCGTTCGTCGTCGCGACGACCGACGGCCGACGTCCGGATCCACCGGATCAGCCGGGCGACGGTTATCAGCCGGACGCCGACGAGGCGCGGCTGCTGTCGCTGTTCGTGGCCGGCGTACCGGACAAGTCCATCGCCTCCCAGCTCGGGGTGAGTCGGCGTACCGTGCAGCGGCGCATCGCCGACCTGATGGCCGCCGCCGGTGTGGACACCCGGCCCGGGTTGGCGTTCCAGGTCGCCCGACGCGGCTGGCTCTGACGCCGTGGGGGGTCCGCCGTCGGTCGACGGCGGACCCCCCAGCCGATCAGCGCAGCCCGTACGCCTGGAGCACCGTCTGGTCGACGGTGTTCCCGGCCCGGTCGGCGGCGTGCACCCGCAGCGACACCGTTCCGCGCCCGGCCGGCACGGTCGCGGTGTACCGGGTACCCGATCCCCTGGTCGGCGCGGCGCGCCAGGTGACGCCCCCGTCGAAGGAGACCTGCACACGGACGCTGGTGCCCCTCGGCGCGGGCACCCCGGCGGGCTGACGCAGGGTCAGCCCCAGCTCGTGCGGCCGGTTGCCGCGGACCGTGCCGAGCAGGTCGGCCGGCACCCGGTAGTCCACCTGGAGCAGCGACAACGGCGTCGCGGCGGCACCCGCCGGCCGGGCCGAGGTGAACTCCCAGGCCGTGTCGGTCCGGGTGCCGTAGCGCCACTCGGCCGAGGACCGCCTGGTGGTCAGGTCCAGCCGGTAGCGGGCCCGCTGCGCCGTGGTGGGCACCGGGGCCCACCCTGCGGACAGGTCGGCGATCGGCGTGCCGTCCCGGCTGACCCGCGCCTCGACGGTGTCCGACTCCTCACTGTTGCCGGCGACGCTGTAGTGGCCGCCCGCGTCGACGAACTCCGGCACCCGCAGGTCCAGGCTGTCACCGGTGCGGGTGGGCACCGGAGCACCGCTGGCCGGTACGGCCGGCCGGAGCACCGGGGCGTGCCAGGTCTCGGTCTCCCGGTCGTCCGCGGCGTACCGCCGGGGTGCCTCGGTCAGGCCGCCGGCCAGCTGCCCCCACTGCAGGAACATGAGCTTGTGCTGGACCCGGTGCTGCCACCAGTTGTCCCCGGCGCTGACGTACTCCTTGCGGGTGGTGCCGTTGCGGACCATGCGCTGGTCGTCGTTCCAGGAGTACTCCTGCCACGGACGCCAGCCGAACCGCTCCTCGGTGGCCCAGCCGGCACCCGTGTCGCCGTAGCTCGCCGTCACCTCGGCGGTGTTCTGCGCGGTCACGGTGTGCACGATGCGCTCCGGCACCCGGCCCTTCGACACCTGCCACACGTCGTACAGGTAGGGGCTGTCCACGGTGAGCGTCAGGTCGAGCGTCGCCCGGCCCCTGCGGGCCGCCGCGATCAGCCGCTGCCCGTCGTCGTACGCGACAGCCATCGACGGGATCGGCAGCCGGTCCCCGATCGGGCGCCACACCGTCCACGCGGAGATGTCCGCCGGCCGAACGATCAGCACCACGGCGGCGCCGGCTGCCGCGGCCGCGGCGATCTGCTCCTCCTCGGAACGGTTCGGGTCGGTGCTGAGCAGCGCGGCGGCGCCCCGCACCCGGGTCAGCTCGGCGGGGGTCCCGACACCGGCCCAGACCAGCGGCAGCTTGCGCCGGCCGGTCGGCGCCGGTGAGGTGCCGAGCAGGTTGATGTCCGACGGGCCGGACACCCCGCTGACCGTCGCGTCCACCATCGGGGCGACGAGCTGCCAGCGCGAGGCGAACTCGAACTCACCCTGGCGCACCTGGCGGGTCGGCGTGACGTTGACCTGCCCGACGGTGCTGTAGGCCATCACGCCGTGGTCGATCTGCCGGCCGTTGGCCAACACCCGGTGCACGTAGTAGCTGAGGGTGGCCTGCTGCTCGCTGGGCTTCGGCGTCTCGATCCGCACCGGTGTGCCCCTGCGCGCGTCGAGCACCACGGTCAGGTCCCGGTCGACGACCAGCTCCGGCTCGACGGCCTCGGTCAACTGCTCGTCCAGGGGAGCGCCGTGCTCGATCATCGCGGTGAGCAGGTAGGTGCCCTCCTCGACCTGCAGGGTGCCCTCGCCCGGCCACCAGCCCCAGTAGTCCGACTCGGTCTGCTCACCGAAGAGGGTCAACCCCGGCGAGAGAGTCAGCTGGCCCTGCCGGTCCAACACCTTGATGGTGACCTGGTGCAGGGGGCCGTTGACGGTGAGCCCGACCGGCGTGCGTACGACCACGCCGTCGGAACCGGTCGCCACCAGCCAGCCGCCGTGCGGGCCACGGGCCAGCTTCGCCGGGTCGGCACGCAGCGCCACGGCGACGCTTCCGCCCGCCGGCACGGTCACCGCGCCGGAGCTGACGGCGACCCCGTCGGTCTCGGCCGCGCCGCTGTCCAGGTTGCGCAGCTCCAGGGCCGGCCGCAGGGTCTGCGCGACAGACGTGCCGTTGGTGTACGTCACGGTCCGCTCGACCGGCGCCGTGCCGGTGCTGATGCGTCCGAAGTCGACGGTGGCCGAGGCGTACACCTGCTGCTTGAGCGCCCGAGCCACGTCGACCCGGCCGCCACCCTGCTCGAAGACGGTGAGCGCCGGGTTGGCCTTCGTGGTGCTCACCAGCGCGTCCTTGAGTGTCCCGGCGGCCCAGTCCGGGTGTTCCTGGGCGAGGATCGCCGCCGCGCCGGCCACGTGCGGGGTGGCCATCGAGGTCCCGGACGCGGTCGTGTAGGCGTCGCCCACCGGCGTACCCATGGTGGTCCCGGCGGCCCGCGCGGCGACGATGCCGACGCCCGGGGCGGTGATCTCCGGCTTGAGGCCGTTGTCACCGAGCCGCGGGCCCCGGCTGGAGAACTCCGCCAGGTTGTCGTCGCGGTCCACCGCGCCGACGGTGAGCGCCGCCGCGGCCGCGCCCGGCGAGCCGACGGTACGCGCCGCGCCCGCGTTACCGGCGGCGACCACGAAGAGCGCGCCGGTCTCGGCGGTCAGGTCGTTGACCGCCTGGCTCATCGGGTCGGTGCCGTCGGTCGGGTCGCCGCCGAGGCTCATGCTGACGACCTTCGCGCCGGAGTGGGCGGCCCACTCCATGCCGGCGATGATGGACGAGTCGTAGCCGGAGCCACCGTCGTCGAGCACCTTGCCGACCAGCAGCCGCGCGCCGGGCGCGACGCCCTTGCGCAGCCCCGCGGACGCGGCGCCACTGCCGGCGATGGTGGCCGCGACGTGCGTGCCGTGGCCGTGACCGTCCCGGGCGCTGCCACTGTTGGAGAAGTCCCGCGCCTCGGTGATCCGTCCGGCCAGGTCGGGGTGGGTGGCGTCGACACCGGTGTCCAGGACGGCCACCGTCACGCCACTGCCGTCGCGCCCGGCCGCCCAGGCCTGCGGGGCGCCGATCTGCGGCACGCTGTGCTCCAGCGTCGGGCGGACCCGCCCGTCCAGCCAGATCCGGGCGATGCCGCCGCCCAGCCGCGGCGCGCCGGCCGTGGCCCGGGTCGTCGGCGTGCCGGCGAGCGCGCTCCACAGGCCGCCGAGGTCACCCTTGCCGACCCGCAGCGCCGCGCCGTTGATGCTCTCCAGGGGTCGGGCGTCGGTGGCGCCGGCGAGCGGCCGGACCCGACCGGCGGCCGGCTCCTGGTAGCGCACGATCAACGGCAGGTTGCCCTGCGCGGCGTCGCCGTAGCCGTCGGCGGCCAACTCCTGCACGTCGAACAGGTTGCCGTCGAGCACCCCGCTGGAGACGTAGGGCAGGGCGTCGCTGGGCAGCACCCGCAGCGCGCCGTCGACCTGCCTGGTCTGAAAGACGATCCGCTCGCGCCCGGGTCCCGGGCGGACGGTGGCGGCGACCCGACCAGGTGCGGCCTGTACCAGGTCGACCTGGTCGCCGGTGATCAGCGTGAGACGAACGGGCGCGGCGCCGGGGACGGGCGTGCCCGCCCTCGGGCCGGTGGGCCGGGCGGGCGGGTCGGCGGACGCCGGTGTGGCGAGGCCGACCACCAACGCGCCGACCGCGCCGACGGCGAGCCAGCGTGGGGACCAGTGCATGCGATGTGCTCCTCTACTCCTCCAGGCCCGCCATCCGTGGACGAGGGCCGATCGGAGTCTGCGACGGAGCCTGTCACCAGGTCACTAGTCGCCAGCCGCCGTAGCGGCGACATGTCGTCAGGTGGACAGCCGCCGTCCACCGAGCGTGTGCGCCGCGGTCACCGGCGGCTGCCACGCCAACCGTGCACGGGAAGGCCGAACTTGGCGACCAGCCGGTCGGTGAACGGGCGGGCCCGCAGCCGCACGATGCGCACCGGCAGCGCACCCCGACGCACCGTCACCCGGGCACCGGGCGGGAGGTCGTAGACGCGCCGCCCGTCGCAGGAGAGCACCGCGAGGGTGGTGAACGGGTCGACGGTGATCACGAAGGTGGACGTCGGGGCGGTGACCAACGGACGGCTGAACAACGCGTGCGCGCTGATCGGCACCAGGAGCAGCGCCTCCACCTCCGGCCAGACCACCGGGCCGCCACCGGAGAACGCGTACGCGGTGGAGCCGGTGGGGGTGGCGCACACGACACCGTCGCAGCCGTAGCGGGACAGTGGTCGCCCGTCCACGTCGACGAGCAGTTCGAGCATCTGCGCCCGCTCGCCCTTCTCGATGCTGATCTCGTTGAGCGCCCAGGACTCGATGGTCGGCCCGCCGTCGAACTCGGCGGTCACGTCCAGGGTCAGCCGCTCGTGGACGCTGTAGTTGCGATCGACGACGTCCCGCACCGCGCTGTCCAGGTCGTCGATCTCGGCCTCGGCCAGGAAGCCCACCTTGCCCAGGTTGATGCCGAGCAGCGGCGCCTTCGCCGGCCGGGCCAGCTCGGCGGCACGCAGGAAGGTGCCGTCCCCGCCGAGCGCGAAGACGATCTCGGCGCCCTCGGCGGCCTGCGGGCCGGCGACCGGCACCACGCCGGGCAGGTCGAGGTCGTCGGCCTCGTCGGCCACCACCCGTACCTCGAAACCCGCGGCGATCAGGTCGGCCGCGACCGACCGGGCGTGCTCGGTGCTGCGCCGACGCCCGGTGTGGGTCACCAGCAGAGCGGTCCGGCTCATCGGGCCACCCGCCCGACCGGGCGGCGATGCGCCACCGTCGCACCGGCACCACCGCGTGTCGTGCCCGTGCCCTCGCTACGCGTGTTCACCCTGCGACCTCCTCCGCCGCCGCCACGCCCGGCACGTCGCCGGCCGTCGTCGGACCGTCCGGCCCGGCCGCCACCACGGCCCGCACCCGCTGCGGGTCGGCTGGTGCGGCGCCCCGGCGCAACCATACGAAGAACTCCACGTTGCCGCTGGGCCCGGGCAGCGGACTGGCCGCCACGTCGGCCAGCCCGAGGCCGAGCCGCGCGGCCGCCGCCGCCACGTCCAGCACCGCCTCGGCACGCAGCTCCGGGTCGCGGACCACACCGCCGGCGCCGACCCGGTCCTTGCCGACCTCGAACTGCGGCTTGACCATCAACGCCAGGTCACCGTCGTCGCGGGTGCAGCCGGCCAACGCCGGCAGCACCAGCCGCAGCGAGATGAACGACAGGTCGGCCACCGTGAGGTCGACCGGCCCGCCGATCGCGTCCGGATCGAGGGTACGGACATTGGTGCGCTCCAGGACACGAACCCGCTCATTCGTGCGCAGCGGCCAGGCGAGCTGCCCGTAGCCGACGTCCACGGCCACCACCTCGGCGGCGTCGGCGCGCAGCAGCACGTCGGTGAAGCCACCTGTCGACGCGCCGGCGTCCAGGCAGCGCCGGCCGGCGACACGCAGCCCACCGGCCCGGAACGCGGCCAGCGCGCCGGCGAGCTTGTGCCCGCCCCGGGAGACGTACTCCTCGGTCGGGTCCTCGCCGGTGACCAGCAGCGGGTCGGCGGGGTCGACCATCGCGGCGGCCTTGCGCGCGACGACCCCACGCAGCTGGACGCGGCCGGCCTCGACCAGCGCGGCGGCCTGCTCCCGGGAGCGGGCCAGACCGCGGCGGACGAGTTCGGCGTCCAGCCGGTTACGACGTGCCATGGGTGGTTCTCCGGTCTGCTCAGGCCTGGTCGTTCCACTCAGGTCTGGTCGATGGTGGCGAGGGTCTCCCGCAACGTCTCGTAGGCCGCCTCGTACTGGGCGATCTGGTCGGCCGGGGCCAGCGTCGCCGCGTTGGCCATGGCCCGCACCGCGGCGTCCACCGCCGGGTGCCGCGCCGCGTCGTCCCCGACGTCCAGCGGCGGCCCGGGGCGGGCGCCTGCGGGAGGGCCGGGCCGGGCGCCTGCGGGAGGGCCGGGCCGGGCGCCTGCGGGAGGGGCGGGCCGGGCGGCGATCGACCCGCCAGCCGGCGGACCGGGCCGGGCCGGGAACGACCCACCAGCCGGCGGATGGGGCTGGCTCATTCGGCGGCGTCCGGCGGCTGCGGACGGGCCGCCTTCTTGGCCGGCATGACCGCCGGGGTCGGGGTGTCGTCGTCGGTCCGGCTGATCGTCGCTGCCGGCTTCTTCGCGACGGCCTTCTTGGCGATCGCCTTCTTCGCCACAGCCTTCTTTGCCACAGCCTTCTTCGCCACGGCCTTCTCGGTCGTCGGCGCGGAGACCGGGGCACCGGCCGGGCCGTCGGACGGCACGAGACGGTCACCGGGCGGCGCGGCGAGGGTCGGATCGGGTTGCTCCCGGGGGCCGGCGGTCGGTGCGTGCGTCGGCTCGGCGGCACGCGCCTCGCGTAGCTGCCGTTCCAGGTCGCGCACCCGTCGGGTCAGCTCGGCCACCTCGTCTGCGGTGGCCAACCCGACCGCGCCGAGGGCCCGGTCGACCTCGAACCGGACCAGCTTGGTCAACGCCTCTCGGTTGGCGGCGCCGGTGGTGACCAGCTCCTCGCCGAGGGCCTGGAGTTGGGCGGCGGTCGCGCCGCCGGAGCCGACGAGGCGACGTGCCGCGTCCTGGGCCTTCTTCCGGGGCGCCTCCGTCAGGCCCATGGCCAGCTCGAGGTAGGCGCGCCACGCGTCCTGCATGCCTGAGTCCTTCCACGGGGCGAGGTGTGCAGGTGTCACGCTACCGGGCACCCCGGACCGTGCCGTGCGGTACGGTGCCGAGGACGGCGTGGCGATCAGCGAGGGGGAGATGTGGCCAGCGTGGACGAGTGCCGGCAGGCATTGCAGGAGCTGGCCGCCCGGCTGGATCGCAACGCCGAGACGGTGCGCGAACGGATCGACCTGGACCGCACGCTGGCCTGCCGGATCACCGACCTGGACACTGCCTTCCACGGCCGGATCACCGGCGGTCGACTTGTCGAGTTGACCGACGGCGACGACCCCAAGGCCAAGATCGCGCTGAGCACGTCCAGCGACGACCTGCTCGCCCTGGTCCGCGGCGACCTGGACGTCACCAACGCGGTGACCTCCCGCCGGGTGTCGATCAAAGCCAACCCGTTCGACCTGCTGAAGCTCCGCAAGCTTCTCTGACCACCCCGGTCAGGCGGCGGCGGTCAGACCGAAGCTCTCCAGCGCGTGGGCCGCGTCCGGGCCGATCGGGCGGATCGACGGCAGCGCCGGCTCCGGTGCCGACCAGGCCACCGCGCAGAGCGCGGCCAACGCGTCCAGTGGCCGACCCGAGCCGGCCAGCTCCAGGGTGCCGTCGCGGTCGGTCACGGACCAGCCGCCGGCGTCCGCCGGGCCCGGGACCCGCACCGCGGCAGCCGGGTCGAAGAGCCCCGCCAGGTCCCTCGCGACGTACGTGGGACGCCGCCGCGGTTCGGCGGCCAGCAGCTCCGGTACGCCGTGGACGCCGGTGAGCACCAGCAGGCTGTCCAGCCCGGCTCGGCGGGCACCCTCGATGTCGGTGTCCAACCGATCGCCCACCACCAGGCTCCGGCCACCGTCGGCGCGCCGAGCGGCGGTCTCGAACAGCGCCGACTCCGGCTTGCCGACCACCACGTCCGGGTCCCGCTCCAGCGCCGTGCGCAGCACCGCGACCAGCGAACCGTTACCCGGCAACGGTCCTCGCCCACTGGGCAGGGTCCGGTCGGTGTTGGTGGCGATCCAGAGCGCTCCGCCCCGCACCGCGATCGACGCTTCGGCCAGCTCGGCCCAGCCGACCTGCGGCCCGTACCCCTGCACCACCGCGGCCGGACTCTCGTCGGCCTTGCTGACCGGGGTCAGGCCGACCGCGCGCAGCTCGGCGCGCAGGGCCTCCGCCCCGACCACCA
Source organism: Micromonospora sp. NPDC049101 (assembly GCF_040648675.1). Taxonomy (NCBI): domain Bacteria; kingdom Bacillati; phylum Actinomycetota; class Actinomycetes; order Micromonosporales; family Micromonosporaceae; genus Micromonospora; species Micromonospora sp. NPDC049101. Next base: position 3,283 of record NZ_JBEZED010000045.1, on the reverse strand, counting down.
GCACCGGTGCGCCGACGGGCAGCCTGTCCCGCAACAGCTCGGCCGAGGCGGCGGCGGAGGTGAGCACCTCCTCCGGCCGAGCCGGCACACCCATCCCCGTCAGCAGGTCGGCGACCTCACTGGACCGGCGGGAGGCGTTGTTGGTGGCGTACGCCACCGCCCGCCCCTCGTCGTGCAGCCGAGCCACCGCCTCGACGGCACCGGGGATCGGCCGGTCGATCAGGTAGATCACACCGTCCAGGTCGAAGACGACAAGCGTGTACCCGTCGACCAGCCGCTCCCCCGCGCCCGCGTTCACCGCTGCGTCGGCTCGGACTCGTCGCCCCGGGTGGGGGCGGTTTCGTCGCCGTTCACCACGTCGCCATTCGCCGCGTCGCCATTCGCCGCGTCGCCGGACGTCACGCCGCCGGCGACGGTGTCCGCCGTGGCGGTGCCGGTCTCGTCGTCGTCGAAGTCCTCGTCATCGTCGACGGAGTCCTCGTCGACGGAGTCCTCGTCGTCGCCAGGGCGGCCGACAGCACCGTCCCGCTCGTCGTCGTCGAAGTCCTCGTCGTCTTCGTCTTCGTCGTCGCGGTCTTCGTCGTCTTCGTCTTCGTCGTCGCGGTCTTCGTCGTCTTCGTCTTCGTCGTCTTCGTCGTCGCGGTCGTCGTTGTCCTCGTCGCCGGTCAGGTCGGCGTCCGGCTGGGCCGGAACCGCGCCGGGAGCACCCGGTCCCGCGGCGATCTCCTCGGCGGCCTCGTCCTCGTCGTCGCCTTCGATGACCACGCCGTCGAGTTCCAGCAGCCGCTCGGCGGCGTCGGTCTCGCCCTCGGTGTCCACGTCAGCGGCACGGGAGAACCACTCGCGGGCCTCCTCGCGTCGACCCACGGCCAGCAGCGCGTCGGCGTACGCGTACCGCAGCCGAGCTGTCCACGGCACCGTGGCCTCACTGGTGAGGTCCGGGACCTGGAGCATCGCGACCGCGGCGTCCTTCTGCCCGAGGTCACCCCGGGCGCCCGCGGCGACGATGAGCAGCTCGATCGCGACGGCCGGGTCCAACTTCTCCCGGTCAGCGCCGCGGAACAGGTCGATGGCCCGCTCCGGCCGGCCGAGCGCCCGCTCACAGTCCGCGAGCACGGCCAGGTGGCTCTGCAGACCACTCATCCGGTGGTACGTGCGCAGCTCGGCGATCGCCGACTGCCACTCCCCGGCGTGGTACGCGGCAAGACCCACCGCTTCACGGACCGCGGAGATGCGCGACGCGAGCCGCCGGGCGGCCAGCGCGTGCGCCAACGCCTCGGCCGGGTCCTCGTCGATCAGCTGACCGGTCGCGACCAGGTGCCGGGCCACCGTCTCGGCGACCGGCTTGTTCAGCGAGAGCAGCTCAGCGCGAACGTCCTTGTCGAGGTCGGTCGCGAGGATGTCGTCCGGCAGGGCCGGGGCAGAGATACGCCCGCCCTCGAACGACTCCGAGCCGCCAGCGCGGTCGTCGCGGCGGAACTCGCCCTCGCGACGCGGCCGCTCGTCGGCCCGGGAAGCACCCGCCCGGTCGCCGCCACGGTAGCCACCCTCGCGGTCACCGCCACGGAAGCCACCGCCCGCACGCGGCCCACTCGGCCGAGAGTTGTCCCGGTCGCCGCCACGGAAGCCACCCTCGCGAGGCGCGCCACGGAAGCCGCCTTCGCGAGGCGCCCCGCCTTCACGACGGTCACCGCCCCGGAAACCACCCTCGCGGTCACCACCGCGGAAACCACCCTCACGACGGTCCCCGCCACGGAAACCAGCGTCGCGGTCCCCGCCGCGGAAGCCACCCTCGCGGGGCGCGCCGCCGTCACGCGGTCCACTCGGCCGGTCGCCACCACGGAAACCACCCTCACGGCGGTCCCCGCCGCGGAAGCCACCGTCGCGGTCACCGCCGCGGAAGCCACCGTCGCGGTCACCGCCACGGAAACCGCCCTCGCGCGGGCCACTGGGACGCGAGCCGTCCCGGTCGCCACCACGGAAACCACCCTCACGACGGTCACCGCCACGGAAACCACCGTCGCGGTCACCACCGCGGAAGCTACCCTCGCGGGGCGCGCCGCCGTCACGCGGTCCACTCGGCCGGTCCCCACCACGGAAACCACCCTCACGACGGTCACCGCCGCGGAAGCCACCGTCGCGGTCACCGCCACGGAAACCACCCTCGCGCGGGCCACTGGGACGCGAGCCGTCCCGGTCGCCACCACGGAAACCACCCTCACGACGGTCCCCACCACGGAAACCACCGTCGCGGTCACCACCACGGAAACCGCCACCCTCGCGGGGGGCTCCAGGCCGGGAACCCTCGCGGAAGCCGCCCTCACGACGATCGCCACCGCGGAAACCGCCCTCGCGGTCACCGCCACGGAAACCACCCTCACGGGACGGGCCGGAGCGGGTGCGGTCGCCGCCCTGGTAGCCACCCTCGCGGCGATCGCCGCCACGGAAACCACCCTCGCGCGGGGCGCTGGAACGCGAGCCGTCCCGGTCGCCACCGCGGAACCCACCCTCACGAGGGCCGCTGGAACGCGAAGCGTCACGGTCGCCACCACGGAAGCCGCCCTCACGAGGGCCGCTGGAACGCGAAGCGTCACGGTCGCCACCACGGAAACCACCCTCGCGCGGGGCGCTCGAACGCGAGCCGTCCCGGTCGCCACCACGGAACCCACCCTCACGAGGGCCGCTGGAACGCGAAGCGTCACGGTCGCCACCACGGAAACCGCCCTCACGACGGTCACCGCCGCGGAAACCACCATCCCGGTCGCCGCCACGGAAGCCACCCTCACGGGGAGCACCCGAGCGCGAACCATCGCGGTCGCCGCCACGGAAGCCACCCTCACGGGGAGCACCCGAGCGCGAACCGTCGCGGTCGCCGCCACGGTAACCACCCTCGCGCGGGGCGCTGGAGCGCGAACTGTCCCGGTCGCCGCCACGGGAACCAGAGTCGCGGCCGCCGGCGTATCCGCCGCGGGCGCCGCCACCGCTGTCGCGGTCTCCCCGGTACGGGGGCCGGTCTCGGTCATCGCGGCGCGGGCCGCGGTCGCGTCCGCCCGCACCGTCAGTACGGTCTTCGTAGCGACGGGGACGGTCTCCGCCCTGCGGTCCTGAACTCACAGGTACATCCTTCCTGATTGCGCCACCAATGGCGCTACGCAGTCGAGGGCCGACCCGGATGGGGCGGCCCTCGACTGGAAGATTGTCCGGCGGCGTCCTACTCTCCCACACCCTCACGAGTGCAGTACCATCGGCGCTGGAGGGCTTAGCTTCCGGGTTCGGAATGTAA